>NZ_SDLG01000004.1:0-182375 GCF_013096965.1 Anoxybacillus sp. CHMUD
TCTTTGATCATAAAAAATTCCCCTCTCGTAATCATGAACCATAGCTCCTCTCGTTGACACTATGGTTCTATTGTAAGTGGGGAATTTTATTCCGGCTATATTGGGGATTTTATCATCGGCTTTAACATAAAGTATATTTCAAAATTGTAAATACGCTCGAAGGAGGAATGAGAACGATGATTTCGCAATTTATCGGCCAAACAGAGGCAGCAATCCTTCGCTTTTCTGTCTCCTTATTGACAGAAATTGAGTTGAAAATTATGAAAAAACAAATTATTTCACAACACCAGGCGATGAAATACGCTAAACATCAAATTGATTTATTCGTTAAACAAATGCATTTCCGTCAAGCACTAAGTGCAGTATATCGGTCAGAAATATACATTTATATTTCTACAAAACTTGCTCGTGTGTTTGAACAATATCGTGTATTCAAATGTGTATAACTTTACATTTTCTTTACAATTTGAAAATATTCCTCTAGCGTGATTTGTTTTTCATAAATAATTTTGGCTGCCTTCACGCCGACATAACGCAAATGCCAAGGCTCGTATTGATATTTTGTAATATGCTCTTTTCCTTTCGGATAGCGAATAATAAAACCAAATTCATGCGCATGCTCAGCTACCCACTTTCCTTCTCGCGTGTCACCAAAAGCAGGGGTAATGGCATATTGAACACTTGGACTTGTAATATCCATCGCTAATCCGGTTTGATGTTCACTTTTCCCAGGCATCGCAACGGCAACAACTGCTTTTTCTTCTCCTAATCGTTGAACTTCAAATGTAAACAACTGTTGTTGCCGTTCATACGAACGATAGCCAGATACAGCATATAACAAAACTTGTTGTTGTTTCGCTGCTGTAAACATTGCTTCTAACGCTTTTGCAGCTTCTGCACGCATGTGTCGTTTTTCAACATCCGTTTCTTTAAACGTAAACGGAACATTTGGAATAACTAAGTCAGCCGGCTTGTAGTCAGCAGGTAATTGCTGCTCCTTATTTACTAAAGCTAGTATATTATCTGGATTTATAATGACTTTTACCCCATTTTGCACTTCGATTTGATTCCAAAATCGTTCTTCAAGTACAAGCTCTTCTTGTTCTTGTTGTTCAGAAGGTAGTGTGGGTGTTTCAGAAGATGGCGTCGGCTGCTCAGCTTGGACAGGAGGCTTAGACGGTCTCGGTTCCTGCTCAAGTGATCCAAAGGATTGACAGCCACTAGTTATTATCAAAAAACAACATAACCATTTTTTCATCTTTTTCTCCCTCACGAATAGAAGAAAGCTCCGCGAGGAAAATGATTCGCAGGAGCTTTCTTTATTTTTTAGTTTATTGGCGAATCGCTGTTTCAAGAGCGACTTCGATCATTTCGTTAAATGTTGTTTGGCGCTCTTCAGCCGTTGTCTCTTCCCCTGTTAAAATGTGATCGCTTACTGTTAATACCGATAATGCTTTTCTGCCAAATTTAGCGGCTAATGTATAAAGCGCTGTTGTTTCCATCTCTACAGCCAGTACACCGTATCGTGCCAGTTTTTCAAATTGTGCATTTTCATTATAAAACATATCAGCTGTAAATACACTGCCAACTTTTAGTTGTAATCCTTTTTCTTTTCCAATTTCGTACGCTGTTTTTAACAAGTCAAAGTTAGCTGTCGGAGCGTAATCAATTCCTCCGAACGTCATGCGATTCATTTGGGAATCGGTTGACGATGTCATCGCTAAAATGACATCACGAACTTTTACATCTTTTTGAATAGCACCACATGTTCCGACGCGAATTAATGTTTGAACGTTGTAGCTTTGCATAAGTTCTGTAATATAAATAGAAATAGATGGTACACCCATACCTGTTCCTTGAACGGAAATACGATGGCCTTTATATGTACCTGTAAATCCTAACATACCGCGAACTTGATTATAGCAAGTAGCTCCCTCTAAAAACGTTTCAGCGATATATTTTGCGCGAAGTGGATCTCCTGGAAGTAAAATTTTATCTGCAATCTCGTGTTCTTTTGCTCCAATATGAACACTCATATGTATCCTCCTTTAATCTTTATCGTTGCATATATACTATACCACACTCCTATGTTTCACTAAAGCATTGTTTTTCATGTATAAAAAAAGAGGGGATTCCCCTCTTTACGATATTTTGCGAAAATACTTTGGTTTCACGTATAAAACCTTTTTATCTTCACTTACAACATATTTTTTCTTTGCTTGCTCATAATGTTCATATATTAAATAACAAACAACATAAATTGGTAACACCGCTTCTAAAGACGCTAAATAAATGAGGTAAAATGGGTGCTCGCTTGTTTCAAACATTCCACTAAACACATAGTAAGCGCTTGCAATCACCACGTTAGTGATGCTAATGTTTGCCAAATGAAGGAGGAAAATTTTCTTTCTCCGCCCAATGAGCCGCTCTAATTCGAATTTAATAAACAAGGAACAAAAAATCGCAACAATTCCGACGATGGAAGAAATCATAAATGCAAACATCGTTTTTCCCACCCTGTATGTATATTTTTTATGATGTTGTCGATGTTAATGGATGTAACTACACGTAAAGGAGGTTTCCAATTGGGAAAAAAACATCGTAACCGCATCAATAGCCCAAAGAAAAATAACCATGTTCCGAAAGAAACATTGATCGCTGAAGCTGAAGCACACGATAAAGAGTACAATGCTGATAAACGAAAAAAATAATCCCCTTGCACGCACAAGGGGAATTTTTTATCATACTCTAACCTTGTGCTCATTGTCTATATACAATATAGCACAATTTTGTGAACATTTAAAGACATTTTTTAACGCACATGCATACGGTGAATACGCTCCCATCCATCTGGGCTTAAGCGATAAAAAAATTGTCCATATCTTCCTTCGTCAATGAGCAAGATGTCGCCTGTCCCTACATAGCGTGCATCATAATCTTTCGGCACTAGATCAGGAACGTTAAATATTCGATAAACTTCTGCTAATACGTCATCGTGATCTTCTCCGTTTACTGTTAAGCGATATACTTGCCGATACCCTTTTATTTGACCAAATTGTGGGGTTTGAAAAAGCGTTACATCATAACATTGCGTTGATTTTAATATTTTCTCCATAAACATCCGAATCACCAATATCCACTCCCTTTTTTCTTTTTGTAACTATTAGCGATTCGTTTTGTCGATTCCTTTTTCATTTTTTTACTATTTTTGTCGAATACATATAAAATTCCGACATAATTATACATAAAAAAAGACCGGGGGCTCCCAGTCTTTTTAAGCGTATCGTCGAATAAGTGAAGCAAGATCTGTTTGTAATGTTTGGATGTGCTGTTCATTAATCGTCACGCGAATGAACGTCTCATCTAAATCGAGTGCTTCCGCAAACAATCCAGCCAGCCCTCGCGCACGTCGATCCACCTGAATAAGCAATTCAAACGCATTTGCCCCTTGGGCAAAAAAAATGATTTCCACTTCATCAAGCTTCCCATGAAATTCTCCTCGAACTGGTACAAACTCAAACTCTTGAACAAAAGGAAGTCGCTTACCAATACGATAAGGAGCTTCTTTACATTCGGCTTCTTTTAAGCGGAAGCCTAAGTTTTCCATCGCTCGAAATACTTCGTTCATCATCCGATTAGGTTGAACACGAATGTAATCTTCATCTGTCGGATCGACAGCATTTTTTATGTCAAGTCCTGTGTGTAACCACACTCTTGTTTTTCCAACTGTAATTGGTGTGTCAAGCGGAAGGGAAAAAGAAAATGGAAATTCTTTCTTTTCTCCAGCACGAATTTTGAATGATTGGGCAATTTTCCATTTTTCAACAATTGCTTGCTTCGTTACTTTGCGATCATCTACTTCTTTTGTATATGTAGCGCAGAGAGATAAATATATATCATCAATTTGTTGTTCTATATTTCCTCCCGTTACCTCTACAACCCCAGTCACACTTTCACCGAGCAATAAATGTGACTCATGCAACTTTGTATCTACTTTCGCCGCACCAATCCCAATACTCGCTAAAACTTTATTAAACAGACCCATAAAAACCCTCCTCTTATTTATCAGTACACTATGTTGTACGAATAAAAAAAGAAAATGTTTCAAATTTCAAGCAAAAAAACGACGGGACATCCGCCGTTTTATTCATCAATTACTTCCTCATCAATAATACTTTTTTCGATCAAATAATCAAACATAATATCTGCTATTTCTTCCATTTCACGCTCTGTTGGGACAAACCCTCGCCGAACAAGTTCATTGTAAAAGAACTCCGCAATTTCCTCCGTATCGATCACAACTTCAATTTCTTTCACAACATCGCCCCCTTTGTATTATGTTATGAAAAAATGATCCATTTATGTCAGCCGTTTTTATGTATATTTACCGCTATGTACACATACGTTGGAAGTAAAAAGGAACGGAGGGCAAGCTTATGAGCGAACGAATTGATCAATGGATGGAGACGATCACGAATGTATTATTCTATATCATACTCTTTTTCTGTATTCCTTATTTCATATACGTATTATCGCAATGCATATAATTTCATTCGCGTCGTCTCCGTCGGGTAAACTTTTTTAATTGCTCAATGATTTGTTCCATCATCTGTTCGTACTGTTCATCACCAAATCGTTCGTACAACCACTTGTAATCGTTATAAATATCTAGTAAACCGTCAATAATCTCTTTTTCTTCTTGTTTTCGACGCAATCGCTCGTTTTCAAATTTTCGAGATATCACATGAACTTCACTCCAATGTTGAGCATCGTAATTAGTAATAGTATATGTACAGATAAAAAAGCCGACACACAACGTCGGCTTTTTTATCTCGCATAAGATGCTGGGGCAAAATCAATATCAAATCCTAAATCTTCAAGCATTTGAAAATCAGCATGTTTTTCTTGTCCGGCAGTCGTTAAGTAATCGCCAACAAAAATGGAGTTCGCAGCATACAAGCCGAGTGGTTGCAAACTACGTAAGTTTACTTCTCTCCCTCCAGAAATACGAATTTCTTTCGTAGGGTTAATGTATCGAAATAATGCTAATACTTTTAAGCAGTAACGTGGATTTAGTTCTTTTGTCCCCTCTAACGGCGTTCCATCAATCGCATGAAGGAAATTTACAGGGATTGAATCCGCATCTAACGCTTTTAAACTTCTCGCCATTGCGATCACATCTTGTTTTGTTTCTTTCATACCGATAATCACACCTGAACATGGAGACATCCCTGCTTCCTTGACCGTTTCTACCGTACGTACCCGATCATCGTATGTATGGGAAGTCGTAATATGAGGATGATGTTCTTTTGACGTATTAATATTATGATTGTAGCGATCCACACCTGCTTCTTTTAAGCGCAACGCTTGTTCTGGCTTTAGTATTCCTAAACAGGCACATACTTTTAAGCCGTACGTTTCTTTAATTTCTTTAACCGCAGATACAACGATATCAATTTCTTTATCGCTCGGTCCTCTTCCGCTTGCAACGATGCAGTATGTTCCTATTTTGGCCTTATACGCTCGCTTGGCACCTTGCAAAATTGTCTCTTTGTTTACCATTTTATATGTCGGAATCGGGGCTGTTGATATAGAAGATTGGGAACAATATCCGCAATTTTCTGGACACAATCCCGACTTTGCATTCATAATCATATTTAATTTCACTTTATTTCCGTAGTACGTTTTACGGATGCGATAAGCACCTTGCAACAATAGCAATAGCTCATCATCGGGACAATTTAATATTGCAAGCGCCTCATCATCTGTAATGTCTTCCCCATCTAACACACGATTTGCCAATAGTAACCAATCCATTGTTCTCCCCCTTTTACTTCTAATTACCAATAATCGTATTCGATTAGAAGTTATATGTCAACATTATTTTTATTTTAGTTAACAAAAAAACTAGCGAACAACCTTCGCTAGTTAGACGTTTCGACAATATTTCGGGCAATCCATACCCCACATGCCCCCGCTTGCGCCAGACCGCGTGTAATTCCTGCGCCGTCTCCTCCAACATATAGCCCTGAGATTTCTGTTTCAAAACGTTCATTTAATTTTGGACGGGCAGAATAAAACTTTGCCTCTACTCCGTAAAAAAGTGTATGTTCTGAAGCAATGCCTGGGGTTACAGCGTTTAGTGCTTCTGTCATTTCAATTAAACTTTTCATTGTGTTATATGGAAGAACGAGCCCTAAATCTCCAGGAACAGCCTCCTTTAACGTTGGTTCGATGAATCCTTCTTTAATCCGTTTTTCTGTTGAGCGTCTCCCTTTTAAAATATCTCCGTATTTTTGTACAATAATGCCGCCGTTAGATAATGCATTCGCTAAACGAGAAATTTGCTGGGCGTATTCGTTCGGTTGATCGAACGGATCTGAAAATTTATGAGAAACAAGAAGAGCAAAGTTTGTATTGTTGCTTCCTAGTTTTGGGTCTTTATACGCATGACCATTTGCAAGCATAATCCCTGAATGATTTTCGACAACAACATGACCAGAAGGGTTACTACAAAATGTCCGAACTTGTGTTCCGACGGATGTGTTAAAAATAAACTTCCCCTCATACAAATGTGTATTAATTTCCTCCATAACGACGTTAGACGTTTCGACACGAACGCCAATATCGACTTGATTATTGATCATTTTCAACCCACGACGCTTCAATATGTTTGTTAACCAAGCAGAGCCATCACGTCCTGGAGCGATGACGACACGATCGGCATATAACATATGTCCATTTTTTAATTGAATTCCTTTTACATGATGCGTGCCATTTATTTTTTCCGTCAAAATATCGCTTACTTCCGTTTTGAACATCATATCAATATGGGTACGTAAATATTCATATATGCTCTTTAAAATTTCTAAATTTTGTTCTGTACCGAGATGACGAACTTGTGCGCGCAACAATTTCAATCCAGCAGCATAAGCACGCTTTTCAATTTTTCTCACTTCATCTGTCAATGGATCGGTCAACGTACGCGTTGCACCATGTTTCAAGTTAATTTCGTCCACATAACGAATGAGTTGTAACACCGTTGAATCAGGTAAATAGTCTGTCATCCATCCACCAAACTCGCTCGTAATGTTAAACTTACCATCGGAATAAGCTCCTGCCCCACCAAATCCATTTGTAATCGAACAAGCAGGTAAACAACCTGCGTAATCTTTTTTTCCAGCTGGTGGCGGACATTTTTCAATCTTCTTCTGCAAAATCGGACAATTTCGTTTATAAATATCGTGCCCTTTATCAATTAACAGCACACGTGCCCCTCGTAATTTTAATGTCAATTCATAACAAGTGAAAATCCCTGTCGGACCTGCCCCAACAACAATTACATCGTAACGATTGTTCATCATTCATCCCTCACCTTCCGTTTTCCGAATGTTAATATACTAAATAGCACATAATCAGTCAATAAAAAACGATCTTTTTTTTTTATTTTTTTATAGAATGTTCGTTTTTATTTAAAACAAAAAAAAGAACGGTACGTGCCGTTCTTTTAAAAATAACGCTTCTTCCAAAAAACAAACGCCGTAATACTTGAAAGCACGAAAGAAATGCCTAAAGCAACTAAATATGCATACGGTGTATCTTGATATGGGATCGGAACGTTCATCCCATAAAAACTTGTTACCATCGTTGGAAAGGAAATAACAATTGTAATCGCAGCTAAAAATTTCATGACGATGTTTAAGTTGTTTGAAATAACAGAAGCGAAGGCATCCATCATTCCACTTAAAATGCTGCTATATACTTCTGTCATTTCAATGGCTTGCTTGTTTTCAATAATGACATCTTCTAACAATTCTTGATCGTCTTCATACATCCGTAAATAATTTAAACGAAGCAATCGTTCCATCACAATATTGTTCGCTTTTAACGATGTCGTAAAATAAACAAGGCTTTTTTCTAAACTAAGCAAAGAAAACAACTCTTTATTTTGCATCGATTGATGTAGCTGTTTTTCAATTTCGCTCGTTTTTCGATTAATTTGCTTTAAATATCTTAAATAATACGTAGAAATCATATATAACATTTGTAACGCAAAACGCGTTTTCATATACGTATAAAAATTTTTCACCTTGTTCTTTGTAAACTCTTCAAAAATCGGGTTTTCTTGAAGGCAAACGGTGATAAAACATATATTTGTAATAATCATTCCAATTGGAATGGTTTCATATGTTGGAATATTTCCTTCATCGTACGTAATAATTGGGATGTCTACGATGATGAGTACATGGTTATCTTCTTTTTCGATGCGTGAACGCTCTTCATCATCGAGTGCATCTTTAATAGAATCGATGGGAATATTGAGATGTTCTGCAATGTAGCGAATTTCACTCTCCGTTGGAGAAATGAGGTTTACCCAACAACCATTTTTTAGTTCGTGAATTTCTTCTAATTTTCCTTGGTCATTCGATAAATAAATGTTCATCATGGCGTGATCCCCCTATCTTCTCTACTAGAGGTAAGCGCCACTTTTTTGCCGTTGGAGCGCCTGTTTCGTTTGTGAGCAGTACGTTCCAGCGCCAAAAAACGAAGCTACTTCCCCTATTATTGCTGGTTCTGGTTCATTTTTACTCGTCCTGCTCATAACGGAACTGTCACTCCTTTCGTTTTCACAATCATTACGGATTAATGATACATGTTTTGCCACCATTTGTATAGTTCATTTTTTATTTTTTCTCGAATGGCATGTACAAAATAGAAAAATATTTCTCGTTCTTTTATAATCATTTATGAAAGGTGGTGAATGTCATGAACATATCTATATGTGATCAAGCATTTCAGTGGTATAAAGAAGAACTTCAATTACAGCGCGGGGACTATGTTCGTTTTTTTGCTCGATATGGCGGATGTAGCAATGTACAAAAAGGTTTTTCTTTAGGAGTAAATAAGGAAGAGCCGATCGATGCTGCGGTTGCACTAGAAAAAAACGGCGTCATCTTTTTTATTGAACAAAACGATATGTGGTATTTTGACGGTCACGATTTACATATTGAATTTGATGAAAAGCAAAACGAGCCGGTATTCACATATAGATAAAAGCGGGGGATCCCGCCTTTATCTTTTTTTTGCCCGCTCGTATGCCTCGTGCCAATCTGGAAAATATTTTCTGATTAAAACTGGTTGAAACGTTTCTTTTGTCACACAAACATGTTTTGAAGTTGCTGTTGCTGCGATTTCATTTGTCGGGGTCAATACTTCGTATCCATAAACAACCCGAATACCATCATATGATTCCACCCACGTTTTAATCGTAGCTATTTCCCCGTATCGTAACGGCTTCTTATAAGAAATTTGTAAATCAATAACTGGGGACACAATCCCTCTTTTCTCCATATCAGCATATTGAAAACCAAGCTGTTGAATAAAATGAGCTCGTCCCATTTCTAACCAAATTAAGTAATTCGCATGATAAACAACCCCCATTTGATCCGTTTCTGCGTAACGCACTTCAATCTCTTTTTGTGAAATGACCATCATTTCTCACTCTCCAACATAACGATACTTTATCACTATTTTACCATAAACATAGGAAAAGCAGAAAAAAAGAGCCGCACATATGCGGCTTTTACAATTCGTATCCTTTTTCTCGTGCTCTTGCCTCGTCTTTAATCTCTGCTCGCATCGCCTCAATTGCTTCTTCACGGCGATGATTTTTTTCCCTAATTTTCTCACGCTCCTCTGGACTAGCAGACGCCATCGTTTCTTCCGCTCTTTCAATATTCTCAAGCGTATTTTGTACCATGTCCTGTAATTTTTCTACATTGTCGCGACGATCATCTTCATTCGGTCTCATGTTATCATCCTCCTTGTGAAAGTAAAATGTACATTTTTTATCGTGCACGTTTTTCTTCATGTTATACAAATTTTATTGTTTATCATAATTTAATTATGTAAACTATATAAGGGCGAATATTCGCCCTTACTCACCCTTCGTTTGAATGACTTGTGGATGTTGACCAGATTGATCTTGCATTTGCTTTCCTTTATTGCCACCTGCTGATCGCGGTTTCGTTCCGATATGTTGCGGCACAAATGGCTGTTGATTACTTTTTGGATTACCCATTTTTCATCCCCCTCTCCCTCATAGTATGGCTATATTACTCTGCTTTATGAAGCCAACGTGTTTCCATTTTTTCTTCCAGTTTTTCTAATGCGCTGACATCATTTAATAGTTGTCTTTTATTTTCCATGACGAGTTCTGCAAATGTCCGTTTTCTTATTTTTCGCATGATGTATTCACCTACTTTTTGTTTTTTTCTATCTTTTCCAAACATAATGAAAAATATACAAAAAATAGCCGACTCCTCGGCTATTTTCCCCATTTTTCTGCATACTGTACCATTTGCTCATATGACATAGGACCGATTTGTTTTTCGCGAATTATTCCTTGACGGTCGATAATAAACGATGTTGGAATCGGTTGAATGTCATATTGTTTCATCACATTGCCATCAACATCTAGCACAACTGGAAACGTTAAATGGTAATCCTTAATAAACTCACGTACTTTTTCTTGCGAATCTCGCACCATCACATTTACGGCTACAATTTCTACTTGTCTATAATACTGTTCATAAAATGTCTGCATATCTGGCATTTCTGCACGACAAGGCGGACACCATGTTGCCCAAAAATTCACAATAACTGCTTTTCCGCGTAATTGTGAAAGTTGTACGGTTTTCCCATCAATCGTTTTTAAAGAAAAGTTTGGGGCCTTCATGCCAATATGAATACCTGTTTTGATTGTTTGTCTCTCCGCCGTATGTTCCCAAAGCATATATGCAAAAAAACTAAATAAAACGATGATGGCCATCCACTTTTTCATCAACATACCTACCCTTCTATTTGTCATCTCATAAGAAAAGGCGCATGTGCGCCTCCTTATCGAATATTTTTATGCTCATTGCTCATTTTTTTTACTTCCACTTCAGCATATGAAGCAAATTCCGTTTTTAATTCGTTTTTATGCTTCGCATTATTATTTCGTTGAGCATTAGCATTTCCAAATTTTGTTCGTCCCATCGCTTTATCCTCCTTTTATACATGATGCACAGATAGTATGCGCGAACGGGACGTTTCACACTACGACGATTTGTTATTTAATTTTTGGACATACTCCTTTACCATGTCAACTGTTACATATTTTCGCTGTGGTACAATTCCATTTTTCGCTAGTTCATTTATTTGTTTTGTCACTTCATTAATTTTTTGTACAGAAAATGACTCTCCTCGTTGACATAAGGCAATGGCTTCTTCAATATATGTTTCCCGTTTCGTATTTAGCTCGACAAATGCCCGAACGAGTGCGTGTTGTTTTTGCGAATGCGCTGTAATCGCTTGGTGAACTTCAGTCATTATTCATTCCTCCAATCGTGTCATAAATATGTTGTAATTCATCTATTGACGCTTGGGCTGTTAAAGCAGCACTTAAACCGGTGAAATGTTCATTCAATTGCTCACGCATATGATGGTGAAGTTGCTCAATCATTATATTCCATTGCTCCTTATAGTGAACAAGCAAACGCTTTTTCTGCTCAGTTATATATGCTTTTACCGGTTCATGCAATTGCCGTTCCAATTCTTCTTTCATCAATCGTTTTTCATCTTTTTCAAAAAATGATTTTGCGTTTTTATACAACGCTAATGCCTTTTTAAATATGTTGCGATCTAGTTGTTCAAAAGCAAGTGGAAATTCCATTGTTGGAAAAACAGGAAGATCCGCTTTTGTTACAATGAGATCATGAACTTCCTTCCATTGTTTTTCTAACGCCATAAAATGAAGATCATAACGTTTGCTTATAAATGCTTCGATTCGCAAACTAGTTGCACGCATTTCTTGCGCCAAATCAAATCCAATGGAATATAAAAATTCATCCAAACATAATTGTAACGCTTTTTTTATGTTGCTCTGTCGATCATGAAGAACAGAAGGATTGAACGACTCTTTAAACCAATCCGGTAAACGAAAAAAGACGCGCTGTTGAATATAATAAACTAATTCATTTAATTCTTGCTCGATCGCATGAACGTCGTGATTTGCTTCGTATTGTTCGATAATCCGCTCAAGCTGTTGTTGCTCTTGGTGCAATATGTGCAACTTTTTACGTTTCGTTTCATCGCTTTGTTTTGCTTCTGCAATATATTCTGCTAGTCGCTTTTGCGCTTGTTTTATTTGCAAACGAGCGGAAGCAAGCGCTAGCGAGCTAAGCTCTTGATGAATAAACGGGTAAAACGCCTGCTCAAATGCGTCCATTCCCGAATTGGATAGCACATCATGTTTCCACAATTCTCCGTTCTTTTCTGCGAGCGCCCATTTACTTGATAGCGAAAAAAGACGAGGATGACGAATACCAAATTGTAAAAGCTGATCTTTCACATAGTGAACAACAGCTTGTAATTCCTCTGTTGTATGTGCTAAATCCGCTGCATTAATGATGAAAAACATCTTATCTAAACTAAACGTATCCTTTACTCGACCAAGCTGAATTAAAAATTCGCGATCCGCTTTTGAAAACGCATGGTTATAGTATGTGACAAAGAAAATCGCATCAGCATTTTTAATGTAGTTAAATGCAACTCCTGTATGACGAGCGTTAACAGAGTCCGCGCCTGGTGTATCGACAAGAATAATGTTTTCACGCGTTAATGGGCAATCATAATATAGCTCAATCCATTCAACAAAACACGATTTTGTTTCATTCGCTACATATTCATGAAATTGCTGAAGTGAAATCGTAAGCAATTGTCCAAGCTTTTCTTTCATTTGTTCATACCCGTGCACAACGGCTTGTAAAAACGCCCAATGCACTCGTTCCTTAGCATCAACAGCTTCATTACGAATAGCTTTTTTACTTTCTTCGATCGCCTCTTGTAATGAATGAACTTGCATACCGAAAAAGCGCAAAGAGTGTTGTAAATCGTTTAAAAGCTGCTGTTCCGTTTTTACTTGTACGACAACGGTTCCATGCGGACGATCACCTGTTGGTGGAACAATTTTGTTAATAGTTGCCGTCGTCGGATGTGGCGAAACAGGTAAGACATGTTCACCGATTAACGCGTTTGCAAATGAAGATTTTCCTGCGCTAAAGGCGCCAAACAAAGCAATCGTAAACGTCCGTCGTTGAAGCTGCTGAACTTTTACTTCCATTTCATTTGCTAGCTGTTTCATTCCTTTAATTGGGGCGATCATTTGACTAATCGTCCGCAATTTTTCGATCATTTGCTCGGTCGTCTCATTTTCTATTTGCACCGTTTGAATTGGATGTTGTTCTTGCGCTGATTCATTTCCATGTGGAACTTCTTCTTTGCTTTCACTGCTTGTTCTTATTGTAAACGTCTCATGAACAAACGGATAAACAGCATCATCGCTTAACGAATTGGCATTTTCGACGACTTTTTGCAATTGTTGACGCGTATGTTCACGCTCACGAGCAAGTTGCTTCAATTGCTCCCAGCATGCCCGTTCCCCCATCAACTTATTGAGTTGTTGTTGATACATACTCAATTTTTGTTGTACTTTTCCCTTCTCAATGATTTGTTCGACAAGTTGAATAGCTGCATCGCGATATAACCGTTTCATTTCGTTTGCTATGTCGTTCGTATATGTTAATACATAATCGCCTGTGACAACTGGTTGATTTTGTTTTCGTTCAACAATCCATTGTTCTGAAAACGGGACGGTTAATTGTTGAATACGATGCAATAATTCATGGTCGTGAACATCATATTGTTGATAAAACTGCTTCAATAAGTCACGGATGTGCCATTCAAGCTGACTTTCGATTTTTTGATGTAAATCTTCATAAAACGCATGCAACCGCTTTTTACGTTCTTCCTCTGTTTTTTGCTTTGTAAATAAAAAACCGACTTTAAAATCAGGTTGACACGCTTCTAAATAGGCACGCGCATACTCTCGTGTTTCATAAGGCATCACATATGCATTGTGTAACGTCGTTTCCAACTGTTGTTCAATATGTTGCCTAGCATTTGTCCACGTTGTATGAATATGATCAATCGCTCGCTCAATTTCTTCGAGTTTTGCAAGAAGCTCATGTTCATGATCAAACGAGAGCGACTGCCGTATATTTCGCTTTTCTTCTTCCTGTTGAGCGATGACGATCTGCATATGGTCGTCGATCATTTGCTCGACAGCGATACGTATGTTTTGATGAAGTCGTTCCTCTTTTTCATCAAAAAGTGACCGCAATAATTGTTTTAATGTCTCAAGTTCGTTGTATATATTATCTTTTTGTTTCAGCGACGTATAAAATATTCGTTCAAATGTGATGCCCCACTGCTGAAACGATTCCTCGACAGAACGAGTAAACTGTGAAAATAGAAGTTCTTCATCACGATGTTTATCAATTTGATTCACAACTAAGTATAGCGTTTTTCCATACTGTGACAAACGCTTCGTAAACTCGAAGTTCAATTCCGCTTGAACATGATTGTAATCCATCACATAAAATATGACGTCCGCTAAATGAAGTGCAGACTCCGTCGCCAAACGATGAGCATCATCGGTTGAATCAATACCTGGTGTATCCATAAGTACTATTCCGGGCGGGATCACCTCTGTTTCATCGCTAATCTCGATCATGTCAATGGCGTCGCCATCCCGACAAAACGTTTTCACTTCGTCGTAATCATAAGGAGCCGTATATTCAATCCGTTCGCCAGATTTATAATATACACGCGCATACGGTTTCCCTGTTTTTACTTTCACAAGATTTGCACTTGTCGGAATTGGACTAGACGGTAAAAGCTGAGCACCGATCAATTCATTAATTAAACTAGATTTTCCTGCAGAAAAGTGTCCACAAAAAGCAATCGTAAACTCTTTATGATACACTTTTTTAATTAATTGTTTCGTTTTATTTGCTTGAGTCATGTCACCTCTTTTAATAAATTCGTCATGAAGTGCGATGAGACGATATAACCATTGTTGCAATGATTGTGTTTTTGTCATATGCATTTTCCCCATACCCCTTTTAAAAAATCTACCTTCATTTTACTGTAGTTCACAGAAAAATAAAATCCCCCTACTTATGAGGAGATTTTAATAAACGTAGCGCCTGTTCCTCTACACGAATACGGATAGATAAGAGGTACACGTTCCATACTGTAAATATGACAGCTGTCCAATATGCTTGAAACATCAGGGGAATAACAAGGAGTTCTAGAACAACAACGAGGTAATTCGGATGACGAAACCATCGATACGGTCCTTTTTGTATTCGTTCTGCATTTGGCAATACAATAATTTTCGTATTCCAATACCGCCCAAGCGAAGCAATGGTCCAAAAACGAAATAGCTGTAGAATGATAAAGATATTAAACAAAAATGACCATAAAGCAGATGCATGTTTTTTCCTTCCCTCGAGCAAAAGCGAGACAAAAAATAAACTATGCATACAAACAATATGTTTATAGTGATTTTGCCCGAACTCTTTCGCCCCTCTCTCCTTCATCCATCGTTCATTTCTTTTTGCCCAGTACAACTCAACAAATCGTTGAGCAAGTAAAAAGAGAAATACTTTCCATTTCATAATTTCTCTCCCCATTTTAACAATAAAAGCTCACAGCTAAATCCCGGTCCCATCGCCATCATTAAACCGTGTTGTTGAGTGATAGGCTGTTGTAAAAAACGCTGTAAAACAGCAAGCACAGTTACAGACGACATATTTCCATGCTCTCGTAAAACATGAATCGCATGAGTTAACTTATTTTCATCTATATGTAACCCCTCTTGATAGGCATCGAGCACTTTTTTACCACCTGGATGTACGACAAAATGTTCAATTTGCGAAACACAAATCCCGTTTTTTCTTAAAAACAATTCCACGATTTCACCAATCGATTGACGAATAATAGTCGGAATATGCCTAGAGAACACCACATAAAATCCGTTATCTTTTATATCCCACCCCATAACATCCTCCATGTTACGCATAAATATCGATTGCATATCGATCACCTGTGGATCTATGCTTTGTAACTGTACATCATTCCCTACAACACACGCACAACCTACTCCATCCGCAAATAGTGATGTGCCAATAAGATTGCTTTTTGACACATCGTCAAGTTGAAAAGTGAGACTGCAAAACTCTACCGCGAGGACAAGCACTTTCGCTTTTGGATATGCTCGACAGTAATCTACCGCTCGAGCAATGCCAACTGCTCCCCCGGCACATCCGAGCCCCCATATAGGAATCCGTTTCGTATGTATCGAAAAAGGCAGCTCGTTCATTATTCTTGCCTC
Source organism: Anoxybacillus sp. CHMUD (assembly GCF_013096965.1). Taxonomy (NCBI): domain Bacteria; kingdom Bacillati; phylum Bacillota; class Bacilli; order Caryophanales; family Anoxybacillaceae; genus Anoxybacillus; species Anoxybacillus sp. CHMUD. The sequence goes on from NZ_SDLG01000004.1 coordinate 16,283, forward strand.
AATGCTCGGTGTAGCAATCCCCGTCGTTGAAATAAAAAAATAGCTTCAATATCTTCGAACGGAATGTTTCCGCGATGTAAACAACGTTCAATTGCTTCTTTTCCATATTGAACGGCATGTTCAATATACAGTTCATTTTTCTCAGCGAACGAATGAGCTGTCATATACCAATGTAACGGTTGTACAAATGACCTTGATTGAATATGGTCATGTTCAAAAATCGATAATAGACGATCGATATGCTCATAACGATGTTGAAACATACGTTTGATTGCAATCATCACCTCGTTTTGTGAAACACGGTAAGGAAGTTCAGCTAATTCCACTGCAACGATGCTCGGCATACATCTCTATCCTTTCATTTTCATTAATGATAATATTTTTCTGATAAAGGAATTTTATACATATTAAGTAAAAAAGCCTCCCTCACCACAATAGGAGGAAAGCTTTCGACGTTTTGAAAGGAGGTATGTTGTTGTGCACTTCCATTATAACGCAATTTATTGTTTCGTCACTATGTTTTTTTATGTTTTCTTTGTCTACATTTGTCGAAAAATGATGTAATCGAAACGAAAAATTTGTTATGATGAAGAAAAAAGGGGTCTTGTTATGGCTTTAGGTGAGAAAATTACAACGATTTTAAACGGAACGATCGAATCGATTCGCTCTGTCATCCCGCTAGCAATGACAATCGAAAAACCTTCATTGTTTACACAACCTTTCACTCAAACGTCCATTAGTGTATTAATTGGGATGACCGGAGACTTACGGGGACGCCTTATGATTGAAGGGCATGAAACGATATTTGGAAGTATCGGAGAAACGATGTTCGGCATGCCTTTAGAAGGTGAAATGCTCGAATCATTTACCGGTGAGCTCGGCAATATGATTGCAGGAAACTTGGCAACGATCGTATCTCAAAAGGGAATTACAATCGATATCACTCCTCCTACTGTTCTTGTTGGTCAAACAAAAATTTACGGTTTTGATAAAGCATTTCGCGTACCGATTCACTTTGAAAATAAAGGAGAATTGCAGCTTATTTTAACAATTGATAACGAATAAGTGCAAAGAGAAGCTTGCGTTTGTAAGCTTCTTTTTTTATTTTTTATCCATATTTTTCTAAATATTTCACACTTCTTTCACAACCTCACAAAATTCGTGTGACAAAAGTCACAGATACTCCTTATTTTTACGGTTATGATGATGGTAAAGTAACGAATGAACAATTTGTGAAATGTACGAAGAAAGCGTTTCATTTCGCAAATTGTTTTGTATGATGTAAGTGTATACATTTCTAATTAAGGTTTATTTAGGAAAGGAGGAATAAAAATGAAAACCCAATTAAACACAAACACCCCAAAAACAAAAGTGGAGAAAGAGCCTACATTGAAAGGAACGCTCGCTTCTGTTTTATTTTTAGGATTTTTCCTCATTTTCACGTGGGTAAGCGTATATTTCTTGTTTTTGAATCGTTTATAGAGAGAAAGGAGACGGGACGTTATGCACATGCATAAATATGAAAAAATTTGGCTGTTTTTCGGCATCGGTTCATTATTCGTATTTTTAGCTGTCTTAGGAGTTGGTGCATTCGCACAAGGAACACAGCCGCCAAGCTGTTTAACAACGATCGATCCGGAAAAAGTCGATCAAACACCACCATTTGATAAACCTGGTCTTGTTAAAACTGGAGACAATGAATATCAACTCAATATCGTTGCTTCTGCATTTGCGTACACGCCAAATCAAGTCGAAATTCCAAAAGGAGCAAAAGTAACGATCAACGTAGCAACGAAAGATGTCATTCACGGATTTGAAATGGCCGGAACAAACGTAAATATGATGGTTGAACCTGGTTATGTAAGCAGCTATACACAAACATTCGATAAAGTCGGTGAATATGTCATTTTATGTAACGAATATTGCGGTGCCGGTCACCACTTAATGACAGCGAAAGTGAAGGTGGTTGAACAATGATGAACGAAACTTGGAAAGTAGATGCACGTGATGGCAAATTAGCCATGGCTCATATTTATGTCGCCTTCGTTGCTCTGGCGTTAGGAGGACTCGCTGGTCTATTACAGGTGCTTGTACGCTCTGGAAAATTCGAATTGCCAGCAGGCATTAGCTATTATACAATTTTAACAACGCATGGCGTATTGCTTGGACTCGTTTTAACTACATTTTTCATTATCGGTTTTCAATTTGCAGCTGTAAGTCGGACGGCTGGAACGCTTTCTGATCGCGCACGCTTTTGGGGATGGGTCGGTTTTTGGCTCATGACAATTGGTACAGCCATTACTGCCTTTTACATTTTAATTGGCGAAGCTTCTGTTTTATATACATTCTATGCACCACTACAAGCACACGCAGGTTTTTATATTGGTTTAACACTTGTTGTTGTCGGGAGCTGGGTGAGTGGATTTGCGATGTTCGCTCATTATGCAAAATGGAAAAAAGCTCATCCTGGTCAAGTAAGTCCGTTACTTACGTTCATGTCTGTTGTTAACATGGTGTTATGGCTCGTTTGCTCGCTAGGTGTTGCAGCAACTGTATTATTCCAACTTATTCCTTGGTCATTAGGTTATGTCGATCGTATTAACGTACTTGTGAGTCGAACATTATTCTGGTATTTCGGTCACCCACTCGTATATTTCTGGTTATTGCCTGCATATATGATTTGGTATGCGATTATCCCAAAAATTATTGGCGGAAAAATGTTTTCTGACTCACTTGCTCGCATGTCGTTCATTTTATTCTTAATTTTCTCGATTCCTGTCGGTTTCCACCATCAACTCGTGGAACCTGGAATCGATCCAGCTTGGAAATACTTACAAGTTATCTTAACGTTTATGGTCGTTATTCCATCACTCATGACCGCGTTTTCGATGTTTGCAACATTTGAAATGTATGGGCGCTCAAAAGGAGCGACAGGATTATTCGGATGGTTACGAAAATTACCATGGGGTGATGCCCGCTTCTTTGCACCATTTATCGGTATGTTGTTCTTTATCCCTGCCGGTGCTGGTGGTCTTATAAACGCATCACACCAATTAAACCAAGTCGTTCATAACACAATTTGGGTAACTGGTCACTTCCATTTAACGTTAGCTACAACAGTTGTGTTGACATTTTTTGGCGCAGCATATTGGCTCATCCCGCACTTAACGGGACGTGTCATGACAAAAGCGATGAACCGTTTGGCGATCATTCAAACGATCGTTTGGTCGATTGGTATGATTTTCATGTCTAGTGCAATGCACTTTGCAGGGTTGCTTGGCGCTCCTCGCCGTTCAGCATTTTCAACATACGGAGATGCACCACAAGCGCTAGAGTGGATTCCTTACCAAATCGCTCAAGCAGTTGGAGGAACAATCTTATTCATCGGTATTATTCTTGTGCTCATTATCGTTACAAACTTAGCATTTTTCGCTCCAAAAGGCGAGACAGAGTTTCCAGTTGCTGAAGTTGCTGAACAGGCTGAGCGTACACCACTCGTATTTGAAAACTGGAAATTATGGATCGGCATTGCTGTTGTACTCATTTTAATTGCATATACTGTTCCATTTATCGATATGATCCAAAATGCACCTCCTGGCTCAAAAGGATTTAAACTTTGGTAAAAAAAACCGGGCGTTTGCCCGGTTTTTTATAATCGATAAATATGTTTATATTTGTCTTCCAAATAGCGAATCAAGTAAGTTGGATTTAACCCCTCTCCAGTTACTTCGTACAAAATCTCAAGCGGCTTTTTCGTCTTTCCATATTGGTGAATATGGTTTGTAAGCCACTCTCGAATACGCCCGAATTCCCCGTTTTCAATCAACTGATCAACATTTGTCAACTCTTTCTCCATTGCATATTTAAACTGGGCGGCATACATATATCCGAGGGCGTATGACGGAAAATAACCAAAACTTCCCCCAGCCCAATGAACATCTTGAAGAATCCCTTCTGCATCACGTTTTGGACGAACACCTAAATACGCCTCATATTTTTCATTCCAAATATGTGGTAAATCTCTTACTTCAATTGCGTCATCAAACAACGCTTTTTCCATTTCATATCGAATGATAATATGTAATGGATACGTCAACTCATCCGCTTCAATGCGAATAAGAGACGGTTTGGACTCATTAATTGCGCGATAAAAATCATCCAATGAAACGTCAACAAAATGCGGAGCATATTGTTGTAGCAAGCTATAATATCGCTTCCAAAACGAATAATGACGAGCAATAAAATTTTCATAAAACAGCGACTGCGACTCATGAATGCCCATCGACGTACCATCGTAAAGCGGTGTACCTGCCCATTCTTTAGAGATGTTCTGTTCATAAAGAGCGTGGCCGCATTCATGAATTGTACCAAATACTGCTGTTCGAAAATCGTTTTCGTCATATTTTGTTGTAATTCGGACATCCCCTTCATTTAACGTTATCGCAAAAGGATGTACAGTTTCATCAAGTCGTCCTGCATCAAAATCGTAGCCTAATTCTTTTAAGAGGACTAAACTAAACGCTCGTTGCTTTTCTTTCGGAAATGACTGAAATAAAAAATTCGTTTCCGGCTTGTGTCGCGACTCGTTAATTTGTTGAACGAGCGGAACAATATGATTGCGTAATTTTGAAAACACATCATCTAACAAGTCGACAGTCACACCAGGTTCGTATAAATCTAATAACGTATTATATGGGTGTCCATTTGTCCCCCAATATGTGACAAAGCGTTTCGTGAAATCAACAAGTTGCTTTAAGTATGGTTCAAAAAGCGAAAAGTCAGATTTCGCTTTCGCTTCTTCCCACACACTCTCTGCTTTCGATTGTAAAATGACATATTGTTTGTATTCATCAGCAGGAATTTTTTTGTTGCGTTCGTACTCTTTTTGGCATTCTGCTAACGTATAACGAGTGACCGACGATACTTGTTCTTGTACAGACTTCGCTGAAAGTTCCGCAATATATGCGGCCATTTGCTCGGACGTTGACATATGAAACACATCTTGTGATAACATCCCGATCACTTCCGAACGTTGGTCAATCCCTTTCTTCGGCGCCCCTGTACGTAAGTCCCAATACATAAGCGAAATCGCTTCTTTATATGCCATTATTTTTTTGACATATTGCAAAAACTGTTTTTCAATTTCTTGAATATTTTTTTTCATCTTCTCCCCTCCATTCCATTGTATTTGTTATTCTACAATACTTACAATTATTCCTTTATTTTTGATGTACGTCTGTCGGCAGTACACGCTTTATTGTTTCAATCACTTGCATAGGTTCATCGTCTGTCACAAAAATACATACAATTCCCCGATCATCTCGTTGGCGAATAAGTCGGCCTACCCCTTGTCGTAATCGTAAAATCATATACGGAACGTCCACTTCCCAAAATGGATTGTCTGTTTGTTTTCGTTTCGCTTGAAAAACAGGGTCATTTGGCGGATAAGGGAGCGCCCAAATGATGACGTTGCTTAGTGACGGACCAGGAATGTCTAATCCTTCCCATAAATGTTGGGCACATAAAATTGTTTCTTCTTCATTTTGAAAACGGGAAACAAGTTCGCTAATTTCTTGATCCCCTTCAAATAAAAAGGTGAATCCTTCTTCTTGCTGAGCACGAGCTTTAAATTCATTTAATTGTTCACGCGTTGGAAACAACACAAGTGCACGCCCGTTTGTTTCCCGAATTTTTTCGATAGCGTATGCGTATTTCTTTTCAAATATGCGTTCGTTATTTTCAAATATCGGCATGTAAATTGTCATTTGTTCCTCATAATCAAATGGAGAATCAACATGAAATGATAAATACTCATCAATACCTAGACTCTTTGCCATATAATCAAATGATTTTTCATTCGATAATGTAGCAGATGAAAAAATAAATGGAATATGTTTAGAAAAAACTTTTTCGCGCAACACTTCTTGTACTGTTCTCGGCATAATAACAAGCGTGTTGCCATCGAGCGACGATTCAAGCCATGTAATCGCATCTCGATTATGAATGAATAAATATAGTGAATGGTGAATTTGATCTAAGTATTCATCAACAACTTTCAATTGATAATGGTCGATCGTATACGTCTCACTCTCAAATACGAGCTCGTCTCCAATTTGTTCAACTTTTGTTCGTAACGTTTGTGCTAGTTGTAAAAGAGACGGAGTGAACGTTAATTCTTGACGATTGGATCCTGGTACCGCTTTAGCATGATTCATCAATTCATCAAAAAATCGTGTACTAAGTTCTAATGTATCTTCGATTAAATAAGCTAATTGTTCGCGAATATCATTTTCTAATAAACGAGAAAGCAACGTTTCTAACGTCGTCTCTTTCATACGGTATGTTAACGCTTTTTGAGCAGCAAATTCTAATAAATGTCCTTCATCAAAAATGACACAGCTCGCTTCAGGTAAAAGTGGTAACTGCCCTTCACGTTTCCGTGCTTCATACGTCCAAATATGTTCCATATAAAAATCGTGAGAACAAATAATTAAATCCGTCGCTTTGCGATAATAATCGCGCGATAACGTTTGCCCACAACGATGACGTTTTTCACACGCTAAACAGTCTTGAAACGGATCCCAAGCAATTTTTGACCATTGCTCATCGCTTAAGTGAGCGTAATCTTTTCGATCGCCATAATGGTAAAACGTTTGGAGCGGAGCATGGTCATGAACAAATGAAGGCAATTCGTCAAAAATTTGTTCATATAATTCCTCTTCTTCCGTCATCAATATATCGTCTAATTTGTTTAAACATAAATATTGATCGGGCGACTTCGCTAGGCGAACGTCGATGTTTATGTTTAAAACGCGTGAAATTTTAGCAATATCTCCTTCTTTTTTTACAAGCTGTTCAATTAATGTTTCATCTGCACATGCAATGATGGCAGGTTTTCCGATATATCGTGCATAGCAAATGGCGTAAAGTAAATATACAATCGTTTTTCCTGTTCCTACTCCGGCTTCAGCAAACATCACTTTTTTCTCTTTAAACGCTCGCTCAAGTTGAAATGCCATAAAAATTTGCTCATCACGTAATTCAAAACCTGCTTCTGGTAAAATATCGTAAAATACGTCCCCGATCCATTCATTTAATTTATCAAAAAAATTTTCATTTTTACTTAATGCAAACGGATATTTGCTCATACTTTTTTAGTCCCTCCATCAATTTAAACGAAGTACACAAACATTAATTATCGTTCAAAAAAGGAAAGAAGTCAATGAAGTTGAAAAGAAAAAGCTGCCAACAAGACAGCTTTTTCTAATAACGTGGTGGACGAGGTCCCCAAAATTGATAATATTGTGTTTCAATGAAACCGTTAAATAGTTTTCGACGTTTTGTCGCTTGCTTCCCGTACAATTGCTCAAAATGGCGGTGAGAGGTCAATATATAAATCGACCACGTATCGAGTGCAGCGAATGTTTTTCCCATTTCCCGATATAACTGTTCTACTTCTTCCTTTTCTCCTAATCGTTCACTATAAGGAGGATTGCCGACGATGACGCCATATTCCTCTTTCGTTCGAAAATCTTTCATTTGCATTTGTTTAAATGTAATTAAATCTGCTAATCCTGCTTCTTGTGCGTTTGTTTTCGCGATGTCGACCATGCGGTGATCAATATCAAATCCGACAATATGTAGCGGTTGATCATAGCGTGCTAAATCTTCCGCTTCTTCCCGCGCTTCATCCCATAAATGAGGCGGAATCCAACTCCATTGTTCAGATACAAAATCGCGGTTAAATCCTGGTGCGATATTTTGACCAATCAGTGCCGCTTCAATCGCAATCGTTCCCGACCCACAAAACGGATCAACGAATGGACGATCTGGTGTCCAATTCGTCAACCGAACAAGCGCTGCCGCTAATGTTTCTTTTAATGGTGCTTCTCCTTGTTTTACGCGATATCCTCTTTTATGCAACCCTGCCCCGCTCGTATCGATCGTTAATGTAGCAACATCTTTATGGAGAGCAACTTCAATACGAAACAACGCACCCGTTTCTTCAAACCAAGAAACACCGTAATGTTGCTTTAAATGTTCTACAATCGCCTTTTTTACAATCGCTTGGCAATCGGATACACTAAACAATGTTGATTTGACTGATTTTCCTACAACAGGGAATTGGGCATCAACCGGCAAAAACTGTGCCCATGGGAGCGCTTTTGTTTGTTCAAATAACTCATCGAACGTCGTTGCGCGAAATTCCCCTACTTTTACCTTTACACGGTCAGCTGTGCGAAGCCATAAATTTGTGCGACAAATCGCTCGCTCGTCCGCCACAAACATCACTTTTCCATTGTCCACTTGACAATCATACCCGAGCGCACGCACTTCATCTGCAACGATCGACTCAAGCCCCATTGCTGCAGTAGCAATTAATGTGATCTGTCCCATATTCATTCACCTTTCATTGATGTATTCGTCCCATTCTTGAACAAATTGTTGTACCTCGTCGATTGGCATCGGTTTAGCAATGTAATATCCTTGTGCCATATCACATTGTTGTTTATTTAAAAATTCATATTGTTGCTCTGTTTCGACCCCTTCGGCCACGACAGATAAATGCAAATGATGCGCCATCATAATAATTGTTGAGACGATCGTCGCATCATCGCTATATAAAGAGAGGCGACGAATGAACGATTGATCAATTTTTAAAATATCGATTGGGAAACGATGCAAATAACTTAATGAAGAAAAACCTGTCCCAAAGTCATCAATAGCTAGTTTAAAACCACACTGTTTTAACTGTACAAGTTTTTGAACAGATTCCTCTGCATTTGGCATAATCGTACTTTCCGTCAGTTCTAATTTAAAAAAGCGCGGATGTACATCATGTTTTTTGACGATCGTCGATAATTGCTGAACGAAATCATCTTGTTGAAAATGAACAGCAGAAATGTTTATTCCGATTTTTACGTGGGGAGCGAATTGATGAATCGCCTTCGTATGTACACATGCTTGTTCGAATAGCCACTTCGTCATCGGAACAATCAGTCCTGTTTCTTCTGCCAATGGAATAAATTGCGCAGGAGAAACGAACCCGATATTCGGTTGTTTCCAACGCATTAACGCCTCTAATGCTTCAATTTTTTTCGTTTTCATATTGACAATCGGTTGATAGCAAACAAATAATTCATTTCGTTCAATCGCTTTTCGCAAATAATTTTCTAACGTCACTACTTCGCTTTGATAGTCTAATTTAGCCGTATATAGTTCAAAACGATTTCTTCCGCTTTCTTTCGCTTTTTGCATAGCGCGATCGGCACGACGTAATAACGTTTCCCCATCATCTCCGTCGTTCGGATACATGCTTATCCCAATGCTTGCCGAGATGTATATATCTTTGTTATGTAATAGAAAAGGAGCTTGTAATGATTCAATCATTTGTTCTGCTATGCTAACAGCTTCTTGAACGTCTTTTAGTTTAGGTAAAATAACAACAAATTCATCTCCACCAATGCGAGCTAACGTATCTTTCGTGCGCAGTCGCTTTTTTAGACGATTGGCCACTTTTTTTAACAATATGTCTCCACTATAATGACCGAGTTCGTCATTAATATATTTAAATCGATCTAAGTCAAGAAATAAAATCGCTAGCTGTTGATTGTAATGGCGTGCCATATCAAGCAAATGTTGTAGACGTTTCGTAAATAATTGTCGATTTGGAACGTTGGTCAACAAATCGTAGTTCGATAATCGAGCAAGTTGCTCCATCGTTCGCTTATGTTGTGTGACATCTGAAAAAATGGCTACATAATGCGTTGGTCTTCCTGCGGCATCATAAATAGCTTTAATTGTTAGCCACTCGACGAACAACTCACCATTTTTTCGTTTATTCCAAATTTCCCCCTTCCAAACGCCATGATCACGTATCGTTTCCCACATGTTTTCATAAAATTTGCGATCGTGTAGTCCAGAACGAAGAATATTCGGTTTTTTACCGAGCACTTCTTCTTGCGTATAACCCGTCACCGTTTCAAAAGCTGGGTTAGCTAACAAAATATGCCCTTCACTATCCGTCACAATCATTCCTTCGTCCGCTTCTTGAATAATCGTATGGGCAATAGATAAAAATGTATGTGTTTCAAACAAAGATGACAATTTTTTGTTCACCACAAACTCTCCCCTCATATTCCCCCAAAAAACAAAAACTCTCCTGATGTTGTGCAGGAGAGTGGTGCCATGAACCATGTTCTGTAAGCCATGTTCTGTTCCGTCGTACTGCAAACGGCTTGCGCCTCGTACTTCGGTGGTAATCATCTATCTACAGGCTGTACGCCTGTCCTTCTCTCCGTTCATTTCCTTTGAGAAGGTGCCCCTACCATCATTTGGGTTTCTCGCTCGTGGGGTTTACCGCGTTCCACTCTTGCCGTTTCCAGCAAGACTACGTCACTGTGGCACTTTAAAGGTAGTCGAGCCATATCCGTTGAAGGACGTAGGCTCTTTCCCTGCCGTCAGCCCAGCGCATCGCCAGACTGCCCTAGCTTATGAATTCGCTAGGCACGAACACTACGGGCATCTCAGCACCGTGCGAGCATGGACTTTCCTCTACGATGCATACACATCGCAGCGATTACCCGAACATGATTCATGTAAGCATATGCTAGTATATCCGAAACGATAAGCCAAATCAATAGAAAAGGTTGGAATATTTATTCGTAAAGTTTGTTTCCGAAAACATGTTTTTCTAAATTGGAAAGACGTTGTAAAATATCGAAGTTCGTCGTTCCTGTTTGAGATGGCTGACGTTTTTGTGCCTCCTGCAATTGGCTTTTCAATTTTGCATTTTCTTGTTGCAATTGTTCAATCATTTGATGAAATGTTTCATAGTCTTTAATGACTAAATCAAGAAAGCGATCAACTTCATCTTGATTGTATCCGCGCATACTTATTTTAAACTCTTTTTCAAGAATGTCTTTTGCTGTTAAGTTGATGCGGTCCGACAGCACGTTTGCTCACCTCAATTATCCATGTCTACACCTATTCTTTCAAAAAAAGCAGTCGTTGTCAATTTTTCATTTTCACAAACTTCGTCTTTTTTTCGACAAAAAACCGAAGGCGAATTGCCTTCGGTTAAAATGGACGTGGAAACGGACCAGGTCCTGGACAAACAACATGTTGATGGGATACATCGTTTACAACAGATTGCGTATGCGGAAAATAATGTTGATGTTGAAATACATGATGGTTCACATACGTCGTATGTGACGGATGAATGTGCGGCACAATCGTTGTTTGCATTTGATGTTGTGTACAACATTTTGTTGGGTGAACGATTGGCGGCATCATATTTGGACGACAATGCATATTTCATACCCCTTTCGTATTAAAGTTTGTTACACTTCTAGCGTATGTGCAAAGGGGTATACATGTACTAATGGAAATACCTATTTTACATGAACGTATAAATGTTATGTTTCATATTCGCAAAAATGATAACTGTAGCTCCTACTAGCACAAAAAATAAATATAAAATTTTTTTACTCATCGCTTCTCTCTCCGCTATTCTTATTGTTCACAAATAAACATTTTACTTCGTTCTTCTTTGTTCGACAAGTAGGGAAAACTTTGTCATTTTTTGCGCTTCCCTCGGAAATAACATAAAAATTTTCCTTCTTCTTTTTGCCGTACATGATATAACATTTTAGGGGATTTTTATGAAAACTGGAGGGGAAACGATGTCAAAATGTCCATTTCACACTCTTTTTAATGAACGTGGAGCCATTCAGCTGTTCCGCAAAAAACATCAAAAAGAAAATGAAGATATGAATGTTCGTCCTTCTACATCTTCACACGTTGCAACGTATTATCGACAACTCCTTTCAAGCGATCGTAAACAGCAAGTTTCTTTCGTTGGATTAACAGAGGAAGATGTACAACGACTTGCTTCGATTCGCCCGCTTTTTACAAAACATGTCGAACGAATCGTCAATGCGTTTTACGATCAAGTTGGGCAAATGCCTCATTTAAGACGCATTATTGATAATCATTCAACGATTGATCGCTTAAAACAAACGTTGCGCGCGTATTTAATGGATATGGTATCGGGTGAAATTGGTGAGCAATATATTATTCGTCGCAAAGTGATCGGCAATGTTCATAACCGAATCGGTTTGTTTCCAGAATGGTACTTAGGTGCTTACACAATCATTCAAAACGAAGTGCTTCGTATATTGATGGAAGAATTACCTCCAATAGAAGCGACAAACATATATTGTTCGTTTGCTAAGCTTTGTTCTTTCGATATGCAAATCGCAATCGAAACGTATATTGAGTCGTATACATCGTCCATGATGAAGTTAAACGAAATTGCAGAGTTGCAGCATCGTTTAACAGAATCATCGACAACGCTTGCTTCAAGCGCAGAAGAAACGACTGCTTCTATTTTTGAAGTACAAAAAAATGTGCAAGGAATGTTGGACGAAGTAGCAAGCATTCAACGCCAATCCGTTCAAATGAGCGAACGCGTCGAAAAAGGAAAAGAAGATGTAAAACAAACGTTAACGAAATTAGATAGTGTCGCTACATTAATCGAAGGAACAAAGTCGCTTACAAACGAACTGACAGATAGCTCGCGAAAAATCGGAGAAATCGTCAATGCGATTCGCAGCATTTCCAATCAAACGAACATTTTATCGTTAAATGCCAACATTGAAGCGGCGCGTGCGGGTGAACACGGAAAAGGATTTGCGGTCGTTGCGAATGAGGTGCGAAAGCTTGCAACGCAGACGGAACAATCGCTTGACTACATTCAAAATCACATTGATATTGTGCAACAAACGATTCGTAAATTTGAGCAGGCGTTTCAACAAATTGTCGAGGAAACGCGAGCATTCCGACAAGCAAACGAAAGCATTATTCACATCTTTGACCAATCTGTTACTGATGTAAAGTCAACAAGTAAAAAAATTGACCAATTTACTTCAGTCATCGAACAGTTTCACCAAATGTTTGATGAAATTTCATCTGCTGCCTCACAAATTGCTGAAATGGCCGAACAGTTAAACGATTTAAATCAAGAGTTAACGGAAAAGTTTAATTCGTAAATGTTAAAATGAGTATAGAAATGACAGGTGTTTCTGCACCGATTAAACACATATTATCTATTTGTTAACTCGATCAAATTGTAAACATCAAATAAGCGATCTGTTAACAGATCGCTTATTTGATATGAATAGAGACGAACGTCATGTCGTCATCTCTTTTGCCATGTTGCGTTTGTTTTTCCATATTCTCTACCATATGTTCAAACGACTTCTCTACCATATGTTCAAACGATGGAGCGGTACGCATCGTATGCATAAGCTTATTGGAACAATCTTCGCCTAAAACTTCTATGAGTCCATCTGATAAATGCGGGCGAACTTGTTGCCAAAAATATAAGTCGCCAGATAGTTGCGTTGAAGGAATATACGTTCCAATCAAATGGATATGTTCATTATTCAGCGGTTCAGGAAGTAAACCTTCTTAAACGAGCCGAGCTAAGTGTAAGTCTTCGTTCATCTTTTTTTGCATCGTCCACATATGCCGATAACTTTCCATATATGCTTCATTTGTTCGTTTTAGTTGGTCCATCGTTTCTTTTTGGCGATACGCCAATTGAACACGTGCAACGAGTTCGACCATTGTAAACGGCTTGCGAATGTAATCAAACGCTCCCGCCGCAAACGCTTCCTCTAATTTCTGTTCATCATCGTAACCGGTGACCATTAATACGGGAATATGTTGTAATTGCTCGTGTTGCTTGAATCGTCGGCACCACTCAATCCCATCTGTTTCTGGCATACAAATGTCCATTAAAATGACATCGACTTGTTGAGATAAAATATAGGCATATGCCTTATCCGCATCTTCAAATAAATGAATAGAAATGCCTTCGATATGTTCAAGCATCGCTTCCATCATTTCTAATGTCGGCATATAGTCATCAATAATTACTACTTCCATCTTCAGCCGTCCTTTTCGTTATATTGTTGTATATTTCATTTATACACGTTGCAAACCCGAAAAAGATAGCTTAAAGATGAAAGTTTTGCAAATTTTTTATTTTCCGCTAAAATGCGGACGTCGCTTCTCTAAAAAGGCGCGAATCCCTTCTTCGTGGTCTTTTGTTTTGCGCATTTCCGCTTGATACGCTGTCTCCATTTGCAACGTGTTCAACAACTGTTGTTCGCTTAAACGAGCATATAACTGCTTCGTCGCAATCATCGCACGAATCGGTTTTGCTAGCCATTCATTCACTTTGTGCTGAATCGCTTGTTCATCACCGATTTCATCAACGAGTCCCACTTCATATGCCTCTTGTGCACTCATTATTTTTCCTTCCCATATGATTTGTTTTGATTTGACATCTCCAATTTTTCGATTTAAAAAGAAATGTCCCCCACCATCTGGAACTAAACCAATGCCAATGAAATTCATTGCAACGCGCGCTTGTTTATTTGCGATTACATGATCGCAAGCAAGGGCTAAACTAAATCCTAATCCTGCAGCAGCACCATGTATGTAGCTAATCGTTAGTTTCGGCAATTGATGCAATGTCATCGCTATTTGTTTAATCGTTTCCATCACTTCAATGAATGAATGTTCATTCGTTGATTGCAACATCGTCTTAATGTCGCCCCCTGCGCTAAATCCTTTGCCACGACCACGAATGATGACGATATCCGCTTCACTTGCTTCAACTTCTTTTAACGCTTGTAACAACTCTGTTAACATTTGTTCATGTAAAGCATTTAGCGCATTCGGACGATTCAATTCAATGGTTGCGACGCGATTTTCGTATGATAGTACGATATGTTCCATCTTCTCCATCCCCTCTTTCGTTTGTTCGCTATTTTCTTTCGACATATATGAATAAAATCCTGCACAGAACAAAACAAAAAGACGACATCATCTGTCGCCTTTTTGTTTTGCACGCATGACAATCTCATATAGTCGTTTTGTTTGTTCGTAAATATGTTCAGCACGGCAAATGGCCGAAATGACAGCAATTCCGTCTGCACCCGCTTCGATCACTTGTTTGGCTGTTTGTTCTGTAATTCCACCGATCGCAACGAGTGGAACACGTTTTTCATGGGCACGAATATGTTCAATCATCGTCAGTCCACATGCTTGCTTTGCATCTTCTTTTGAAACAGTTGGGAAAATCGGGCCTAATCCAACATAATCGGCGCAAGCAGCAAGCGCTTTTTTTACTTCATTTAAGTTGTGAACAGATACGCCTAAATATTTATCTCCTATGCGATCGCGAACGCGTTCAGCTACTTCGTCTTCTTGACCGACATGAACGCCATCTGCCTGTAAAGCGAGGGCCAAATCGACATCGTCATTCACGATAAAAGGAATATTATACATTCGGCATCGTTCAAGTAATTTCTCGGCTAAGCGGTATTTTTCAATCCCCGTAAGCGCCCCCTTTCCTTTTTCGCGAAACTGAAACATTGTAATACCGCCTTTAATTGCTTCATCAAGCACAGCGAGCGGATCTTTCGTACAATCGATACTCCCCATAACGAAATACAACGATAGCTTCTGCTTCATCATTTATTCCCCTTGAATACGCGCGTATTGATCAACTTCTTCTGCACTCGTTTCATGTAAAGCATTTAAAAAAGAAAGTTGAAAAGAACCAGGTGCTTTTGCTTGTTTGGCTGCTTTTTCAGCCGCCACACCGTAATAAGCGAGGGCAGCAACTGATGACATCATCATATCGTCTCCTATACCCGCAAATGCACCTAATACCGAACTTAACAAACAACCTGTCCCTGTTACTTTCGTTAACATCGCATCACCATTTGAGACGATTACAATACGTTCTCCATCGGTTACTACATCATCTTTCCCTGTGACAACAACTACAGAGCGAAACATGAGTGCTGCTTTTTTCGCTACATCCACGAGGTCACCTTGAACGTCTCCTGCATCGACTCCTTTTGTACGTACTTGTTCACCCGCAATGCTCGCAATTTCCGATGCGTTCCCACGTAAAATCGAAATGTTTACTTCACGTAATATACGTCTGGCTGTTTCGGTGCGGTACGCTGTCGCACCAGCTCCAACAGGATCGAAAATGACAGGAATGTTTGCCTCATTTGCTGCTTTTCCGGCAATTAACATCGCCTCTACGTCTGTTTCGTTTAGCGTGCCAATGTTTAACACTAAAGCACGAGCTAACCGAACCATATCCGCTACTTCTTCTTTTGCATACGCCATAACAGGAGATGCGCCTACAGCAAGCAAACCATTCGCAACAAAATTGGTCACCACAACATTTGTCATATTATGTACGAGTGGTGACTCCTTCCTAACACGCGTTAACCATTGTCCTACATTCATCATTCATTCCCCCTAAAAAAATAAAAACTAGTCGGACAGAGTCGACTAGTTTGCGTACTGAAAACATAGCCTACTTCCCTCCGCTGGTACAAACCAGATCAGGTTCAAAGGGTTGGAAAACTGATTGCGCGTTTTCCTCTCAGCCATCGCCATCCGGCACCCCTAGTAGTTTGATTGATTCAATTTTCTTTCATTTTAATACATTTTTTCTCTTGATTCAATATGGATTATTGTCAAATTTCGTTCACATTTTTGTATGAAAGTGTGATATGTATCACTTACGACGTACATATTTTCTCCTATTGTTAAAGTGTCAATAAGAAAAGGAGGGGTCATAATGTTTTGTCATCAATGTGAACAAACACCAACAGGGGGATGTACTGTTGTTGGAGTTTGCGGGAAAGATGAAACAATTGCAAGTTTGCAAGATACGATCGTATTTGCATTAAAAGGAATTGCAGCATATCGCACGCATGCCCATCAACTTGGGTATACCGATCCGTTCGTTGATACAACGACACATGAAGCGTTATATATGACGTTAACAAACTCTAACTTTAACGTACAAGAACATATAGACATGGCGATGAAAGTCGGAAGAGCAGCCATTCGCGTAATGGAACTACTCGATCGAGCACATACAGAACGACTTGGCATTCCTCAACCTGTTCGTGTAACGCAAAATAGAATTGAAGGAAAATGTATTCTCGTTACAGGACATAACTTATTTGCCCTTGAACAACTATTAAAACAAACAGAAGGAAAAGGAATTAACATTTACACACATTCCGAAATGCTTCCAGCACATGGTTACCCACAATTAAAAAAATATAAACATCTGAAAGGAAATGTCGGAAAAGCATGGTACGATCAACGTCGCCTATTTGAAAAATTCCCTGGTGCTATTTTAGCGACAACAAACTGTGTCATGCCGATAAAAGGTTCATATGCTGATCGCATGTTTTCATATGATGTAGCCGGATTAGAACATGTGCAAAAAATCGAAAACGATGATTTCACGCCGTTAATTGAGAAAGCGCTACAACTTCCAGAAGCAAACATTGAATCGGATGAAACGTTAGTGACTGGTTTCCATCACGAAACTGTAATTCAAATTGTACCAGAAATTATTCAAGCTGTAAAAGAAGGAAAAATTGAACGCTTTTTCGTTATCGCAGGTTGCGACGCTCCTGGAAAAGGCGGTGAATATTATCGCACGTTAGCTACATCGTTACCGAAAAACACTGTCATTTTAACGACATCCTGTGGGAAATTCCGCTTTAACGATGTCGACTACGGGGTTGTTCCTGGCACGAACATTCCACGATATATTGATTTAGGGCAATGCAACAACTCGATTTCGACTGTCAAAATTGCAATGGCGCTTGCGGAAGCATTCGGCTGTGAGGTCAATGAGTTACCGGTCAGCATCGTTCTTTCATGGTTTGAACAAAAAGCAGTTGCAATCTTACTCGGATTGTTTAGTTTAGGCATTCAAGACATTCGAATTGGACCAAAAGCACCGCACTTTATTTCTGAAGGTGTGCTACACGTATTGCAAGACATGTTCGGTCTCAAGCTCATCGGTAATGTAGAAGAAGATATGCAAGCGATGCTCGCACATTAAAAGGGCTGTTTCATCCAGCCCTTTTCACGTTTACGAAGCTTTATTTAACCATACACTCATATTAAATCCTTCTTCTGTCACGTATCCATCGACACTCCATATTCGTTTTTTTGCTTTTTTCGCTTTTTCTTGTACTTTATACAATTTTTTTGCATATTTTGTGTCCGGTTCAAATACGTAAGCAACACGCGCAAACCCTTCTTGTACAATTTTTTCTTGGTATAAAGTTCCATCCTCTAACCATATGTACGCAAGCAATCGACCATAACGATCGTACGGTTGTTCTTTTGCGCTTAGTTCAACTGTCACTTTTTTGTGAAGCAAAACGTCTTTAGCGAATTGTTTTGCCTCTTCGCCATACGCCTGTTTTTCGCGATACGTTTCGGGGGTATCGATATTTAGTAGACGAACCGTTACGATTTCGCCATCTTTTTTTATTTTTACTGTATCCCCATCAACAACATATTCTACTGTCGTAACAAATGTTTTCTCTTTATTTTGCGATGTACAACCGACAATAAAGACAATTGCCGTAAAAAACATAATCCATTTTCTCATAAATGTGTCAGCCCACTTTCAAGATGTGAAATGTCTGATTCACATTCCATATCCCACTTTTCCCCGTCAAACGATACGATCGTCACACTCGTACCGTATACACGGCTATTTTTCCACAACTCCGCAAGCGTTTGTTGTTTCCAATATACAAGAAGCGTGCGAATCACCATGCCATGTGTAACGATAAGAATATGACCTTCTGAATGATTTTCAGCTATATGTTGGATCGTGGCAACAGCTCGACGTTGAACATCAAAAAACGTCTCGCCAATAATCGGCTTGTATGCATCTGGGTTATGATAAAAATGATAATGATTTTGCTCGTCGGATTGCGCAATTTCTGCAATCGTTTTCCCTTCCCAATCACCTAAGTAAATCTCACGTAGCCGTTCATCAAAATATATTGGCACATGACGTTGCCCTAAAACAATTTGTGCTGTTTCTTTCGTACGATCACTTGGACTACAATACGCAGCAGTAAACGGGACTGTACGAAACCGATCGTGTAAAAGTGCTGCCTGTTTTTTTCCCTTTTCAGTTAAAGGCGAGTCTTTCCATCCTTGCATGCGCTGTTGTGCATTCCACTCTGTTTCAGCATGACGAATGACGTATAATTTTAACACTTTACCTCCCCCTTCGAATGAAAAAAGCAAGCAATATTTGCTTACTTTTTCAGTATGACATATGTTGTGAAATTTGTGCAAAAAATATAGACTCTAACGATTTTCCATCTTGACAAAGCGCGGAAACCGAATCGTATATAAGCATTTGTCCTTGATGAATAAATACGACAGTATCTGCAATTTCCTCAACTATTGACAGCATATGTGTCGAAAAAATAATAGCTTTTCCCTTTTCCTTTTCCAAACGAATAAGTCGTTTAAATTCCCATACCCAATACGGATCTAAACCGTTTGTTGGTTCATCTAAAATAAGCAATGCGGCATCCGCTAAGAGCGCTTGCGCAAAAGCGAGCCGCTGTTGCATGCCTTTTGAATACATCCTTACTTGCTTATGTTGATCATTCGTCAGTCCGACAACATCTAAACATTGTTTCACCCGCTCGTCTGTTGCTCCTTGCCATTGTCCGAATAAAGATAACACTTCATAACCTGTTAAAAGCGGGGGAAATTGAAGATGATCCGGCATAAACGAAAACCATTGCTTGTCGTTGTTTTGAATTGGTTGTTCGTTTACATATATGTCTCCTTTCGTCGGTGGGAGCTGTCCGATTAGCATTTTAATAATCGTGCTTTTTCCTGCACCGTTACCGCCGCATAACGCTAAACATTGTCCTTCTTGAACAGAAAAAGAAATGTTTTCTACTTTATTTTGTTCGTTATATATTTTCGTCAATTGTCTCACTTCAAGCATAACGTTTCCCTCGTTTCATCCATACGTTTACTAAAAACAACGGCACAATGATCCATATGCATGCGATTGCAATAAAGGTAAGCTGGCCACTTGCACTCTCTGCCCATTTTGACCATTCATATAATTGCGGACCAAATAGTGCGCTACTTTTCAGAGCAGCCACGGTCCAAACACGCACGAGTTCAACCGGATTCAATATGATAGATAAAGCAAATAAAAAAATGGTCCATTGCTTTGGAACAACTGATAATAAAAATAATACGATAAATTCATAAAATAAAACGGAAAACGCCCAAATAAATAAACTAATGCCGAGGGCTTGTAAACGATTAGAGGCAACAAGTCCAACGAATAAAGCAATCGCTAAAAAAATACTTGTTAATACAATGGTGAATACAAATGAAAGGAAAACAAACGTCGACCACGTCCCTCCTGTTGCAAAAAGAGCGATACTTGCACTTCCATACCCGAGCGCAACAACTGTCCATAATGATATGCAGCTCCCCACATATAAACCAAGCGTTAAAGAGTGAGTGGAAACCGGATATGTTAATATAAGCGATAATCGGCCGTCTTCCTTTTCCCCCGCAATAAACAAACTACCTGCTAATAAAGCAACGAGTGGGACAAGCAAAAGGAGTTGATGATAAAACGGCAAACAAAACGGCAAAAGTGATAAGCCATTTGCTACGAATCATCATCATCCATTGGTACTTTATCGCTGTATTCATTGTTCAAATCCCCACCGATGTTTTTTTAATTGCTCATACGTCCATAACTCTCCATTTCCTTCTTGTTCCATGTATACTTTGGCATGTTTTTCGTTTGCAAATGAAACGACTCCATAATTCATCGGCGTCCAATAATTTGGATTGTATACAAAAACAGCGTGCTCAAGCTCAATCCACTCCCCGTTTGTTACATCGCGAACGTATTTCTTTGCAATGTCCTCTTTGCTTTTATTCATCCACTCGATCATGCACCCAATATCATCAAACTTATGCACCGTTCCATCTTTTAAAATTATTTCTGTAGCATATGGTTCTGCTGTTATACTCATATTACAAACTACACATACATCAATATCTGGATTAATTTCTTCAGGCTCGTACGTTTTCGCTCCACTACATGCGACGAGAAAACATACAAAGAAAAGGCTAGCAATTTTTTTCATATGTCATTCTCCTTCCATATCCAATCATAAGCAAGCTGCTTACAAATAAAATGCTTCCAAACAGCAACAGTTTCCACGATCTTTCGATTGTTTCGTTTTTATTGCGATCGACTTCTATAAGTGGAAAGCGGTCTTCCCCTTGCGCCTGTGCTTGCGTAAAAAATGACTCCGTTGTATCAAGAAGTGATAACGCCGGACTTTGAAAATAAAATTGCACACTTGGCCATTTCCGCAGCAGTCGACTATACATAGAACGAATGCGATGTGGGGTATCACCGACTCCATCATCATTGAAATCATAAAACTGATAAGCATCCCAATAATTCCCTTTTATTCCGTCATCAAATGTAATGGGCGCTCCTTGGATAAGTGCATCTTCCATATTTCCTAAAAATTTATTTTTCACAACAATGATGTTGGGATTTTCATATAAGCTGTGCAATGCACGATAGTTACCGATAAATTCATTATCTTTTACATGACAATGACGTGCGTTTTGTAACGATAAAGCTGTGCTATTATAACGGAAGGTGTTGTTGTGCATCACTACATGTTCACTATCGTAAATGAGCGCTCCGTATCCACGATAATCTAATTGTTTAGCAATCGTATTATATCCAATCGTAAACTGCTTGGACATCATCATCATCATTCCATTAATATTTTCTGCGAGCACATTTTCTTTTGCCATCCCGTCTTCAGCATACATGAAATGAATGGCATAGCGTGCATTCGTTACTTCGTTTTTTTTCGATCATTGTATGTTTAGCCCAATCTAAATAAATGCCATCTTGCACACGTGAAATATGATTTTCTCGCACAACAACCCCGCTTGTCTTCAATAGGTGAATACCGTTTCCTCGTTGAGCGAAATGAATATCTCGTCCACGAATGACATTGTTTAAAAGGTTGATATTTGTTCCTTTTTCTACATAAACACCGTAATGTACATGTTCTATACGTACGTGTTTTAACGTAACATGTGAACTTTTTTGAATGAGCACACCAGCTCCTTTTCCATATGCGCTGTTGCGAATCGTTAATCCTTCGACATGAACGCGAGGAGCACGAATTGTCACAACATATTCGCTTCCTTCCCCATCAACTACCGCTCCGGGTTCAGCAATGAGATGAATCGGCTTATGAATGATGATCGGACCTTTGTATATCCCTTTTTTCACGATTAACACGTCGCCAGCATGTGCTTCATCAATAGCTTGTTGCAGTTGTTTATGTGCTTCAATCTTTTCTCCATATACCGTTTTTGTAAACAAAAGTGTAACGATCGGTATGAGCAAAAAAAATAAGCTACGCATGTCCACTCCGTCCTCATGTTTGTCATTTATATATCCACATTAATGTAAATTTGTGAAGAAAAAAGAAAATATATGTGAACAAAACGTGAAAAGAGACGCTAATGTAGCGCCTCTTTCGATTGATTATGTTGTTCAAGCCATTGAAGTAACTTTTCTGCTTCTAACGATTGACTAAAGTAAAACCCTTGGGCAAAATCACAATCCATCTTCTGTAATAAAGAGACTTGATCGTCGCGTTCTACCCCTTCAGCGAGCACTTGTAAATCTAAACTTTTAGCGAGATGAATAATTGTATCGACGATCGTTGCATCTTTCGAATTGTCGGTAATATCGCGAATAAATGAACGATCGATTTTTAATAACGAAACAGGCAAATTGCGAATATAAGCAAGCGATGAAAAGCCGGTACCAAAATCGTCAATCGCAACTTGAATGCCGATCTGTTTTAACTCTGTTAAAATATGTTTTCCTGTTTCGATGTTTTCCATTAATCCGCTTTCCGTTATTTCTAAAATTAAATAGTTAGGTGGAAACTGTGTTTCTTGCAAAATATTTTTCACATGCATCACAAATTCTTTTCGATTGAGTAAAAATGGTGATAAGTTTACTGCGAGCTTTAATGTCGGAAAATGAGTTTTCCATTGTTTTACCTGTTGGCACGCTTCTTTTAACACCCATGTTGTAATTTCAAAAATGAAGCCGTTTTTCTCAGCAATTGGGATAAACTCTAATGGCGAGATCACTCCGAGCGTCGGGTGTGTCCAACGCATGAGCGCCTCGACCCCCATAATTGATTTATTATCTAACGACACTTTCGGTTGATAACATAAATAAAACTGATTGTTCAATAACGCAAGCGGTAACTCTTGTTCAATCATCGTTTTTCGATTTTGTTGAGGGTGATAAAAGTGATACCCTTTCCCACGTTCCTTCGCATAGCAAAGCGCTTGGTCGGCTTGTTTCAGCAACGTGTCTAAATCCGTACCATCTTGCGGAGAGAACGTCACCCCAATAGAAAGACCTGATTGGATGACATGCTCTTTATATCGAAATGGCTCTACAAACGATTGAAGCAAATGGTCCATGCGCGCAACCATCGTCTCTTTGTTGACATCATGTAACACAATGACAAACTCATCGCCACCGATACGAGCAAAAAAGTCTTCTTGTTGCAAATGTTGCTGAATGCGACGAACCGCCTCTTGTAAAAAAAAGTCCCCTGCTTGATATGAAAAATGATCGTTAATCCACTTAATTTTGTCAAAATCAATGTAGCATAATGCAAATGGACGCATTTTTTGAATCATGTGTTGCACATACGTTTCAAAATAAAAGCGGTTTGGAATATTAGTTAGCGAATCGAAATGTTTTAATTTGATCAGTTCTTCCTCACAACATTTCCATTTTGTAATATCTTTTGCCACAACAATCACGTGTTCTATCTCATTTTTTTCATTTAGTAACGGCTGAGCATGCATATCAATCCATATGAAATGCCCTTTGTGTGTTCGCCAACGACATTCAACAGTTGTTTCTTTCTCTTTTGTCGCGTAAATCGTATGTAATTTTTCCATCAAAAGCGGGATGTCATCATGATGAACGAAAGAAAACAACTCATGGTTACACACTTCTTCTGCGCATTTTAGCACGTGTTGAGCGCTTGGTGAAACGTATGTAATTTCACCTTCTGATGATAAAATAAATGTAAATTCAGACGCCATTGAAGCCATAGAAGAAGTGAGACGCATATCAATAAACGGTGCGTCACGATACGTCACAACGATGGCTTGTAGCATACCTGTTTTGTTACATAGAGCGGTGGCTTGAACATATATATTTTTACGCTCATCTTCCTTCAAAATATCATACGAAACGATGCGACCATGTTGTGCATCATGAATCAACTTTTTTAACAGCTCTCGATTCACACGAAGATGATAAAAATGGCGAAAAAAATGTTCATCCGCTCCTAAAATTTTTCCGTTCGGGTCCATAACAGCGATTGCTTGCATCATTTTATTCAACCTCTTTGTTGTTAAAGTTCTATCTTCATTTTCACTAAAAACGGTGAAAAAATCAACAACGTTTCTAATATTTCTGAATAATATACTTTTTTTAGAAAAGCGCACAACTTTAAATCGTGCGCTTTTCCCATAAAATGAATAAGCTCAGTATGCTAACAAAAATCGTTGCCCCCATATCCGATAAAATGGCGATCCATAATGTTAACCAACCTGGAATGGTTAATAGTAGCGCCGTTGCCTTTAACGAAAGGGCGATTGCGATATTTAAACGAATGGTGCGATTTACACGCCGGGCAATAACAATCGCCTCTGGCAATTTCTCGAGATGATCTTGCATAAGCACGACATCAGCAGTTTCAATGGCGCTATCTGTTCCTTTCCCCATCGCGATCCCAACGTGAGCATGAGCAAGGGCAGGGGCGTCATTCATTCCATCTCCTACCATTGCCACTATATCTGTTTTCATTAACTCCTTTATTTTTTCTACTTTTTGTTCCGGAAGAAGTTTTGCGAATGTATGTGTCACTCCAACTTGTTTAGCAACTTGTTTAGCTGTTTTTTCGTGATCTCCTGTTAACATGACCGTGCGCCGAATACCAATACGGTGTAGTTGCTGAATGATCTTTTTACTCTCTTCACGTATTTCATCAGCGATACCAAATAAACCAAGTATACGTTGTTCATCTGCGACAAAAACAATCGTACGCCCTTCACATTTTAACTTTTCTGCATCTTGTTGAATTTGTTCGGTAAACAATTGGTGATCAAACATTCTTTCGTTTCCGATACGATACCATATCCCATCGACTTTTCCCTCCATACCGCTTCCTGTTCGTGTTTCGACTTGTTCTGGTTGTTTGTATGCAATATGATGTTGCTTTGCTTTTTGGACAATGGCCTGTGCAAGCGGATGGGAAGATACACTTTCTAAAGACGCAGCAATATAAAGCAGTTCATTTTCATCGCTATATGCAATCACATTTGTTACGTGTGGCTTTCCTTTTGTTATCGTTCCTGTTTTATCAAAAGCAATCGTACGTACGCGTCCAAGTGTTTCTAAATGAACGCCACCTTTCACTAACACGCCGTTCTTCGCGTTCCGCGTCATACCCGCTAGCAAAGCAATCGGGGAAGATAAAATAAGGGCGCAAGGACATCCGACAATTAATACAGCTAACCCTTGATATAACGAATCATGCCAAGACGCTTCAAACCATAACGGTGGAACGAGTATGACGAATAACGAAACAATCATAATAAAGGGAGTATAATATTTTGCAAAACGATGAATAAACAATTCAAGTGGTGTTTTTGTTTCTTGCGCTTCTTGTACAAGATGTAAAATTTTCGCCAAAGAGCTGTCTTTATATTGTTTTGTAATTTGAACGTGTAACACCCCTTCATTATTTACACTTCCGCCGTACACGTTCATTCCTAATTCTTTTTCGATCGGCATGGCTTCGCCTGTAATCGCTGCTTCATTCACAGAGCTTTTCCCCTCAATAACGACACCGTCTGAGGGAATTTTTTCACCAGGGCGAACAACCACCACATCGCCAACTTGTAGCGAATCAATGGAAACGACACGCATGTTTCCGTTCGATATAAGAAGTGCTTCTTTTGGCGCTTGTTTCAGCAGCATATCAAGCGAGCGACGCGCTCGTTCCATCCCTAGTCCTTCTAAATATTCGTTAATACCAAATAAAATAGCAACGACAGCCGCTTCCTTCCACTCACCGATTCCAAATGCGCCGATTAAAGCAATCGTCATTAACGTATCCATATTAAAACGAAAACGAATGATATTTTTTAATCCTTTAACGAATGTTTTATATCCGCTCAGTGCTATCGCAGTCATATAAATAACAATGCTCGCACCATCTATGTCCAAATGCTCAAGCACAAGCGCCATCAAAAAAAGAACAAGAGAGGCACCTACGAGATAGAGGAGCGGATTTCGTTTTTTTTGCGTCTGTTCATCGTCTGCTATATATGCCCCATCTGTCGCTAAAATCGTCCGTACTTTTTCTAAATCGATGCGTTCATGTACGCGTAATTTTCCGCTATTATAGTTCAACGTTGCCCCGTCGCCATATGGAAGTGACTGAATTTGTTCTTCTAATGCCCGCGCACAATTAGCGCATGTTAATCCTTTGATTTCATACTCTTTCATTTGATTCCCCCCTAATGATCGCGCGCATGGCGAATCGTTTGTTCAAGAATGTGCAAAACATGTTCATCATCATGCGAATAATATAGTGTCGTTCCTTCCCTCCGATATTTAACGAGACGTAAGTTTTTCAAAAATCGAAGTTGGTGGGATACAGTCGATTGTAAAAGTGACAACCGATTCGCAATTTCAGTTACTGAAAACTCGCCAGATGAAAGCAAATGTAAAATACGAATACGCGTCGGGTCACTTAACGCTTTAAATGTTTGTGATACGATGAAAAGCGTTTCTTCATCTAACTGCTCATATTGATGTTCCATACGATCCCCTCTCTTTCAATATATGAATATATGTTCATATAAGTTAATCAAATTGTATAATTTTTCGCAAAAAAAGTCAACGCTCGTTTACGAACATTGACTAAGTAACGTATATAAGTCGTGCAACGTATCAATTTGTAACTGTTGCAACTCTATAAACACTCGCTTCCACATTTCAAATAAACTCATGACATCTCCTTTTGCTGTATGACGATCAATCGGAGTTAGATGATAAAATGAAAGAGCATCATCAAGCGTCGGAAATGAGTCGTGATATATACATTCCATAATTTTTCTCATTTCTATTGTTGTTTGTTGTAAAACTGTACGATAATTTCGTGATAAAAATTCATTTAAAAACGCCACATCATGCTGAATATGATAACCGAGTAAAATGCCATGGTTCAAAAAAGAAAGAATATGATGAATTTCCTCCTCTAATAACGGGGCGCATGCAACATCGTCGTTTGTTATCCCTGTAAGCACCTCAACATGTTCGGGAATGCGGCGTTTTGGTCGGAAGTTGGAACAATATAAATCAAGCGGTTCACCGTTTTTTGTTTTTAAGGCTGCAAGTGAAAAAATTTCATCTCCCCTTTGTGGAGAAAAACCTGTTGTCTCTGTATCTAATAAAATAAACGTCACGTCAGAAAGCGGCGTTTCGAGCGAATACGTATGCTTCTTTGCTTCTTTCATTATTTTTCGAATCCACGCCTCTTGTTGAAAAGCTGGACCGACCGCTGTTGCTTGATCGTATCGAAGACCAAGCGATAGTATGCGACTGATCCATTGAAACGGTCGTTCCATCAATCACACCCACTTCCTTGCATCACGTTGTACTCGTTTGGCTACTGCAAGCGCTCTTTTTAGCCGCTTTTTTTCTTCTTTCGATAAATGATGGATGACTAAATTAGTCCCTTCTAACGAACAACGTAAACGGAAATATAAAAACGTCTCAAGTGCCTCTTTTATGCGTTCAAATTGCTGTTGTGAACAACCATTTTCATCATACCAACACGTTAATCGCTCAAATGTTGAATGCGCATCAATAAATTGTTTTTGAACGGCAACCCATTTTAACATATGATTGAGCTGAACATATCCCCCTTGCTTTATATCAACCATGCCGCTTTTCTCCCCCCAACGTTCGACGTACACCCGTCCAAAAGGTCCAATCGGCACAAAGGGAA
This sequence comes from Anoxybacillus sp. CHMUD, assembly GCF_013096965.1. Lineage (NCBI taxonomy): Bacteria > Bacillati > Bacillota > Bacilli > Caryophanales > Anoxybacillaceae > Anoxybacillus > Anoxybacillus sp. CHMUD. The sequence goes on from NZ_SDLG01000004.1 coordinate 44,380, forward strand.
TACGGACGCTATCAATCATTCGACTACGTAAAGAAAAAGTCGCCGCAATCTTTTTATACAATGTCGTTTTCAGCTGATTAGCAAGTGCATACTCACCGTAAATTGGCCGCATATCAGCTAACATAGATAAATAACGAATATCATCTATATGTTCGTTTGCTACATATTTATCAATTTGTTCATTCCAATCATCTGCTTCTTTTAGCCATCTTCTATTTGTTGCCATCACATACCCACTACAATATGGATACCCTATTTCATTCAAAAAAAGAACACCAATGCGCGCATACTCACGCATATATACGTAGCATTCTTCTTTTTCATTGCAAAAGCATGAAAAAATTACTCCGTTATCTTGATCTGTCCAAATGGTCGGCTCCTTCCGTCCGCTGCTCCCCATCACAAACCAACAAAAAGACGAGGGCTTTTTGCCAATTCCTTTTCGATCAACCTCCCGTTCAGCTAACGACAGCGCCTGTTTCATAAATGCATCGTGGCACATACAAAGCATATCGTATACTTCAAATATACAGGAAAAAGAAATTGAAAAAGAGGAGAGGAGAAAAGCAACTTCATCGTGAAGTTGCTTCAATTCTGACATATTGTTGCATTGTTCCGCTCGAACGATGATTGCTTCAAAATTATTCATGACATCACCATCTTCATGACGAACGAGATGAAACGACTGTTGTCGTTTGTTTATAAGCTGGATCTAATTGTTCTGGATACCCATATGAACCATGCTCACTAATATCAAGTCCAGAAATTTCTTGTTCAGGTGTCACTCGTAAGCCGATCGTCTTTTTTAAAGTATATAAAACAATAAATGAGACAATCGCCACGTACAACGCTGCACCTAAAACGCCGACTGTTTGAACGATAAGTTGATCAGTTCCTCCACCATAAAACAATCCCGGTTTTCCAATTCCTGTGATCTCTACTAAACGTGGTGAAGCAAAAAAGCCCGTTGAAATCGTACCAATAATACCAGCGATACCATGAACTGAAAACGCGTAAATCGGATCGTCAATGCCTTTTCGCTCAAAATATACAGACGTCCAAAATGTAAACGAGCCCGCAACGGCACCAATGACTGCAGCTGCCCATGGCTCAACAAATGCACATGCTGCTGTAATCGCAACGAGAGCTGCTAATACACCGTTGACCATGGCTGGAATATCCGCTTTTCCAACGAGCCATTTTGCCGTCAAAATGGAAGCGATCGCGCCAGCTGCTGCCGCAATATTTGTCGTTAACGCTACATAACCGAAAAATCCATCTGCAGTTCCCATTGTGCTTCCCGCATTAAACCCAAACCAACCGATCCATAATACGAAGCCACCAATGACTGTGTATACTTGATTGTGTCCCGGGATGTAATTCGGTGTCCCATCTTTATTAAACTTGCCAATGCGCGGCCCTAACAACATTGTCGCAATGAGTGCTGCAATCGCTCCTTGTAAATGGACAACCGTCGAGCCCGCGAAATCTTGCATTCCCATTTCTCCGAGCCAACCGCCTCCCCATACCCAATGACCGATGACTGGATAAATGGCGATCGTGAAAATCGTTCCAAAAATGAAGTAAACAGATAGTTTTGCTCGCTCAGCAAATCCTCCCCACGCGATCGCTAAAGATACACCAACAAAGGCAAGTTGAAATAGAAATTTCAACTCAAGTGGAACATTTGCCCACGAAAGTGAAGAAAACGTCTCTGTTCCTTCTTTTAAAAACCATCCTTCTGTGCCAATGAATCCATTCCCTTTTCCGAATGTAATTGCGAAACCTGCTGCCCAAAACGCAAGTGATGCAATCGCAAAACTTAATATTTGTTTTCCAGCGACATGACCTGCGTTTTTCATTCGTGTTGACCCAGCTTCTAACAAAGCAAATCCGACTTGCATTCCAATGACTAAAATGGCACCTAACATGACCCAAAGTGAATCAAGAGCTAAACTCAACTGTACTTCGTTCATACTCATCTCTCCTTCGTGTTATTTTTTATAACATTTATGGTTATAATATATTACACAAAGAAGCAGAAATGCAACATTTTTTTTGAAAATTTTTATTTACATGTTATTTTTCATAACACAAAAAAAGAGTGTCCCAAGAAATGGTGGGACACCCTACCCTATGCCTATCAATAACTTCATGTATCTCCCCGGAGTCAGTTCCTTACAATTACAATTTAAATTAGAAACATAGCAACAATTGTCGTGACAATCAATCCCGTAACCACCGGCACGACATTTCGTCTTGCTAATTCAAATGGACTCACACCACAAATGGCTGCCGCCGGAATAAGCGCCCAAGGCACTAATGTTCCTCCACCAACCCAAATGGCTGCAATTTGACCAAGTGCTGTTAATGTAGCAATTCCTGTTCCGATTGCCGTTGCAAACAATTTGGCAATAGAACCAACAAGAGAAATGCCTGAAAAACCTGATCCATCCAATCCGGTAATCGCTCCTACTCCTATTAACGTAATCGCTCCTACCTCTTTGCTTAATGGAACGACACTAGATAAAGCAACACCTAAGTCATTCACAATACCATGCGACTGTTTTGGTAAAAACTCTCCTATAATTGTTTGAAATCCTGAATCTCCTAAGTAGAAGAAAGCGGCAATCGGAATGACCGGACCGAACACTTTAAACCCAAATTGAAATCCTTGAATGAACAAATCTGTAATTTGTTCTAAACTTTTCTTTTTATATGCAACGACTGATAAAAGAGATAAAATGAAAATCGCTGTTCCACCAATTAATGCCGTTGCATCTCCACCTTGCAATTGAAAATAGTACATCGCTACAACATCTAATCCAAATAAAATGGGGATGAGAAACGCAAATGTTGTTTTCATCCTTCTCGTTAATAAGTGAGACTGCACTTCGTTTTCTTCGATCGAAACGGCTTCGCTTTGTGGAATGTTACCTTTTTTTACATCTCGACGCAATAAGAAAAATGCGGTTGTCACGGTGACGATCCCCATGATAAAAACGAGAGGAATGCTTGCTGAAATGACGTCGGAAACAGGAATCCCCGCTGCGTCTGCTGTTAATTTCGGTGCTCCTTGAATAATAAAATCACCTGATAGTGCAATGCCGTGCCCGAATAAATTCATCGCCATCGCTACACCGATAGACAACAAAAGAAACAATAAAAACAAGGCGGATCACTCCGCCTTCTTTAACCAAAATAAGCAATAACAAAAATGATAACAAAACACACCAGCGCCACCACATCACTTGGCTTCATCTTTTCTTCAATTCGATACGTTCCATACGTACCATCCACCTTCATCAGCTTTATTTCGCGTGGCGGTTCATCTTCATATGTGACGTCATCCAAGTCTAATAACAATTCCCCCTGTTTCTCGAAACTGTATAGGTCGCTGTCGTTCGGAAGAAATCTCCCCCTCTCGTCGCGCAGGCGGTTCGACACGTCGATTTTCGGCCGACTGTAATAATCGCGTTCCTGCAACATGCTCAGAAGCAACCGAAGTTTCTCCTCTTCGTGTGGTGTTAGCATTGACGTCCTCACCTCCTCTTCTATTTTCTGGACATTGCTCCAGCCATAATTCATGATCCGTCATCTTCCAACTAGGGCAGGGGAGAGGGACGTCTTTTTTCTGATATTGCTTTAACAGCATTTGAAATTCTTTTGTGTGCGCTGCGGTGAAAAGAGCTGCTCGAATAATTTGATTGCGGTCTAAAGTTGTTGCTCGAAACACAGCATCGACATAATCGCGAAAAACAGGCGCGTATCTGACCGTCGGACGATACACACTCATTTGGCTGACGTCACCGGAGCCGTTCCATTTACAATAGCTTCAAGCATCTTTCTCCCCTCTGACGTCAAATAGACGTCTTTCATTTGTAATAGTTGCTGAGCTAATTCTTTTGTCATTTTCCATTTCCCCTTTCAGTGTTTTGACGTCTGAGCGACGTCTTTGGTATATGATATGGACTAACAACTAAGTTTATGTCATTAAAATTCTTGTTTAAAGAAAATAAAATTCTAAAAGGAGTATCTAAATTATTTATCGAAATGAATAACAGAGGTGATCAATAGATGTTTCAATTGGAGAGTCGCATTGGAGAATGGCTTGAGAAGAGCGGATATCGAAAAGACTTTGTTGCTAAGAAGTTAAATATAGGTGTACGTCAACTTGATAAGTACATAAAAGGAGACAGTTTCCCTTCTGTACCGCGTTTGTTTATGCTGGCGGAGTTGCTTAACTGCAAAGCAGATGATTTATATAGAAAAAAAGAGCCTACTCAAAGCGAGTAGGCTTCGTCTTATTTTATTTCTGCTTGTAACCCCGCCGTGTGGCGGGGATCAATCTGCAATGAAAACCGGATATCCTTTCTTTTTCAACTCCGCCGCAAGGCGTTCCGCGTTTTTTCTGTCACTGAATGCCCCGACTTGCACGCGGTAGAGTTTTCCGTCAGACACTTTTTGTTGTGGTTTTGCTTTTTGCGGCAATCCTAAAAATTTAGCGACACCTCGTGCGTGCGCTTCTCCTGCGGCTTTGAGAAACGCTTCATTTTTCAATAGCTTGGCATCGTTGCTGTCGATGAACAAGTTTTCGGTCAACACGGCAGGCATTTTTGTTTCTCGAAGTACTGCATAGTTCGCTCGCTTTTTTCCACGGTCTGTGATGTTTTCAAATTGTCGTATCGCTGATAGAATCTCGCCGTGCAACACATTTTGCAAAGCAACCGTTTTGGACGATACACCGCCATTGTAGACATATGTTTCAAACCCTGTACCCTTGCCAGCATTGATATGCACGCTGACAAATACGTCTGCACCCCATGCGTTTGCCATATCGGCGCGTTGGGACAACGTCAATGTTTGGTCTCCTGTACGAGTGACACGTTGTTCAAAGCCTGTGTAGTTAGCTTCGAGGTAGTCCATTGCGTACTCAACAATTAAGTGTGTCAAATCTTTCTCTTTCAGCCCATTCGCGACTGCCCCTGGGTCACTTCCGCCGTGTCCTTTGTCCAAAAAGATTTTTTTCATTTACGTTCCCCTCCTTTTTCAAGTGCATATTTGATGGCTGCTACAGAACCGATTCCGTAAAGTGCATATTTGAGTCCTGCAATTAAAACCTCAAAAGAAAAAGCGTTGTTCTCGAAAACAGAGAAAACAACGCCGAGTACAACTGCAACAATCGGGATATAGCGATTAGGAATGTTTGTTGCCTCGCGGATTGCGTAAAGTAAAACAGCTAGCGCCACATAAGCTGTAAATTCAATAGATAAGATTGCTTCCATTATTGCATTCCTCCTCGAAACATGAAAGTTAATAAAGCTCCTACAATACCACCAACAATTAAACGTAGAATCCAAGTTGTATTGTTTTTGATGGCCGAAATATCTTCACGCATATCTTTGATGTTTGACTCTGCGACTGCTAAGCGTGTTTTTACATCCACCATGTCTGCCTCCAATTTTTGAATGCGTTGTTCCATCCACTCACAACCTTTCCGGAAAGAATACAAAAAGACAGTGAACTACCTCACTGTCTGCATTTTGACAAAAAAATAAAAACCCTTTTAAAGGATTTTACTTATAACCATCTTCTACCCAAATGGATAAACCACAATTTGAACAACGTAATCTTAAACCATTAGATAAGTCATCTAATGTTGCCTCTGTAACTTTTTCCCTACATAGAGGACAATAAATGTTTTGATAATCTTTTTCGTTATCTTCCATTTGGGCTTCACCTCTTTAAAAATTTCTTCTCAACCACTCTTTTGACTTATCATAAATATCCTCTATTTCCTTTACAGCTTGAACTAAATGGTATTCATCATGGTTAAAATAAAATATCATCTCTTCAGGGTTAAAAGTTCTAAAAAAATCCTTAGGGTCAATGCCTGGTATCACGTTTAATGAAGACATAATATTCATATCTGCGAAATTTCTTCTTTCAGAACTTTCAGCCCATCGATCAATTCGTTCATCGTAATGTTCAATATGATTTCTAAATTTTCTATTCTTAATGTAAAGGTCTTCTATAATATTAAGTTCTTGTCTAAGCACCTCACCCCGTGATTGCAATTTTTCATCATTAGGATTAGGCCATAGGATTTTTGATAAATTTCCCGTATGCGTCAAAAAGCTATGAATGTAATAAAACGGGATATAATTATTGATTAGCTCTAATTTTAAATTTGTCGATGATATTCGAATGTTGTTAAAAGCAAAAATAGCAAAGCGACACTGATTGTTCACTTCGTTTATAAAAACTCTTTTTAAATAATTGTCCATTATTTATCCCCCCCTGACTTTTATTTTCGTCAAAAGGGATAAATATCCTGCCATTTATTTTCGAACAAAACAAAAAGCGCTCTATTCGCGCCTTTTGTTTTAGTTCCGTTATTTTAACTATGAAAGCGTCATTTTATTACAAAGCTGTAAATGTTAATCCTTGATAATTTACGTTTGCACCACTAACAGTGGTTCCAATGGTTGTATCCAATGTAAGATTTGTTCCATCATTTTCAAGGATTCTTGCATTTAAGTCTGCTCCACTCGCTCCTGCACCTGCAATGGTAATGTTCATACCAACAGGCAGCCATCTATAATCCCCTGTAACGTTAGATGCGATAGTAGCTATATTTGATCCTGCGGTCGCATTTACGGTGACAGGAACAACCGTTGTATCTACACAACCGTAGCCGATTTTAGGAGAAGAAACAACAAATGTATTTTTACCTGTCGTTCCTATAATCACATCGCCGAATTTTTGGACTAGCCTATTTCCGGACGGTTGCGTGTCTTTATCGAATGGTAAATTACCTATATTCCCATATAAAGAAGTGCTAACATTTTTCACTGTGTTATTTCTCGCCTGAATATTTACTGGAAAACTAGAAGAAAGAATGTATAAAAAATATTTAGGGGTTTTAGTCATATCCGCACTTTCACAATAATTATTTTCAACCGTTACCCCGTAAATGACCCCTGAGCGAATACCTATAAATGCATTACCCGCATCGTAAGATGTACGCATATTCAAAATTTTATTGTTTCTAATAGTGACATCTTCAAGAGTATGGTAAAGGAGTACGCCGGATTGTGCAAAGTTTTCTATGTGATTATCTTCTATAGTAACTTTTCTAGCCCTGTATAAGATAATTGATCCGACAGTACTTGATGACGTTCCTCCAAATCCATCTATTTTGTTGCTACGTATTATGATGTTTTCAGCATAATATATGTTTGTAGGAGAAGTTGACGATCCTCCTGTTACAACAATTCCACCGTTTCCATCTCGTCCTGTTGATTGTTTAATAATATTATCTTCTATAAATACATTTTTTAGCACTGGATTCGACACATAACCTACTGCACTTTGACAATTTATACCTACACTTGTATTTTCAATATAATTTTTCCTGAAAAAAATATTCTCTCCTCCATGAGTGTCAATTCCTTCCCATAGTGGGTTATTTAAAAATTTATTTCTTTCAACCCAAAGATTTTTAAGGAAAAACTGTCCTTCATTTAATTTTTCTCCTCCCGTTGCAAAGGTATAAACATTTGCATAGTTCGTCGACGTAACCGTATCAAAAATGTTATCCAACACTTTAATATTTTCACACTCTACCAATACGGTCATCCCGCTATAAGTGACTCGATAAAATATATTTCTTAAAACATGAATATTTTTACTGAATTTCGTCACAAGACCATATGCACCTTGAATTTCTGTGATTTTACAATCACACATTCTAAAACCGTCCACATATTCAATTCTAATTCCATCTTTACCTGATGTGTACGCTCCTGTTTGCGCTGTTCCATTTTGAATTGTCAAACACTCAATACAAATATTTTTGATATATGAATCAGAAGTGCCTTGAATGTAAAAAATCCGATTCGCCCCTAAAGAGGAGTGGTCTTTCAGAATTGTTACATCCATTCCGGCTCCTCGAATTGTTATGTTAGACGGAACGGTTAATGATGTTCCGATTAAATATGTTCCCGGGGGAATATATACAATACCGCCGTTTGTTAAACTGTTAATGGCGTTTTGTATAGCAGGAGCATCGTTTGTTACTCCATCACCTTTCGCTCCAAAAGATTTTACGTTTACAACAAAAGTGGATAAAATTCCAATTTCATTATCAATCTTATCGAAGTTCTCGTTAATCTCCACGCGTTTAAAATAATCCGTCTCAGCCCACTTATTAAGACCGATATTCGGTGTTTGATAAGTCGCCATAATTTTGATCTCCTTTCCCAAAATTAAAAAGCGTCAAGCCCAAATTGCCAGACGCCGTGTTAGTTTTGCTCGATTGCTGGTTTATTACGATTTATATCGGAATCGATTGAAATGAATTGATATGATTCGATTTGTGAAAACATCATTGTATCAATGTCACTCCACATATAAACTGGCGGAGCCGGCCACGCCTCTTCCATTTCACCCCAAGTGTATTTTGTATCGAGCTCCCCCCAATAGAAGTATGCATCCTCATATTCCCTCCATGGTGTATAACTGAACTTCAACTGAAAATCCGAATGTGACGGAAAATACTTGTCCAACTTTTCGGCAATCTCTTCTATATTTCTCGGTTTCCCTCGAACTTCAGTAATCAAAATATCCACTAGGAAATCATTGAATTGCTCAGTAATTTCACACCCATACCCGACTAACTCCTTAATCCGCTCATTGCGAAACGTCTGGACCGCGAGTATATCCATGATCCGCTTCCGGCGTTTTTCAATCGGATCGCCGCTTGAGCTTGGATCCCAATAATCGAGCCCCCATGTTGCTTCGTGGACAATAAATTGACGAAAAATATCCTGAATAATAGCTTGAAGTCTAGTAAACTCAGGAGCCAAAGCCTGGCGAAGGGCTTTCATTTGTTTTATTCCTTCATAGTATGTTGGTACGTATGACGCCATATCCTTATATATATCCCGATCATAGCTATAAAACTCTAACGTTGAACCAACTTGAAGCTGCGCTTTAACCCCTTTAAATTTCCATGTTTCCGCATTAATAATAACTTGTCCGATTCCCTGTGCCGAGAGACGGACAAGCGAGCGCTTGATAAATTCTCGTGTTGTGACAGTTCCCATCGAACTAAGCGATGCCTTTGAACGAAAAATCATCGCGAATGTTCTCGTGGTTAAAGCGCCGCTTGCCGCTATGCTTCCTCCTGTTCGTTTTACGTCTATAACTTTAGCTTGGATCGTCCCTCTTCCCGTTACGTTCGACTGAATGTTGTATAGAGCCATGTCTCACACTCCTACTAGGCGAGTGTGATCGAGATGTCGCCGACATTAATTTTAAGCTGGTCGTTCGTGCTGATCGTTTTTGGCGTTGTGACGGCTCCATAAAAAAGCAAATTGCCTCCCGTTGCGGCATCTAAAATGCCGATATGCGTCACTGTTCCCCAGTTGTCCGTCGCGACCGGGAACAGGATTTCATTGCTGTTCGATACCATTCCATCGCTTGGAGCGCTGAATGTGATTTGCTGACGTTGATATGATCCGCCAGTGACCTCTGTGCCTGTGTTGGCGTCTGTCGGATCGCTAGTATATAACGCCAAATACACGGCCGACGGCGATGTGTATGGCGTGTTTCGCAAAACCGCATTGATTAACGCGTTTTCTAAATAATTTGAAATAGCACTCATAAAAAATCCCTCCTACAATAATGTTACTCGGCCAAGAACAGCAATCTCGTCGCCATTAATCTGAATGTTTCCAGTACCACCGTTGATTCTTAGATTTTCGTAGTCTAAAACATACCCTGCATTTAAAATAGCCTCTCCGATCTTCGCGTAGCGAATAGTCTGTTCAAAAAATGCCACATTCAGTAAATAATCGTTAATCGAATTTTTAATTTGTTGTAAAGCTGTTTCTACATCGCTTTGCCCATTCAACGTGACCTTTACATCGATATCGATGCTTATTTCTTTTGCTCCGTCCACAGTCACATCGGCTAACAGAGGGCGTTTAGACTCAATGTTTTCTTTCACTTTTGTGATTGTCTGCGGACTCGGGGACTTCTTTTTATCGGTAATAACAACTATCCGAACCGTTCCCGGGCCATTCCATCGTCGAAATACACGAACATACCCAATTCCAGGCACTTCTTTTGCCCAACGGATATAATCAGCGTCATTGCCGCTTGATGATGGCATGGAGATTCGTTCGAAATAACGTTGTCTCAATGCATCATCATCTTCTTCATCTTCGCCTGGAATAAGAATATCTGATAACACTGCTGTTCCTAGTTCTTCAATTGGTTCGATCGGAAGGAGCTTTCCAAACCCTTGATTTCCTAGACTTCCCGCTGTCTCTGCTTGCATACGGTACTGACCTTCTCTAATTTTTTCAATAGCCACATACACCATATCATTATCATTAAGTCTAAATCGACTTCCGATAGGTACATCAAATGGCACCCCGTTTAAATCTGTAAATATACCTTTTCTAACAGCCGATGTTGCCTTTTTTCTGTATACACCAAAATTAGTTGCTATTCGATCTAAATACTCTCCACTTGACGTTTTGCTAAAAGTTAGCCGTAAAATTGTATTTAACTCCATATATACTTGCGCCAATTCTATCGCGGCTGGAGCTAAAGCGTCATAAATAATTGAACCTTCACGTTTGTCTATATCATTTGGTACACGATTAAGCATACGTCCTAAAATTGTTTCAAACGTCTGATTTTCAAACAACACCGTTCACCTCTTTCGACAGTTCGATTTTTCCATAAACGGTGTAACACACGATTTTCGCAACGGCTGAATCACCAGAAAATTGAACCGTCACATCTACATCTGTTACTCGCTCATCCTGCAATACAGCTTCCTTAATTCGTCTTGGCAATTCTGCTTGAACGAATAATCTTTCTTTTCCGATCAAGTTTTCAAAGCCATAGTTATCGCTATAAATCAAATATTTAAAGCGATCGGTACTCAGCATTTTAAAGATAGATTGTTTAATCGCTTCTACTCCATCAATCATTCCACCACATTGTCCGTTCTCTAAATCAAGTCTGTATGTCTTTGATGGGATAGATGACGGCTCAATCACTTCCGCTTCTTCGATTGTGATGTTTTCAGATGGAAGTACCATCATTTCACCACCTTATCTAAAACAACAAATTGTTGACCGCCTTGGACGCGGAGTAGCACTACTTTATCCCCTTTTTTCAACCCAGTCCGAATCGGTGTGTCCGTCAATAGTCCAGTTAACGCGTTTATTCCTCCGCCATGATTATGCTCTAAATTTACTTCATATCGCGTGACACGTTCTGTAACGACCAAAAACTCCTCCGTCAACTTCAACTTCTGATGGATTTGAACCTCAAGGGGACTTTCCGATACAACTGTGCCAAATAACACATGAACGGGATTTGTTGCTTCTACAGCCTTTACAGCAACACTCTTAATCAAATCTATTAAACTCATATCAAATCACCTTCAAATCCAACGTCATCGTATGCACGCCACTTTCCCAATTGTGCGTGCATTCATCGACGAGGAAATATTGTTTAATGCCGATTTTTTCAATGTACACAAACACAAAACAACCAGCGCGCACTTTCCAATGACCGATGCAATTGAGTTTCAACGATTTCGTTTCCCGATTACGCAATTGAATGAGTTTATTAAGCAAATCTTTGATTTGTGCCGCACTCATCTTTTCATCGACTTTACGAAACTCTTGAAGTCGCCCCCACTTCGCGATGTTCTTGCTGTCTTGAGCAATGTACACCTCACGTTTGCCTGTTTTCTTATTATCTTGTACCAATTTGATGCGATTGTATGTTTCATCGTCAATCGATTTCTTATAGTCAAAATCAAAAAGCAGACTCTCTTCTCCAATGTAGAAGTCGTCTGCTGAAATGGCCATGTTATTGATATTGCGCAGCTCCAATTTTCCAAAATTATCGAACAGCACATAGTTTCTGTTCGTTGCAATCAATGTCGAATCTAAAAACTTTGCTACCACATCGAGCGCTTTTTTGTTGTCTTCCACCATCGCCGGTACTTTGTATCCCGTTTCTTCCAATGCTCCGATTTTCAAACCTGCATCGGTTGCGATTTTTTTGATGCCAGCCGTCGCTGTTGTCGCAGAAAACACGAATGTGTCATTGTACATGAGATATCGCAATTGGTCATATGCCTTTATGTGAAATTCACTACTCGTGTTGAAGCCTGTTTCAAACACATATCCGTAAAAAATTTTATGTTCCCCATCAGTTACACGGATAATAGCACCACTATTGACCGGGAATTTTGTTGGTTGTTCAAGTATTAATTTGGCGTCCAACGTCCCAGCCTTTCCGATCCTACTTGTTTTCCATTGGACATTCGAAACAGGCATCTCCCATATTGTACCGTCTCGATTATCAATCAACACTTCCATCATTTCACCCAATCTGTAGGAATTCTTAATACCAAACCGATTGGTAACTTCCGCAACTGACTATCCTTAATTCCGTTTAGTTTTTGCAGCTCTGGATATCGGTTTCCGTTTCCTGTATAAAGTTTGGCTACTTTCCAAAGATTATCGCCTGCTTTTAGCGTGTATGTCGTCGGTTTCGGCTTCGTATTTGGTCGACTAGGTGCATTTTTCTTTACGACTTGAACAGCCGATGACGTCTGTTTTTTGACCACTTGCATTTTTTTAGGAGCGAATGGCACATATGTTTTCAATTCAAGTGAAAAGTTGACGTCTTCGCTACCGAACGATTCATCATATTCGAAGCGCTCAATCGTCACAAGTTCATTGATTGTAAAAGAACCGTTGACATAGATATAACGAACTGGTTGTTTGTTCGTCATCCATTTTTCTAATAAAGCAATGTAATATTGAGGCTCTTTAAAAATTGCTCCTGAATAATGAGTAGGTTGTGCAGGAAAAAAGGATTCGAGAGAGAAGCCCGATAACTTTTTGTCTTTTGGTACGTTTACACGCCCAAGCTTTGCAATCGTAAACTCCTCTCCGTCCCCTTCTGTTTTTACGTTCACTTTTTCAGGATTCACCGGCAGACGAAACATTTCTTGGTCGTTTACATGAAAATAAATGGCTCGTTCCATCACGCATACACCCCTTCTGCCGAACGGGCGATTTCGTTGACCATACTTTCTTCAAAACGACGAACAAGTTGGTCTATATCGACGTTATTTCGAATGTCACCTGTTTTCACTTGAACCGTTGGCGTTAATGTGACGAAGTTCTGAATAGACTTAATCGTTGCTAGTTCTTTAAATACTTGCAAATCTTCCTCCGCAATGTTAATTTCGTCGTCAATTTTCCCAATTTTATCGAGCTTACCACCTGTCGGATTTTTGTCGTCTTTCCCACTCGCTAGAGGATTTTTCATTCCTGGGCTATTTGCGATTTGGTTGCCTAAGGATTGCTTAAACGGGTTTTCGGTTTTCATATTGGGCGCTAGACTTTTTGCTTTTTCCAATATCCCAGAAAGCTTTTCAGACATGTTTTTGGTAAATTTCATTCCTGCAGCATTTCCTGCCGCGAATGCTTGTGGGACATTCATCATTTTCATTCTCGGAATATTAACCATAAATTCGCTACTTGTTGGTGGTTTAATGTTTGCCGCAAAGTTTTTAAGCCCATTGGATATACTGCCTACCGAACCAGCGCTTAACTTGCCAATCGTGCTAATGTTTACGCCCGGTATCATGTTCAGTGCTTTGATTAAACCGTTGACCGCGCCAATGGCGATATTTGCTCCTTTAACAAATACTTTTGCTAAAAAGTTTGCAGCCGTTTCAAATGAACCAGCAAGCGCAGCCATATTGTCTACGACCATTTTTGTCATGTCGTAAAATAGCTTTTTCACCGCATATACAGGGTCAAAAAAGACGTTCATAATAAATTCAGCAACCATCGCAAACGCATTCCAAATATTCGCGACGATATTCCAAATGAACGCTCCTAAACTTGCGAATAAACCTGTAATGAATCCGACTACTGTAGCAGTTTGGTCTGCCCAAGTTACCGTTGCATAAATGACCAATGCAAGCAGCGCAATAATACCCAACAACACCCATGTAGCTGGCGAACTAAGCATGGCTGTGTTATAAACCCATTGAGCCGCTGCAGCAATCATTGTAGCTGTTTTCACTACTAACCATTTTGCCGCAAGACCGAGCAAAATCACGCCAATCCCTGCTAAAACAGAACCAATTACAGTTAAAATTGGCGCAATCCATGACCAATTTTCCTCAAAGAAACGTCCCACAGCCCCAACCATTCGATAAAAAAACTCCAACGCGTCAAATGTGAGATCCATTCCTGCAATAAAAACTTTGACAAAAAACATCGCATGTTCCGCCATTTTGGCGAACGCATCGGAGTTGACAAACTGGTTAAATCGAATCAACAACGGTTCAAACGCGCGAAGCGACCAGTTTTTAAACATCGTCATCGCGTCACTGAATGTTAACGGCATGTTTTTGAATTTCTTTTCGATGTCGTCTGCCGCCTTAAAAAGAGCCGCTTTAATAATGTCAGCTGTAATCGTTCCTTCTGCCGACATTTCTTTAAGTTGCCCTTTTGTTTTCCCAGTAAAATCAGCAATCGCTTGAGCAAGCATCGGAGCGTTTTCCATGATGGAACGGAACTCGTCGCCTTGTAGTTTGCCTGCCGCCATCGCTTGGGTGAGCTGATACATACCAGCTTGGCGTTCAAAAGTGGACGCGCCCGACACCGTAAACGCTTTGCCCATCAATTCAGAGAATCGGATGATTTCATCATTGTTTTTGAACGCATCCTCTGCCAGTAGCCCAAGTTTCGAAACGGAGTTGGCTACATCGATATAGCCACTTCGGCTACGTTGCGCGGCTTGATATACTTTCTCTTGTAGTTGTGCTTGTGTTTGTAAGCCGTCATTGATATTCGCTAGACGCGCCGATGTAGAAACATAAGCGTCTGAGGCTTGAACGAACGACCGGATTCCATTTTGAATTCCTTGTAGTGCAGCAAAAGCTGCTGTCGACAATAAAAATGCTCCAAAAAACTCTTTCACAGCACTTGTCGCCCGATTGACTGGCGGAGGTAAGTTGGCAAATTTAGAGCCGAGTGGCGTTAAAGAGCTGTCCGCCTGTTTAGAAGCTACCATTAAGCGTTCTAAATCAGCTGATGCGTTTGTAATCGCCTTACGCGCTTTCGCTAGTCCCTTTGTATCTAATTGAGTCGCGCTCGCATCCATCTTTTCCATGACGCGAATGGTTGCATCCATCGCACGAATCATTTTCATAAGTGGTCCCGTCAATTTGTCATTTAACGCCAACGTTGTTTGAACCCCAGCCATTCGCTCACCCCCTCATCTTACTTTTTATACGGTCATGCTCTTCCTTTTCTTTTTTCAATTCGATCTGAATGCTCGCCATGACAAAAGCTTTTTCTTTTCGATCCATCTCCAAAAATTCACGAGGACGCCAATGAAAACGGTGGAGAGCGACATGCGCATAGAACGCCTCTCCACCTTCCTCAATTAGTTTTTTGCTTCTTCGACCTCTTCGTCCATCGTTTTATCTAATCCTGAAATTTCCGTTACCTTCTCAAGAATTTGGTTTGCTTCTCCTAAAAGAAACATTTCAGCAAATAGCTTGTCCGCACCTAGCACACCATAGGATTCTTGTAGCTCACGGTCATTTAAATCTGGGTACACAATCGACGCCACGCAAATTTCACGATTGTATCTCACCACATCAAAAACGCGCTCCATTTTGCCGCCTTTACCTGGGCGAAATTTGAAACAACGCTCGTTGATGGCATCAGCTTCACCCGCGGTCAACGGACGTAAAACGAGTGGTTCGTCAAAACGCTCCAGCTTCAACTCCACATTTTCGTATTGTTTAACATTTCCCTTTAAGAATGCCTTAAACTTGCTCATATGGCTCCCCCTTAGTTAATCGTTTTGAATTGGTCTAGCAAGTCGAAATCATCGAACGTAAACGACACTTCATCTTTTAGGACATCGTCGGAATCGCCATCTAGTTTAGCGACAAGTGTGCTGTCTGGTACGATGTTTTTAATGATTGCTGTTTGCTTGCCAGCTGCGCTTGTAATATCTGCATTCACCAACATTGCATCGAAAATCGGCGCTTTCCCTGTCCGCAAGTATTCCAATGCCATGGCACGAATTTCTGGGCGGTGGTAGTAATACGTCATGTTCCCTTTTCCGTTTGCCCCGACGATTTTACTTCCGTTCATACGTGCGCCTACACGTTTGACGTCAGCTTTGATATATTCAATCGTGGCGTCAAATTTCACAATTTCCGCGAACTCATATGACTTTCCGTCAATCGTAATATATAACGTCCCTTCTTTCGAAGAAATCGCGTCTTTCGATTCCATTACACGTGACATATTTATCACCTCCGTTTATTACTTGCATGCCACTGTCATGTATAGTTTTTCCATGGCGTCAACGAATTTAAGTCCTACATTGACCAACACAGCGTCTTTTTCATCACCTTGCTCAATAACAACTTCATCTGGATTATATGGCTCCAAAGCGCCTGCCCGCACAAGAGGATCTAACACGGTTTTCATCACTTCTTTTTTGAACAAATTCCGTCCATCTTCGTTGTTGTTCACTTTTCCGATAAAATACTTGGAGTAGATATATTGTGTGTTGTCCGATACAATATCCATTTCACGAATGATTTTGTTTTTGCGGAAGTCTTGATTTTTCGTCGGTGTGAAAGAACGGAACGTATTAATGTCTTGCTCTACGACCACCGCATCACGATTGAACGTATAGACAATGTGTCCATCTTTCAATGCTTGTTCAATTTCTTCATGCGTTTTACGCTCGCAATCAATTGCGCCCGGATACTCGGCATAGGTTAATGAATTGGTGCCAGCGCTCGCATATGCCGCCGCATACCAATACAGCGCTTCTTTAGCGCTCAATTGTTCATCACCTTCAAGCGTAACGCCATTCAATACAGAAACCACGCCCTCATGGTCAGCAACGTTGTAATTGTTCGTCACCAACGTTACATTTTTCCCGTAATTCGCACGCCATTCTTTCACTTTCAATGTCAGCAATGCTTTTACTGTCGAATCGTCCGTACCAACAGCCACCACCTTAAAATCTTGCGTATCCAATCCTGCCGCAAAGTCTGCGTACGCATCGTTTGTTGCCGTCCCTGTTGTTCCTCCAGCAAGCGTCAATGTCACATCTGATGTCGGCAATTGACCACTGAACGTCACAAAAGCGTTAGGCTGTAAATTAGCGATGGCAGCTACCGTCTGTGTATCGACAACCGCCCCGTCAAAGTATGTCTTCACTGTCGCGGTTCCGTCTAAATTCGCCGTCACAACAACAGAAATTTTATTTCCGTCCGCACCCGCATATTTCGCTGTTGCTGTTAATCCTCCACCCGTCGCTGTTGCTTTTGTTCCTTCGCTGTTCAAGTTATAGACAACGACTTGATTTGTCGCCTTAAACGCTTCACGGATCGGAACGATTGCACTTAAATCCTTGCCGAATACTTCTTTAAACTTCGTGTTCGGCGAAACTTTCACAAATTTTCTTGTTTCTCCCCAGTCCAACTTGACCGGAATCACCACAATTGCGTTGGAATCAGGCGCCATCGTGTTTAAACTGTTCGTTTCAAAATTGATATACGCACCAGGACGAACCTTGTTTTGCGTCTTCCATGTTCCACCTGCCATTATTGAACCTCCTTCGCTTTCCACTCACTCAACAGCGAGTCCACTTCTTCTTTCGTGTACGTTCTCGATTCATCGAGTAACACTTCAAGCAACAATCGATCTTTTGCGTATTCTGGCGCACGAATGAAAGCCGATTTTCCATACCGCATTTGTTTTTCAGTTTGTTTGGCCAATCCAAACACCTCCTAACATCTGCATCTTCGTTTCGGTCGTCACTTCTTGTAGTCGTGCCGACACATCGAATGTAATGACAAGCACATCATCTTGCTTTACTCCTTCTAATCGATACACATGATATTTGTTGGCGATATACTGAAATTCTGTTTGAAACGTTTCAAACACGTTGTCGCATTCATCGTTCACTTCTGTTGATTGTGGAAAATACACAACATTCCACGAGTGCGTCCGCCACACTTGTCCTTTGATTTTTCGTTCTTGTTCAGACTGAATCATACGAACGAGAAAAGCAGGGGTTTGAAGTCCCTGCTTGACTTTTTCGTCGTATACTTTGACATTTCCGAACACTTGTTTAATTTGTTGAATGATGAGCGTTTTAATCTCCAAGGATTCGCCTCATCTCCTTTTCCATCTCCCGTTGCCACATGTTTGGGGCGATTTTTTGCATATCGTTCATCGTGAGTTTCAACATAAACCGCCCTTCTACCCATCCGACGGTCTGTCCAGCCACCACAATACGATGTCCATTTTCCACAAACGACGCATACTCAGCTTGATTGTAAATGTGAATATATATCGTATCGCCCTTGCTCATCACATAATACTTCCAGTTGTTTCGCAAGTTCCCTGTATCGACAGGCGTTAACTTCTTCACTTTCCGAATGGCCAACTGTGCAATACGCTGCGCGACTTTCATTTGCACTTGGTGAGCGATTTTATTGAGCTCCACTAAATGCTGCTTCAATAGCCGCACTTCGCTAAATTCATAACCCATTATGCGTAATCCTTTCGAGTTAATAGCACTTCTTGATGGGTGACATACACAAACGGTTCTTTTGCTGACTCGTAGCGCACTCCATCGATTACAAAAACATCTCCTGCTTGCACGTTGATGTCGCTAGACAAAAAAACTTTCACATCGTACTGAATAGCATTGACATCGTCTTGTGATGCGTTATTGAGCGTTTGCATGCCGACAGTAGAAAGGCGACAAGGCACATTTTCATGCTTTGTCACCCATTGCATTCCATCGGCGCCATTCGGCTTCTGATACGCCTCATATCGCTGGATAGTAGCTGTTCGGTCATACAGTCGTTCGACTGCGGATTTAGCTTTGAGAAAGATGTCACGAACCGACATGCTACCACCTCATTTTACGAAACTTATACAACGCGCTCTTATAGGAATGAACGATGCTTTCCACTTCTGTTTCTCCTTGGCTCTTTTCATGAGCCGCAAACGTGACTTGCACGTCCCCTTCTTTGATGGATTGAACAGCCGGTTCGGCATCGGGAGCATTTTTTTGCTTCAGACCAATGAAATCGACCACCATGTTCGCATGGACATACCGAAGCTCGTCCGGTATGTCATCACGATTACAAAACGTTTTGATCGCTTCTCCTACTTCTTCAATATACATGACCAGGCGATCATCCGGCAGTGGATTGTCCAGCTTGGCTTTGACAATATCAAGCACCGTCATTGTCATTCAGCTGCCTTTTCTGTTGCTTTCTTCGTTCCCTTTTTCTCTTCTTCACTCACTTCATATCCTTGCTCTTTAAACCATTGAATCAGCCATTTATTGTCAGTTTTCGCTTGACCATTCACAAACGTAAGCGAAGCGCTCACGCCGTTGTATTTCGGGTTAGGAGCTTTGATAATCGCCATATTGTTACCCCCCTTACGCTACCTTAATGTTGCGCAATACGCCCGCTTTCCGCGTCGCTTTCAATGCGATGGCCGCCACCATTTCAACCTCACCTTTTTTGACCGCTCCCGGTAAATTGAAATCAGGCAAGTATGTGCGGATCACAGAATTTCCTTTTACCGTTACACCGTGGAAACCATCCATACCGATGCTGATGGCATAAAGATCCGTTAAACCCGCTACATTTTGCGTATTAATAGTACGATTCACAATCGGTACGACCGGAACAGTAGTTGGAACACCTCCAGAAATTTGTACAAAATAACCCAAGTCTAAAAGTGGAATATTGTCATATCGATCGACCGTACGGCCGAACGCATCCTCCGATTGCGTCAAGTATCCGGCACGGCGAGCAACCGATTTAATTTTGGTGATTAGCTTGTTATTGCCCATGAGCATGGTTGGACGACCATCTAGTTCTGAAAGAAAGCTATCAATCGCATCAAGCAATGCAAATTTATCCGCTTCAATAGCAGCGGCAGTCGATACGTCAATGACACCATCCGTGTTCAATTCCGTAGACGAACCGGCTAACGCCTTGTTCAATCCGTCGAACGCTTTAGAGTCGACGGCAGAATCACCGTTGATAACGGTGTAATGGAACAAATTGCGCGCTCCAATGATTTTTTGTTGTAGCTGGAACTGTATTTCATCGATTTGGCCGCTTGTGTCTTGGATGACACGGTCAATTTCAAACGCACCACCGAAGATTTTGAGTTTTACATAGATGTCTTCGCGGTCTGCTTCGTTTGCTGCGTATTCTTCGTTGATGTTACGGAATTGAGCGGTAGACGGTGTTTTCAAGCGTTGGTATCCGTATGTTAATGTAGAGCCGCCTGTACCCGGCGAAACAGCATCATCGAATACTAAACGGTCAAGTAAAAGAGAAGAACGACGAAATTCATCGACTACTTGTTGGTCTACTTTGTCAGCCATACCGACTTTTGCTTGTTCTAATGTGATAGGCATTTAACAACACTCCTTTTCAAATTTTTATCGTTGTGCTAGTCGCTGAGCTAATGCGTCGCGTAAACTAAACGGCTCACCGCCAGTCGGACTACCCTCTGCTGGTTTAATACCTGTAATTTTTGGTTGATTGCTGTTTTCAGGTACAAATAAAAAGGACTTGGTTTCCTGCAGCGTCTTTAACTGCTCCTCCAGTCCTTTTGTGATGTTGCCGTTTTCATCGAGTTCGATTGTATTTTTGTCAAGAAGCGATGCAACTAGGTCGGCATCATGTACTTTCCCGTTAATCGCAAGTTTAATCGCGCTGTTCAATTGCGTTTCTTTGATTTTTGCCTCATATGCCGCCTTCTCGTCCTTATATTGCTTCTCTAAGTCAGCAAGCTTCGTTTGAAGTTCTTCATTTCCTACTGCTTGCTTCTTGAGTTGTTTTAAGTCATTGTCACGTTGTTCTAACTGTTTTTTCATGTCGTCTAAGCTTGTTTTTAAATCGTCTACTTTCGCTTTTTGCGCCTCTACCGACTTCCCATGCTCAGCCATAATTTTGTCAATGACGTCTTTTTCAAGACCTAAACTTTCAAGAAATTCGCGTTTCATTCTTACTCCCTCCTGGTTACGTTTTTTTACGTGGTTACGGCCACGAACCGCTTTGTTCTTTAACGTCTGCAAATGCTAAAAAGACGAGAATAAAAAAAGCACGTAACCGTTTTGATTGGTTAGGTGCTTTTATCTAGCAAATTCTTAATCACTTGATATTTTTTTTGCACAACTTGTTTCAACTCTTCTTCTCCAATGTAGTCACTATAGTCTTGCCTATGAATCGGATCCGGTTCGTACCAACCGCACGCTTCCGAAATATCATCAAACGCATCGATATATTTTTCATCTAAATCTGCATTATCGAAATATGAAGCATACATAGCAGGAAAATCATAAGAAAATTGCTCTGGAGACAAATTTCCTTCAAGATAACCTTCGATGCACCACAACAAATCATCCATCGATTTCCCTCCAATCTTTTTTTGGTTTCTTTCTAGTAACAATACTAACAATCTCGCCAGTATCATTAGCTTGTATGACAGCAATACCGTCTTTAAAATACACTGTTTTGTTCCCTTCTGCCTGATGATATTTTTTACCTGTCTTGAGTACATCTAAAACATCTTCTTTTGTAAATTTTCTTTTTCCTTTGCTTTGTTTTTGACCCAGCACACGATTCACAGCATGTTCTTTAAAGGAAAATCCTTCATTTTTAAAATATTTAAAGGTATCATTCATTTTTTGAAGATATTGCTTGGAGTACTGTCCAGGATTCCTTATCTCCAGTGTATTCCCTTTGATGTGTCTATTATACCACTCTTCATACGAAACGGAATCCACCAAACCATTCATCGACTGACGTTTTTCACCGTGTGTGTACTCCGATTCATCGAAATACGGAATCGTTGTCGTTCGGCAACGCACATGAAACGGCGGTGCGTTCGTACCAGGCTTATAATCTTTCACGTTATAAACCTTGCCGTCTTGGTATCTACAAATATCCGATGTTCGCATATCGAGCGTGGCTAAAATCTCGTATTTCTCCATCCCCGCATCGCGATAGCTGTTTTGCGCCGCCAAGTTATGAAAGAAGCTTGCTTCTGTTCGCACTAGCGCTTCAGCACGCGAGTATGCCACATCCGTCACTTTCACAATTTCTTTCGCTGTTCGATCAATGGAACGGCCGATGATGAAGCTTTGTTCCAACGACTTTCGGATTTGTTGCATTATTTCTTGCTCATGCCCCCAAATCCGTTTGGAAAACTCTTTGCCACTCCAGTTGTACGACATCACTTCACGCATCGTGCTGTCGTCGAGTATTTGAACGTTTGCCGGGATTCCAGCCATCGCAAAGTCGTACATAAAGTGATAGTACGAGTTTTGGTACACATCGACTAGCCCTGTGTAAACGTAATCTTGTAAGCCATTTTTACCACCGTATAAACGCAGCATCGTCATTTCAATTTGAGCAAGAAGCATTTCCAAACGAGAGATCCGAACGCGATAGCTAATCGCATTCAATAAATTTTCATACTGCGGATTGCCCTCAAGGGACATGGCGCGAAAACGAGCGAGGTCAACTTCCTTGAATGCTTCTATTTCTTGCGATGTTAATAGCTTCCTTGCTTCATACAGCGAAATTTGATTGTCTTTCGCATATCGGGCATAAAAAGCTTCAATTTGCCTTAAAATGTCTTGCTGCGCTTCTTTCAGTCGCTGTTGCATCTGCGCCAAATACTTCTCAACGATCAGCTGTGCTTCCTGTTCTCTTTGCGTCGCGCGTTGTTCCCAATACTGCCGACTATTCATTCACGTTCCCATCTTTCCTTTGCTTCTGAAACGCTCCTTGATAACTGTTGGGTATTTGTTCTTGTTCTTGTTGCTTTTTCAATCGTTCTTCCACTTGTCCCGTATACCACGGATGGTTTTCACGAATCGTTTGGTCATCGAGAATACCGACGGAAGCTTGGCAGTTGGCGATGACCTCTGACTCGTTGATGATGATGTCACGGTTGAAGATGATTGAAATCGGCTCATTCGTGAAATCCTCCTTCCCCGTCATCAACAAGTATTGATCAATGAACCAAATCAATTGCTCAAGACTTGACTGGAACTCGGTTTCAAGGATGTTGCAATCCATATCCAAATCCGAGTATCGGTATCGTAGCGCCACGCCACTCGCATTACCTAAGTTTTCGTCTTGTGTGTCGACACCGCGCCCAAATTCATAGATGGCTTTGCGGATGCGCAATAACTCTTTTTCGACCGAGTCTGTCTGTAAATCAGCTTGGAGCTTATCCACATTGCCGTTTTCATCTAGCTTCACTGCACGGTATCGGTTTAAATCGTTTAAAAATTCCTGTAAGTCAACGCCGCCATAATTCACAAGCTTGTAAATGAAATTCGGGATGTCTGCAAGTAAATCTGCATTTACGGAAGCTTGCAAGTTGTAATCGTCAATCAATGACTTGATGCAGTCGATAAGTGGCTGCTCTTCTTCATTGTACTTGAACGCAATTAACGGCATGCGCTCCCACAGATATGGCTTCTCGTTGATCGTGAAATGATAGTTCGTTTCCACTCCAGCGAGTACGTCTGGAACGAGTGAATCAGCCTGCCAAATGTAATATTTAATTCCTTTCGGATGATGATACTCAACTTTCTTTTGTTTTTGCTTTTGTGTGTTCGTGTACACCACTTCTTCATACACGCGAATAAACGACACAATTTCTTCATGGTCGTTATCTTTCCAAAACGGAATAATTTGTTCGCTCGGAATCTTTTTAAACGACAGCTCGCCTTTTTCATCAATGTACACATACAAAAAAGCGATCCCTTTATTGATCGCTTCTTTGCCAAGGTTTTTAATTGTTTTCAGTAACCGTTTATCGAACATGTCTTGCATGATTTTGCGATAGTCTTCGTTTTCTGTCGCAATCGTCGGCTCCTTTGAAAGTAAATAGCCAACCTTTTGATTGACAAGCTTCTTCACAAAATCATGAGCCAGCTTTTGATTCGAGCGCCAAGTAATGTCTTGTTGCTTTTTCTCGATGTCCATTTTTGTACGATAATATCGCTCGCCAATCACCATCCATTTACGCTTTTCACTCGTTTCCCAGTCTTTGATAACAGCCATCAAAAGTTGTTCGTCTGTCATCATTCCTTTGGCCAGCTCTGCCAATGCTCGTTCATGCCATGGCGCGCGAAATAAATCTTCAATTAGCATGCGATCACCTCCTCTATTTCAAGATTGATACGGATGGTCGTTTCATATCATCTTCAAACGCATACCGTGTAGCATCGATCGTATGGTTGTTTTTATCCTCCAGCTTTGGTTTTGGATTGCCGTCTGCGTCCACCTGATAGTCAATCGACTCAAATTCCCGCGCAATGTTCGGCGTTCGCTTCGGATCAATCACAATTGCCTCTAAATCATCCAACCATTTCTCCCCATACTCCACGCTTCCCGGACCTTTTTTTGCACCTTTAATTCTCGGAATCCCGTGTTCTTTTTTCATTTCATCCACTGATTTTGGTTCGGCGCTGTCGGCGATAATCGGTTCCAGATGGTAGTTTTTTTGTTTAATCTTTTCCGCGACTTCGCGATTGGATAGCTTCACACCGTATATTTCATCGATGGCATAAATGATCCGTCTGGTTTTATCATAGTGCCAACGCACAAACGCAAACGGATCCACACCGTATCCCCAGTCGATACCTTGTCGGATGTTATCAAAACTCTTCATCTCGTCATCTGTAATCGTTCGAAACACCAAGTTGTCGAATGGAACAACGCCACTTCCAATCGGTTCTCCAAGATATTCATGTCTATATTTCATTTCATTCGTTTGTTTTGTGTGCTCCGCCTCTTCGATGAAGTCTTTTGACAAAAACGGATTGTCCAAATACGTCGAGTGATGCACAAACGTGTTTTCAGGAAGAAACTGCGTTTCGTATTTTTGGTTGACCCACGACTGTTTCCGTTTCGGTGGGTTATAGCTGTAAAAAAACGTGTATCGCAATCCGTCTGGGAGCTCGCCACGCAACACCGACTTTTCGATGACAGATACTTCTTCTTCCGTCTTGAACTCAGCGAGCTCCTCAATCCACATCACGGCCAACGGAAAGCGTGACGCTTTAATCGATTTGATTTTTTGCGGGTCGTCAGCACCGCGGAACAAAATGCGGTTTCCTCTCGGTAAATACGTAATCCGCATTGGGTTCACGGTGATTTGAAAATACTCGGTGACACCTAGTATTTCCATCGCTTCTTTCAGCTGTTCCAACACCGAATCAGCGAGCGTGTTTCCGACTCTCCGAACGACCAAAGCCGTCACTGGGAAGCGCATCACTAGCAATAACACCATCATTGCGATGTGCGTCGATTTCGCACTAGCGCGGCCGCCTTTCAACACGTATCGCAAATAACGCTGTTCTTTTACCAGCGCCCATACTTTTTGAAACGTTGGCGTAAACACTTCAGACAATCTAATCTTCTTCATCAGTTCCACCAACATCGTCGATAATTTGAACACCGAAATTCGCGTCGATCTTGTGTTCTTGTCTATCACGCCATTGTTCCGGCTTGCGGTTTTTTAGCCAAAAGATAAGCGCTGTGGTGTTTGGTTTTTCATACTTCCGCACCGTATGTTTACGCCCTTTGTTATCGACGACTTCTTCCTCATACTCATATCCAAGTGCCGCTTTCAATAAGGCGTTTTCCACCATGCGATCAACGACTTCTTTTCCTCTTTTTAAGGCCTCTCTAAATTCGCTTTTTTTCTTCTTCCATCTGTAAAATGTATCTTTACTCACGCCTAAATTGGAATAAATTTGCTCATCCGTTAAACCATCTCTAGCCCAACCTTCAACAAGAATTAATTTTTCATCCATCTCCAACTCTTCCCACAAAGATTTTCTTCCGCTCATCCTATCCCACCGCCTTCCTAGCTGAGTATCAGATGAGCAATATCTTCGTGTTCTTTGGCGTGACACTCGCTACACAAAGTGACTCCATTATCAATATTGATTCTGTTTACTGGATCATCCGACCACTGACTAATATGATGGGCGTGTAATTTCTTTGTTGAACCGCATTTAACACATTTATAACCATCTCTCTTTTTAACTTCTTTTGCCCATTTAATGACCAACGGGTCGTTTCTATTTACAACAACCGCACAATCTTCAATAATCTCTGTGTAGCCTGGTAAAAGAGCTTTTAATAATAAGTTAGCCGCTCTCTTTCTTAATGGGCACAATATATCTTTGCTGATTATCACTGCAATAGCATCTATAATCATTTCCGTTTGCTTTTCTTTAGGTATATCAAATTTCTTGTTCCATATCAGAAACTTCGGCTTCTTATAAATCATATTGCACACTCACCTACCTCCTCACTTCCTTCGAATCGCCCCACGCACCCGCTTGTACGTGTCTCGGCGAACGCCCATTAACTCCATCACATCACGCATGGACAATTTATCTTTTTTCTTCTTCGCCTTTAATTTTTTTATTTCATCATCCGATAAATGATCGCGTAATTTATACATCCTCATCACCCCATACATAAAATAAGTGCCTAGCGTTTGACTAGGCACTCATGAAAGGAGGAAAACGTCGTTCTACTTATTAGTGGCATTTACACGACAAAAAAAGCCTCATCCGCACATACAGAAGAGGCTTTCGTTTATGCGTTTTTTTATTTTTCTTTCAGCGCGTTCAATCATCGTTTGGACACTACTTGAAGAGATACAAAGATAATTCGCAATTTCGCTATATGTTAAGCAATATCCTCGCGACATGAGATACACTTCTCGTTCTCGTTCGGTGAGCACCGACAAAGCGTCCTCAATGCGTTCCTGATCCCAGCTCGTAATGACACTTTCCCTTTCGTGATCGTCCCACTCATAAACTGGCTCACTCGAACGGAAAAATTTTTGCATGAGTAATGGGTCAAATAATTTTTCACGTTGATAAGCCGCGCGTCGCTCGATGCCTCGTTTATGACCAGGTCGTCGTCCGGTTGTGAGCCATTCAATCGTGAATTCAAGGTTCGAAATTATTCCTCTAATTATCTTTTTATCTTGTTCTGGTGCGTGTTCGAGTAATTTTTTTGTTTGCTTCAACGTTTGTTTATATTCACGTAAGAGCTCATCCATCAATGCCTCCTGTGTTATGTGTGAGTGGTTACAGATGTTTTAAAAATCATCTGTAACCCTCAAAAACGTTGATATATCAATAGTTTGAGATGTTTATTTCATAGGTTACAGATTATCCTCAGAAAAACTTTTTATTTTTTTATCTTCTATTTTTGAAGTTATATTTTTTTAAAAGTTTATTTGACTATTTATCTGTAACCTTAATAAAAAAATAAGAAAAAATATTGATATATCAATAATTATAAAGGTTACAGATAAATTTTGGAAGTGTAACCCCATTTTATGTAAAAGCGTTCAGAAATGTTGAAATATCAATGTTTTTAAAAGGAATGAAAGGTTACAGATGTTTCATTGATCTGTAACCATATCTGTAACCTTTTGATAGTATCGAATCGGTTTGCCATTGATTTTTCTAACTTTAGTTTCATACCCAACATTCGCCAATCTCCGTCCAAATTCAACCTTCCCCACTTCACGTAAACCATTTTCGAAACAAAAGGCAACATAAGCGTGATATACATCTTTTGCTGGACGATTCAAAATCAAGTGCTGATTTTCGCTCTCGAACGCTAGTACACTATCACTTGCAATAAAGTATTCTTTCGTTTTTGCTTGAATCGTTAAGCTATCGGTTAATTTGCCGCCATTCGCTTTGATTCGCTGAATACCTTCAAGTGCAAGGCGCAAAATATAACTTTTTGCATTCGGCGTTGATAACTTTTGATCTAAATCAAGGTCGCGACGTTTTACATGATTGTCACAAGGGATGACAACGACGCGTCTGGCAATCCCACCTGATTTATCTTTGAATGTCGGCATGTCATTACATGTAAAAATAAGCGTCGCTCGGTTTTTCAACTTGAACGGCTGTTGGTAAATAGGGCGAACCATAATGGGGTCGCCGGAAGCGAGTGTTTTAAAGTTTTTGGACTGTTCCATATAACTTGCGTCGATATCATCACCGATATTCACGAGCTTCCCTTCTAAAAATGCCACGCTGGTTGCATCGTTAAAGTCATTTAACGTGAGTTGTGACGCTAAATCGCCAGCAAATGCATTAATCATTTTCAAAAATGTACTTTTTCCGTTATTTCCTTTATGTCCTTGAAAGAAAAAGACGACGTGCGGAAAGGAATGAGTCATCAAAATATGGCCAAACATTTCTTCAATGACCATACGCAAGTCTTTTCGGTTCATTGTGAAAAAGTCTAAAAATTGATCCACATGCTCGTCATATGCATCTTCTTGGTATTGCACATTTAAGTAATAGGGAGTAAACCCATAATCTGCTTCAATAACTTCTCCGTCGTCAATAATATAGCCTCCTGGAAGCTTAATCGGAAAGTCTTGTTCTTCAATGTATTCGGATTTGATTTTAAATAGTTCAATCAGTTGTTTATGCTGGTTTGGTTTTAGTTTAATCAGCTTATCAATTTCGCGTAGCAGTTTATTGTCATTGTGTACATAATGATCGTCTTGTTTAAAATACAGCTTTTGCTGGTAGTATTTAATATCCAGGCGTTGAACAAGTACTTCACTTGTCATGACAATATCTTTTTCGTTCAAAAATTGAACAGCTTGTCCTTTTTTCTTTTTGTCGTATGTTTGGTTAACGGACTCAATGACATGGATAAGTTCTTTTCCCAAAGGTTCGCCAAATACAAGTTCATCAATAAAATGAGCCAATTCCTCGATAAACGTATCGTCTAATTCATACATTTCTTTCGCGGTGAGTAAGTGTGTAAATAACGCAGAGTTGCGTCCTTGGTGCTCTACAAGCCCCATTAATACGTGTTTTAAGTGCATCGGGTATAAATAGACTGGAAGCATTGGAAGCGCGCTCAAATCGTTTAAAAAATGCTCATTTTGCATCCGTCGCAATTTACCATTTTGTTTAATGACAGCCATAGACTTTTTCCCTGTCTTGTAGTCTATTGTCATGCCAGCGACCGTCAATTTTCCTGTCCAGTTTTTAATTAAGACACCTTTCGGCTTTTGGTAATACAAATGGCAACCGCGGCTGGTTTCCACTCGTAAAGTAGGGAAGAGGCGAAAGAGTTTCTCAATCGCCTCGTTTCGTTCATCAAAATCAACAACCACGATCGAATTGTTGAGCAAGACGGCGGCATCGTGATAATGTTCGTGTGTCGTGCTAAAAATATCGAGCGAATGTTTCGGTACTTTCCCATCTAACTCGATGTATTTAATCATCTTGTCACCTGCCTTGGTGCTTTGATTGAATAAACGCGAGACAATGCTCTCGAATCTTTTGTGCGGTTTTCGGACCGATTCCTGCAATTTCTTCTAATGATTCCAGCCACTCGAGCATGATTTTTGTGTCTAACTCGTTTTGCCGTTTTGCTCCTGCTTCAAATCCTTTATTCCACGCTGCCATGATGTCTGGGTGAAAGGGAGAAGTAATTTTCTCCCTTTCTTGTTTGCGCTTCATTAATAACCACCATCTTGACGCTTATGATTGATTGCGTTTTTCTGCATATATCTCTCAAAAATCGTTTCTGGTGTTAACCCGACCATGCGTGACAAGGATAATAGAAAATGCCACAGGTCGATGACTTCTTCTTGCAATCGTTCTAAATCAATTTCCTTTTCTTGTTTCCACCATTTCCAGTTCACTTCGCGACGAATTTCATCGATTTCGCTTTCCATCGCAATTGTAATAGCAACTACCCATTCATCGAGTGTTTTATCAATATTTCGTTCTTCAATGATGCGTTCATCTAACGCTTGTTGCATTTGGAACATCTTTTCGAGTTTCTCAACCTCTTCCTCTTCAAGTATTTCAACCGCAGTTGCTAAACCTGCCATGAAATTATCAAGCCCATATCTCTTTGCACTCTCGATTAGATTTTCAAGACGTTCCTTTGCGTTTGAAACTGTTTCTTCAAAATGCTCCAAGAAGTTTGGTTTCGTCATTTCTTACTCCTCCCTTGCACTCGTAAAATAGTTATTAAACTTATCCCGTTTCGGAAATTCGCCTTTCGTCGGGAACACATCGACAGGCGCTGCGCATTGATAACACTCTACTTCTTTTACGCCTTCTTTTTCGTATCGTATCCCTTTAAAACCGCAATTCGGGCATTCATAAAATACTTTATAGTGAGGAATGCCGTCTTTTACTTTAATGCCTGTAAGATGAAATGTAGGCTTTCCTTCTTGCGCTGCTTTTTGTTCTTGCTCTCGATACCAGTCGCGCAATTGCTCTGGAAGTAACGAAAGCACGTCTTCCATTGGTTCCATCTTGATTTCGGCTGTTTGGAAATTTTTAATCTCGATTTTTGGTTTAGTGGATACTTCTTTCTTTTTGCTTCCATGATCGAGAAGTTCTAAAAAACCGAGCGTTTTGTTCAATAAGCGTTCAAATGATTCAACTGGAAAATTTTCGATCTTTAAACGCGCACTTTTTTCACCGTTTGACAACGTAATTTGAACGTTCATATGACAACCTCCCTAAAATACATTGCTTTGCACAAGCTTAATGTAGTAGTTGATATCAATGAGCTTTTTGTTCATTTTGCTTAACTCATCATTCCAAACGAAGCTGTGCTCGCTTGTGTTAGGTACTTTGTAGTATTTATGGTCACGGACTTTATACACACCGCCGTAATGAAATTGGTTGGTCGCAAAAATACGACTGACTTTCTGAAGCTTGATCATTTTCCCATCCACTTCATGAGCCATTCCGTCAAACTTGCCTGCTTTCGCCACCACTTGAAATAAATCAAGCTGATTGTTTTTCCACGCCTCGATGACTGTTTTTTGAATGGGGATGCCGTGTATATAAAAATCCACTAGCGCTTTGTCGATGATATGAAGGCTGTTTCGTTCCCAATCTCCGCCCTGGAATTTGGCCATTCGTCCTTTCGCTTTGATGGCTCCATCAGCATATTGCACGACGTAATTATTCACATCCCGTTGTGCAATTTTGTATATATCGTCAACATTTAGTGCTAATTGATAATGTTCACTAAAGCGTCGAATAACTTCTAAAATCATATCTTTCATGCCGTCTTCGTAAGCGATAATGATTCCATCTGTATTCGACTGGATCAATTGTGCAAACGGCTCAAGAAGTAAAATAAGATGTGTTAAAATCAGCTGCCCATTCATTGTCACATTGTTAAATTGCTTCGGGTCAAACAATGGATTGTACTCCGATTTCATTGCGCCAAAGGCACTGTTCAGCACAATCTTATAGATTTCGTGTTTTCGGTCGTTCTGTTTCTTCAGTTTTAACCGTTGTTCATAAATGCGTGTGAAAAGTTCTGGGCTTTCAGCTTGTCGACTAATAAATTGATTATTGATCATCAGCGATGGAAAGTAAGACGAAACGTCAATTTGCATCATCCGACCTGTGTGCCGATAATTTTCAATCGCCCCATGTACACCCCCAAAGCCAAACGTATGCTTCATACCAGCAATCTTGATTTCTAGCTTTTCTTTTTCCAGCGCGTCGTGCTCTTCTCCTTGTATGTATCGTTTCTTGATGTTTTCATAAAAAGCGACCACTTCGCGCGGCAATTCATTTAAGTTAAGACGGCGATCAAATTCTAGGTGCAAACGATCTCGAGGCAATTTCCTTGGTTTCACTTTTAAAACAGCAGCAGACAAATTGGCTCTCGTTTTTTTTACTGCTGTTACCGGCAATTTAAAGGAATCAACGATTTCAAACTTGCTGGTAAAGTAATCTTCACGTAATTCGAACACCTTTTTAGTTGTTTTTACGTCGTTTTCACAATATCGAAAAACTTGTTCCACTTCTTCTTTTGTTAGTGGCCGATCGATATCAAAATCAATTGGCGTTTCTTGAATATCAAGTCCCATGTTTGCTTGGACTTCTTTTAATGACAACCCGTTAATTTCTTGCATGGCATCTAATGTGAGATAGCCGAGTGTGGCGTTTACTTTTTCGCCACGAATTAACTTTTGTGATAATTCATATGGATCTTTCCCAGTAAGCAACCCAGATAAGATAATGTCATCATAGGCATAATTGTTATACCCGACTAATATGCTAGATGTAGATAAGCTGTTGCGAAGCTTATTGGTATCGTTATGAATGCGGATGATGCGGTCCTCGGTTAGGAGGACCACCATCCAATCGTGTCGAAACACTTCGATATCGTAAAATGTGAACATTTACATCACCATTAAAATGGTACGCCTGATGATAGTTTGAAGTTTTGAAACTCTTTCATCTCCCCTGTACGCTTATCTTTATAGCGACTTGTTTTAAGCTCTAACTCCACTTGCGTACCTAGCGCTTCTTGAAGTTTTTCAACAACGGCTGTTTCAATATTGGCGATGTCATCGACCGTTAATTCCACGTTAAACACTTGCGCTGCATGTCCCCAAAGCTTTTTGATGTTTTGCTCCAATTGTTTTTCAGTCAGCCAATAGTTTGCGAAATACTTGCGGTTTTCGTACCCTTCGTTGATGATCGTAAACGTAAGCGATAGCCATTCCGTTCCCTTTTCATTCACGCGGAATTGCACATCTTCCAAGATGGCATCGTAAATGCCATCTGGAAGGTTATCGTAACCATTGTCGTCCACGTTCGTTTGGTGCGGGTTGAATCCCTCTTCTAACATTTTTTGAGCTAATTCTTTTAAGTTCATTACTCATTACCTCCTGTTTATCTTGTTAATTAGTTAAAGTAGTTATTTTACTCTCGGCGGACGCGGTGCAGCTGTACGCGGTTTAGGCGCTTGTTTCGTTTCTTCTGCTTTCGCCTCGGTTTGCGTGTCTGGTTCTGCTTCACTTGCTGCTTGCATTGCTTGTTCCTCTGCTTTTTCTAACTGTTCCACAATCTTCTTTGCTTCTTCTTTGCTTGTTTGTGTTGGTTTATCAAAAGCGCCGATCACTGTGTCAAGGATGGCTAAAATTCGTTCGTCTTGAATCCATTCGCGCTGATATGCTTTTCGACGATCGACAGCACGACGAATGTAGTTTTTTCCGATTTTTTGACACAAGATATTCATATCGCAGTTACCATTGACCGTGTTCAAGTGTTTGACGCTTAGTGACGGTATTGGCTTTTCAATATTGTTTTCAGTAACTGTTGCGTAACGTGAGATATAAATGACG
Source organism: Anoxybacillus sp. CHMUD (assembly GCF_013096965.1). Classification (NCBI taxonomy): domain Bacteria; kingdom Bacillati; phylum Bacillota; class Bacilli; order Caryophanales; family Anoxybacillaceae; genus Anoxybacillus; species Anoxybacillus sp. CHMUD. Next base: position 77,745 of record NZ_SDLG01000004.1, read on the forward strand.
TTCATCGGCAATGCTTTTAGTTTGACAACCAGCGCAGTAAAAATCGATTTAAAAATTCCAAACCCTTTTCCGTATGGAATGTCACCGATGTATTGCACGCCGTGTTCTTCACAAATCGCTTGTTCAATCAAAGTAACTACATCGTCAATCACGTCAATGACAACTGTTTCGAAACCGTGGTCTGTTGTTTCTAGTTCTTTAATCAGTTCGTTCAACTGATCGATGACGCTAAAGCTGATTTGTCCTGTTTTTGGATCGCGCTCGTTTTTTAGATTGACGCTTGGCGTCTCAATTTGATCCGCGTTCCCATCTGTGTTGAAAATGACCGGGTTTGGGAACTGGGAAGCCAAATATGACTTCCCGTGCATCGTTTGCCCCCAGATAAAGAAGTTGCGCGGTGTATCAACCGTTTTCTTTGGTTGGTTTTTTGGTAGTAAGCCCATCTTAATTTGCCTCCTTCAGTTTGATTCGAACACTGCCAGCCGTTGGGCTGATTTTGATATATTGCTGCGCGAGCTCCGGATACTCTTTTTTAAAGCGTGTGCTGTCAAACGACTCGCGTTTACCAGGGAGCACGCGTGTAATCACAATGCGGTCGGTTTCCCATTTTTTTACGTCGTATTCTTCCATGAGTTGATACAGCTTGTCTTTCATCGCTTTATATTGCTCCTCTAGCTTTTTGAAGCTAGCAAGCTGCAATTCTAGTTTTTCAACTTGTTGCGCGACGATAGTCAATTCATTTTGACCGACGGACATAAACTCTTGTTCGGTCATATCCGGCTTTTCTTTGAGATATTCGCAACGAATCCAGAACGTTTCAATCGCATCTAAAATATGTTGTACATATTGATTGTCACGATGAACGACTTTGATTTGTAATCGATCCGCATCGAATTCTGCATCAAAATTGTCTGGACGTTCATAAAGAGCTAACCAGCCATATTGAACATCAAACTGATACATATACAGTTGCATTTGCGCTTCATATGAACGAATGTCTGGCGTTTTACCATGTGTTTTGATCTCTAAGATTAGTTGATTTTCTGGGTCATATCCGTCTGTATTCGAACGAATGCCGCGCTCTACATCTGTTTTTGTTGCCGGTTGAAAATTTGTTTCGTTAATCGCATTAATATACTCGCGAATTTGCGGTTCCAATGCGTTCCCATATGCTGTATACTCATTTCCTTTGAAGTCCGACGGCTCAATGCCTGTTTTTTCTTTTGCTAACTGAAATTGCGTCTTGTATTTGCTAATCCCCAGGATGGCTGGAACGTCGGATCCACCGACCCATTTATCGCGATGTTGAACGACATTCATATCTTTTTGACCAAACATTCTCTCACGCTCCTATAAAGTTTTTAAATAGTTCTTCCGTAAAGTCTTTCTTTTCAGCAAGCGCCTCATATACAGCTTCTTCAATGCTGTTCTTGGTGATATATCGATAGACCGTTACCTTTTTGGTTTGGCCATTCCGATAGCACCGTCCTAACGCTTGGTCATAGTCTTGATAGCTGTATGTTGGCGTATAGAAAATTACAATGTTGGCATATTGCAGTTCAATTCCAGCTGCGCCCGCTTGGTATTGAACAAAAGTAACGGTATTTTTTAGACTTGACCACTCTCCTTGATCGGGAAGTTTGTTCACTTTACCACTTACTTCATAGATGGTTTTTGTTTTTTGCAACAATTGGGCAAGTTGGTCTTTTTCGTGCTGGTAGTAGTAGAAAATGACGATGTTCTCCTCAGTGCTTTCAGCTAACATCTCGGTGTAGGCTAGCTTGTCCTTTTGGTTAGCATAAAGCCTAAGCCCATGCTGCAGCTTCATGATGGTATCGAAAGCAATTTTCCCTTCATTTGTTTCTAATACCCGGTCTTTTTGAATGACTCTATACTCTTTCGATGGTTGGAAATGCACATCTTCAAATACCAATGGCGGTAAGTCAAGGCATTGTTCTTTTGATAGTTTCGTTGAAATACTTTGATACAACCGTTTTAAATGTTGTTGCTCTTTCCAGCCACTAATGACTTTGACAGACCGATCACCGAAATGCTTTGTTTCATAAATCGCATGGCGCTTTAAAAACTCGGTTTTGTTTTTGTAAAAGTGAAACATCAAAAAGTAATTGATTGTATCTATCCAGCCATTGCTAGATGGAGTGGCCGATAACAACACGAAGTGGGTTGATAACTTCGTTAGGGACAACGCAGCTTTTCCTCGTTGGCTTGATACATTCTTGATATAGTGGCACTCATCAAAAATGACGAAGTACCCTTTGTATAAATGCCAATCTTTTGCGATTTTTCCGTATGACAGTTCGTTATATGTGATCGCAATGTTGTAGTAATCTGCCACACGTTGAATTTCTCTACTCCATCCACCTTCACGCAATTTCGCAGGCGGTTGAACAATCAGTAACGGTTCGCCTTGATAATGCTTTAAATAATGATGAATCGAGAGAATGGTCTTTCCCGTTCCTGTATCTAATGCATATAACCAGTCAGGTTTACTCTTGTTTAAGACGTCTTTTTGATAGTTGTAAAGCATGTCGTAATTCTGCAATCTTTCTTTGTACATCTTCGACGCTGTAAGCGACAAACGCATAACCTCCACTTCTGTTAATGTCATCGATATTGAGTTGTTGTAACGGCGAAACAATTCCACCTGGCCGTTTTACTTCGATCCCTACAAAAACGCCATTTACACACGCTATGATGTCTGGAACTCCAGCCTTTTGGTACATTGATCCATGAACTTTCATGTACCAAACGCCCAGTCGATCTAAGTACCGTTTGATTTGGTTTTCGATTGTCTTTTCTGTCATATCGCACTCCCGTGTGATAAAATAAGATTGTGTGTGATGTGGAGTGCTTTGCCGATCGTCCGGCGAAGCTTTTTTTATTTCGCCACTAGTTCTTTTGCATCAAATACACGCATGATGTATTCATGAACATTTTCGGCTAACACGATATCTCCGTTGGTAAATTCAAAAACGGTATCTCCTTCAAAAATTTCATCCCCTAGCGCGTCGATACCCCAGTGTTTTGTATGTGACATTATGATCGCACCTCCTTTTATACTTTTGTCGTCACTCGAGGAACGAGGCCTGCACGCCTCATTTTTTTAATTTTCGATTGTACTGAAGTTGGTGCTCTGCCCAATTCAGCAGCTATTTCCTTGTACGACATTTTGTCGTGATTTTCGATAATAAATTGTTCTTCTGTCTCTTCCCAAGGCGTTCGGAGTGGTTTCCCGTCTAAATACTCAAGTTGTTTTGGTATGTTTTCGAATTTTGAAGAAATCTCAACCATCTTTTTTCCGATTGGACACACCTTGCACACCGTTATTGATGCGCCCAATTCCGTTCTATGCTTGCATTCATCACAACGATCAAGAAGTCTAATGATTTGTAATCTGATTTTTCTTTTCTCCTCTCGCGTCATGCCCTCACCTCCTTTCGCATAGTATGTAGTAGATGTGCTAGTGCACATCGTCATGACCAGGAACAAACTTAATGGGTGGGGGAGAACCCTGTTTGCTCCCAGCCATGACGACAGGCACTAGACCTGCCGTATGGGTGTGTTGTACAATAGATGTGCGTATGATTTTCAGGCTAGCGTTGTCGCGCTGGCCGTTTTTTCTTTTTGTCGCAATGCTGCTTTCATACACTTGCGACGAATAGAAACGAATTTTTTCATCTGACGAACACCACGTGCATCTTCATGTAATCCTTGCACTTCGCAAAACTCTGCAACTTGAAGCAACCAAGCCTCTTCATCTAGCAATCTTTGATACTCGTAAATGGATGGATTAGCATAGTTTGGTCGGAACATCACTCATTCCCCTTTCTCGCGACAACCGCAATATCAATTCCTTTTTCACGCAGTGTTTCAACGATCCGCACCAGTTCGTCATGCCGTTCTTTCCGTTTGACCAGCTCGTCCAAGTCACGTTTGCAACGGAGGAATTCCTCCGCCCATTTCTCTGCTTCGTCAAAGCAAGCGTGTATTAATTCCAAACGCGCTTGGAGTAAACATAATGCACCGAAGTTGACCAGCTTTTCCGCCAACTGGCGGTCTTTTTCTAATACGTTCATTGTTCCGTCCCCTTCCCGAACCCGAATGCCTCTGGATACAGTTTCATCGCTTTCTCAATAGATTCAAGTGAAATCGAGTCTTTGTGTGTCACTTTCCCGTTCTCAAAAACCAGTTCGACCATCTCTTCTTCCTTCAGATCTACAAAGCTAACAACATATACATTGGAATCGATTGTTTCATATTCGATAAATTGCGCCCATATGAAGAGTGTTTCAGACAACATTTCCTTCAATTCACTAGGCAACACGTCCACGGTTACGTTAGATATTTTCATCGCTATCACTCCTTAAACTCTTGATTATTTTTATGTTCTGTCACCTCCTTCTTTTGTTCTGAAAGATGACGAATTAGACCAGGAAGCAAATGTTTAATGACTGCATTTGCCAATTTTTCAGCAGGAATTTTTATCACCTGATCACCTCCCCTGCTACTATGTGTATGTGTTACCGATTGTCCGTTATTTCATTGAAGGTTTTTCCTCCTCCCTGTCGAATTGACTCGATGAAAGGAGGTGAAACCGTGTTAAAAAACATAGACCCTGAAAAATTTGCTTTAGCTGTTATTAGCTCAGTCGCAACAAATGGCGACTCTCCAGAAGCTATTGCGAAAGAAAAACTAAAACTATACGTCGCTGCATTTGAAGAAGCAGTAAATTACAACAAAACGGTTATTGCAGAAAACAAAGGACAAGCCTTAAAGGAGTTTTATGGTAGTAAATAGAACTTTTACTCTTCATAATGGGCGATGATGATTTTTGCGATAACGTAAAGGTCTTCTTCGTCCCATCCTTTTTCATAGACAAATTGCAAAAGTTCTTTTGCTTTTGTGAGCGTTTCATTCGGAAGTTTAATCATGTCTTTCATCCCCCTCACCCCCTTTCACGCTGTTTGCTCGTCCCTCTCGATAAGAGGAAGAATGCCAAGTTTGTTTTTCAGCATTTCGTAGATGAACAATCGTCCTTTTTGTGTCCAATACGTGTGCATTTTGCTTGTTTCTGAATCAATCGTGTGCGTCTTGCTTTGCGTGTATCCTTTGTCTTGGTACTTGGAGTAAAGTAACCAGCAGTCGCCTTGCTTGTACTGGATACCGAGTTCATGCAACAGTTGGTTCATTTTCATCGCGCTCATTCCGTAGTCCTTTGCGATTTTGCTAATAGAAATGAGCGATTTGTTTTGTAGGATTAAATCGTAATAAGTTGCTTTCGGCTGCAATTCTTTGATGATTTGGTCTTTTTGTGCGTTTTGCAGTTGCAGCTGTTCGTTTCGCTCCACTTGCTCAACCAACTGCAATAGCGCTTCTTTGTACGTCGTTGGTAGCTTGAACGGCTGTTTCTGCTTCTCCAGCTCTGCTCGCATACGCTTAAACTCCTCAATGAACCGCACCTTCATTTTCATTGCCTCTGGTGTTGTGTACGACATCGCTACCAACGTGAACGCCTCTTCGGTGAGAAGGTATTTTTTAGCCTCCTTGTTGTTTTTAGCTTTAAAAATCTCAAGTCCAAAGTTGGACTTCACGAATTCATGTTCCTTAGCTTCATGCAACTTGCTGATTTGCACTTCAATGTCACGAACTACATGTTTATGTTCTTTCCCAAACACTTCCGCAACCGTTAAGCTGTCAGTTACCACTCGATTGTTTTCAATAAAGACTAGTTGGTTCATTTTGTTCCTCCTTTATTTAATTGAAGGTTTTTCTCCCTTTTTTAGCGAAACGATAATACAGAAAGGAGGGAGAAGAATTGGATTTTGATAGCATTTCACAACTTGCATTAAGAACGACCATTTCTAAAATGGCTGACATCATTGCTAACAAAGAACATGTAGACAAAAAGCTCGAACACGACGATTTTGAACTTGCACAAGAAGTAAAAGCAGCAAAGTTAATGCAAGAATTTAGTTTGTACATTACAATTGAAGCCTTGAAAATTTATCACCAAGAACTTGTAAAAAAGCTCAAAGAACACGGCATTGATATTTGATTTGAATTTGTATCATTGCAATCACAAAAGCCAATTCCCTTCGATCAGACCGTTCGATGAAGTTTTCTGCCTCATCGACGGTCCAGCCTAAATGTTCAACAAACTGATCGACAAGCTTCTTTCGCAATGGAGCGCTAACAGTTCGATTCATTCGCATCCTCCTTTATGCGGTTTTGTCACCATTTTGGTTACTACGGGGTAAAAAAATATCTTCTATTCTTTTACCAAAGAAGTCTCGTAGTTTGAACATTTCTTCTAAAGTAAACTGAAACTCGCCACGTTCTTTTAATCCATATGTTTTTTCGGTGATTCCTAGATATTCAGCAAGTTGTTTTTGTGTTACTCCTCGCTTCTTACGAAGGATAATTAGTTTTTCTTGCATCTTATCACCTCCTTCTGATTGTTATATTATCACCGTTTCGGTTACTTGTAAAGAATTTTTTGTTGTTTTTTTTATATTTTTGTTCCGAAACGGTTACTTTTGTGCTAATATTCTATTAGATTATTAGAAAGGAGGTGGGATTTTAATGAGTCTACAAAGATATGTAGGAGAGAAAATAAAAGAATTTCGTTTAAAACGTGGTATGAGTCAAGAAGAATTAGCGGACTTATTGGGTACAACCAAGCAAACTGTAAGTAGATATGAAACCGGAGAAAGGAAAGCTAATCAAGATATACTTTTTAAGTTGTCAGAGATTTTTAACGTAAGTATTGATGATTTCTTTCCTTCTAAGAAAGAAACTGTTTTAAAAACAGTAAATTTAGCCTTCACCAAACTCCCGATTGTCGGGGCGGTGAGCTGTGGAAATGGCGTGCTGGCATACCAAGAGATTGAGGGGTATGAAGAAGTGCCAACGAGCTGGCTGAATGGTGGGGAATATTTCTTTCTTCGGGCGAAAGGCGACAGTATGATAAACGCTCGAATCATGGACGGCGACCTGTTGCTCATCCGAAGGCAAGATGATGTGGAAAATGGGGAGATTGCTGCCGTCCTCATTGACGACGAAATTGTTTTGAAACGCGTGTATAAAACAAACGGCACGATTATTCTACAAAGCGAGAATCCAATGTACAAGCCTATTATTCTCAATAGAAATGATATGAAAGATGTAAGGATTATAGGCAAGTTAAAGAAAGTTGTATTAAATTTCTAGCGCTAGAGATTTAACACGAGGCGGGCATTCCCGCCTGTTTGTGTAATAGGAGGGTAATAACATTGAAAGTCGCCATTTATGTTCGAGTGAGTACAGACGAACAAGCAAGAGAAGGATACAGTATCGAATCTCAAAAAGACTCCGTCATTAATTTTGTTAAGTCGCAAAGATGGGAAGTTTGCGATTTTTATATAGATGACGGATACAGCGCAAAAGATTTAAAACGTCCGGCTATGCAACGACTTATTGAAGACACGAAAGAAAGAAAATTCGATGTCGTTGTATTTTATAAACTGGATCGACTTGTGCGGTCTGTCGGTGACTTAGATAAGCTTCTCAAACTTTTTGATAAATATAGTATCGGTATTCGCTCAGTAACAGAGCCTTTTGATACAACAACAGCGATGGGTCGCTTCTTGATTACGCTCGTTGCTGCAATTGCTCAATGGGAACGAGAAACGATTTCTGAACGCGTAATCATCAACATGACAAAAAAGGCAACATTAGGAGAACGTAATGGTGGAAAGGCTCCTTTTGGATACAACATTGAGGATGGGAAGTTGGTTATAAACGAAGAAGAAGCACGTTTAGTACGTGAAATGTTTCGTATGTACATTTCAGGAAAAGGTATTCGTCAGATTGTTCTATACTTGCAGCAATTTGGTGTAGACAAGGACATTCGCACAGTATCACGAATGCTCGAAAATCCTGTCTATTGCGGAAAACTTCGCTGGGGGAAAAACTCAAAAATGAGTGAAATCATTTCAGAGGACATTACTCACCCACCAATTGTTGATATTGAGACTTTTGATAAGGCCCAAAAACTCCGTAAACAACGAAGCCAGGAAGGAAAAAAAGCAACGTCACCTTATCCTTTCAGTGGGGTATTGAGATGTGCTCGTTGCGGTTCAGCACTGTCTGGCTATTATAAGAAAGAGAGAGGGTCGAAACATTATATCTGTATCGCTAAAAAAAATAAAGGAACATGTGACCTTCCGATATTTACAGAACGCGCATTAACACAAGTGTTTCTAGAAAATCTATCCCCAAACGATCCAAACAAGTTTTTGAATCTAATACGAAACGTTGAAATCAAAACCGAAAACGAGGATCATACAGTGTTAATTGCCGAACTTGAAAAGGAATTAGCAGCAATCAAAACGAGAAAAAGAAACTGGTTATTAGCGCTGGGAAACGGCACGATTACACAAGAAGAGTATAAAGAAATGACGGTTGAGGACTCAAAAAAGGAAGCGCTAATAAAAGAGCAACTTGAACAACTAAGCAAAAAAGCAGTTACGTTAGATTTAAAATCCGTTCTTAGCATAGTGAAAAATATCTCAACGTTATGGGAAACTGCTAATGACTATGAAAAGAAAAGTTTTATCAATGAGTTATTCGAAACCATCGTGGTCGATGTTCCGAGTGATTATTATCGGGGACGCGGCAAAACTCCATCTGTTATAATCAAGGAGGTGCATTTACGTTAAGAAAAAGTTTCTTTTGGTGGCTTTCGCTACACCTAATGCCGGTAAGCCGACGCGAACAGCAACGGGCAACAACACCGCTCCAAGTAACGCCACCGCAGGAGATGGCCAGAAAAACCATGAGATCACCATCATTAATATCCCGATCGTCCAATAAGCTAGCGTTGGTGTCCGAATGAATTTCGCAAACGGCGCAATCATCACTTCATTCATTCCGGTAATCGTCAGTAACTTACTCATGGATACAATAATCGATATGACAAGAATAGTCGGAAGAAGTTCTGTGATCGCGTAAACAAAACTTTTAAAAATGGTGCTAATAGAGAGCGGTAAAGATCCTGTCGCTGTAATCGCTAACAAAAAAATGCCTACCATACAAGCTAAAGATGTATCTTTACGCCAAATCATTAATGCGATAATGATACAAATAAACGAGACGTAAATCCAATGTAACGCTGTTAACTCCACACCCATCGTCCTCTTCCCCTTTTCATAAACTGTAATACAGCATATGAAAAAGGGAACGATGTGTGCGAACGCCTAACCACTTTTACGTCCAATTGAAAAATAGAGCTCTTCAACAAGATGTGGTTTATCGATGAACGGATTACGATTGCCTTGAATGCGGAAAATGGCTGCGTTACGATGTTTTTCATACATTGTAACTGGAAACTGTTTATGCCATTGAATGAGTAGCGAAATATTAATTTGGTCAATAAACGACTGTTTGATTGCTCGCGGATAACGAACAAGAAAATACAACATCGCTCGCGCTACTGCTCCTTTTCCGTGTTCAGGTTCGAAATGTTCCCCGTATGCCACGCCACAATCGTTTTGAATGATTTCATTCGGCGACTCAGGTTCATAAAACGGAAAATCGGCATAAGGAAAATTGGAACGAATCGAATTGCAGCGTGGTTCGCAAACGAATAAATGATGCAAATCCCCTTTCATCGGTTCCTTCGCTCCAAACCATGATTGCGGCACGACATGTTCGGCATTAAATTTCAATTGTTGATCAACCAATTTTATTTTTTGATTAAAATCGAGTTCGCCTTTTTTTGCCTTTTTTACAAGCTGAACAAATTGTTCATATCGCTTTTGAATGATCTCGTAATCTTGTAAAATAATTGTACGTGGATCTTTCTTTTTTCCTGAATAAATGCTTTTTACTGTTCCGTCTGGTTGCAAATCGACCCATGTGTACAAATAGTAATCTTTGCTTAAAAAATATGGAATGCGTCGAATGTGCGTCCGTTTTATTAAATCGTGATACGCTTGAAATAACAACTTTCCATCCGTTTGATGATCGATGTGTTCGTAATATCGGTCAATGATGCGCTCTTCTTCCTTTTCGTTATAATATAAAGCGTTTTGTTGCTGAATTTTTTGTTGATTTTCAATAAGTTCTTGCAAAATTTCTTTCTGTTTTTCTTCCCAACGCTTCAGCTGCTCTGCATGTTGATGGATAACATCTTCCACCATTCTTCTCTCCACTCATTTTTACTATAATGTATTCGTATATTGTCCATTACGTCTCCGCTCTTTTGTTTCATACACCTATTATAATCAATATGTACACAATAAAAAATAGAACGGAGCATAGTCATGCCCAGTTCTATTTTCATGACACTTTTATAAATCCGGATGTTCGTGCATTGCTTTTAAACGTCTCCATCTTCGTTCTACTTCTTGTTCGAAAGCAATGAGCAATTCCCGATTTTCTTCTTTTAACAGATGTTTCGCCTTGCCCATATATTTTAACCATTCTTGCAACGGAATACGCTTATTTTTTTCTTCTGGATCGTACGTAATCGTTGTTTTTCCACGTTCTACTTCGTATAGCGGGAAAAAGCATGAATCTACCGCTACTTTCATGATTTTTTCCCCGTATCGCTCTTCTGATTTCCAGTTTAACGGACATGTAATAAGTAGTTTACCGTACGCTGTTCCTTCATGTTGAGCATACCACTGGGCTTTTGCCGCTTTTTTAATTAAATCTTGCGGAAACGCTTCTGTTGCCGTAAACACGTATGGAATATTTGTAGCCGCCATAATTTGCGGCGTATCTTTATGATGAAACGCTTTTCCTTTCTGTACTTTCCCAATGCCTGTTGTACTTGTCATATGTCCAATCGGCGTCGAATACGACATTTGCGAACCTGTATTCATATATCCTTCATTATCGTACTCTAGCATAATCAGTTTATGGTTACGAAGTGCTGTGCCAATTGCTGATCCCATGCCAATATCCATGCCACCGTCGCCTGTCACCATAACAAACGTGATATCATCAGAAATTTGAATATCTCCACGGCGTTTCATCTCAAAAAACGCTTCTACCGCCCCAGATAATGTGGCTGGACCATTTTGGAATAAATTATGAATCATCGTTTGCTTATGCGAACTGTACGGATAAGCCGTTGTGACCACGTAAGCACAACCGGTTTGAAATAAAACGACAACATCCCCTTCAATTCCTTTAAAAAACAACTCGAGACCTGGAAAAATCCCACATCCTGGACATGCACCGTGACCTGGAGCTAACCGTTTTGGTTTTGACGTTAACGCTCGAAGCGGAGGAACTTTTACTTTTAATCTTTTCGTCTCTTCATCTTCAATCACTTGAATAAGTCCGCTTTTAAATGCATCACCATACATTGGCTCGATGGCTTGTTCCCATTTCTGTTTTGGATCCCCTGGTACATGTCCAAAATAGTCAAATGGCTTTTCAGCGAAACCTTTTTCTAAAGTTTGTAAAGCAATATCAAAAAATGATTTCGCGTCATCAGGGTAAAAATCTTTTCCACCAAGCCCAAAAATGCGCGTTAAAACAATCGTTTGATTGTGTGGATCTTCCTTTAATGCGGATTTAATTTCATGTGTCATATTTCCTCCGTGCGCCCCGTATGAGTCGGCACGTTCACCGACAAGAAGCACTTTTACATGTTTACATGCTTGTCGGATGGCTTCACTCGGAAACGGACGAATCATATTCGGGCTCATGACACCTGCCTTTATCCCTTTTGCTCGCAATTGATCGACAACATCTTTTGCTGTTTCTGCTGCTGAATTAATTAAAAATAACGCCACTTCTGCATCTTCCATTTTATACAAATCAACAAAAGGATATTCTCGTCCTGACAATTGCGCATATTCTTTCGCCACTTGTTGAAACACATGAGCTGCCCGATATAACGCTTCTGATTGTTGATAATGATTATTAATTAAATCATCTCCATTCATATGTGCACCAATTGTCACTGGTTTTGTTGGATCGGATGCGTTCGGAAAATGAGTTGGTCGCTCCCCGATAAACGTTTGAACAACTTGACGATCTTTAAAATATTGAACTTTTCGTTTTTGGTGCGATGTGAAAAATCCGTCGTATGCCACAATAACTGGCAAACGTACATCCTCATGCTCGGCAATTTTTAAAGCCATAATATTCATATCATATACTGCTTGCGGAGTGCGTGCTGTTAAAATAACCCAACCTGTATTTAAAGCAAAATATAAGTCCGAATGGTCCCCGCGAATATCTAATGGCCCACTAATCGAACGAGTCACTAAATTCATGACCATCGGAAAACGTGTCCCCGATTGAACAGGCAACTGTTCTAACATATACATGAGGCCATTTGCACTTGTTGCATTAAATACGCGAGCGCCCATGACTGTCGCACCATAACAAATCCCTGCGGATCCATGTTCTCCATCGGCAGGAATAAGTATAATATCATGTTCCCCGCGCGCTTTCATTTGATCTAATAGTTGAGCAATTTCTGTTGAAGGTGTAATTGGAAAATATCCCATGAGATGATAATTGATTTGTGCAGCAGCAAGGGTCGCCATCTCATTCCCAGACTCAAATGCAACTACTTGTTCCATATGTGTTTTCCTCCTTTCACACTCTCATTCGCTTTACCGTATGAGTCTCGGCAAAGCCAATTTGTTCACGATATGGCGTTAACGCACTCGTTGGACATGCTTCTACACATTTTAAACAGCCTTTACAATATTGATAGTCAATTCCTTTTAAAAACATTTGTTTTCTCCCTTTACGATCTTCTCCTTCTTCCCACACGAAACAAAAATCTGGACAAACGGTGTCGCAGGCGGCACAATGAATGCAATCTTTTTCCTCCCATTTCGGCAAAAACCCTTGTCGAGAGCCGCTTAAGTCTTTCCATACGCTATTGCCGTTTGTTATAATGACTCCACCGATCGTTTGTGTCTCATAACCAAACAAAGGATACGGACGAGAGAACGGCTTTCCTGTTTCTGATAAAGCGTCTTCACTCTTATAAAAATGAACTTCTTCATATCCACGTTCAAATGTACGAATATTTGCCTCAACGAGGTGTGGATATTTTTTTTCAAACGTTTTACGAATCACTTGCTTCATTTTCTCGGGATCAAGAAAGTGACAAATGCGAAATAATGCCCCGAGCATAGCTGTATTCACTTTTGTTTTTTCCTCTACCGCAATTCCAAGCGCATCGACAATCGCGAGTGTTCCGTATGACAAGCGTAGATCGCAACGAATATGCTCAGCACTTCTCACGGAATTAACGAGCACAATGCCATCTCGTCGCAATCCACTAATGACATCAACCATTTTATAAAGAGATTCATGGAAAACCCCGATGACATGCGGTTGTTCAATTGGACTATGATCGCGAATGTGTACATGCTCATCACAAAAGCGAATATAACTTTTCACAGGCGATCCTTTCTTCTCAGAACCGTATGTTGAAAAGTTTGCAGCATTTAATCCATGCCCGAGCGCCCCTACTTCTGCAAGCATTTTCCCCGCTAAATTCGCACCTAATCCCCCGATAGACTCTAGACGTATTTCAAAAAACCCTAATTCATTTGTTTTTGGTAAAATAGACATCGAATCCCCCTCATTCGTCAATCGTTCTTTATTTTATAAAAAAATTCAAAAAAGGGATGTGACAAAAATCAAACATAAACACATTTTTGATTTATACAAGCAAAAAAAGGAGTGAAATTATGTTGTATAACAAGGGGATTTTGTATATAACAGAGTCGCATATTTGAATGAAACACCCATATTGGAGGAGAAAAAATGAGAAAGCGATATGAAAATTTAGGTGGCGTCCCAACAACGAAATCGTTTGCTGACTTGCGGAAATGGTATGCGGAAAGAAGACAAAAAAAGAAAGACTGGTCATATATTTTGCCTCGCGAACATATTCAACCTTCGTTGCTACATACAAATACGGAGCAAACGCTACTCACATGGATAGGGCATGCGACATTCATTATTCAAATAAACGGATTGACGATTGTTACAGATCCAGTTTGGGCAAAACGATTAGGAACGATCCGCAGACTAACGGAGCCCGCTCTGTCGATTGACGATGTACCTCCCGTTGACGTCATATTAATTTCTCATAGTCACTACGATCACCTACATTTTGCGAGCATTAAAAAACTGAAAGGAAACCCACTCATTCTTGTACCGAGCGGGTTACGTTCATCCTTTCTGAAAAGAGGGTTCGAGCATATTGTGGAATGTAATTGGTGGGACACCGTTGTCGAACGAGATGTTTCATTCACATTCGTTCCTGCACAACATTGGTCGAAGCGAACGTTATTTGATACAAATACGTCCCATTGGGGTGGATGGGTGATTGAAGCAAAAGATAAACCGACGTTTTATTTTGCAGGGGATAGCGGATATTTTCATGGATTTCGCGATATTGGGGAACGTTTTCATATCGATTACGCTTTATTGCCGATTGGTGCATATGAACCCGAGTGGTTTATGGGGCCTCAACACGTTACCCCTGAAGAAGCCGTTCAAGCATTTGTCGATTGCCGAGCGAAAACATTTATTCCGATGCATTATGGCACATTTCCGCTAGCTGACGATACACCAAAAGAAGCGTTAGATCGCCTTTATGCTGAATGGAAACGCCGCAACTTTCCGAACAAACAACTACGTGTGCTGAAATTAGGCGAAATCGTACATTGTGAAACCGCCACATAAAGCGTGGCGGTTCAGACTTATTCTCTTATATACATATATCTTCCGTTACCCCATTTTGCAATACGTACATGCGATAATACAATCCTCGTTTTGCAAGCAATTGCTGATGAGTGCCGCGCTCGACGATTTCCCCTTGATGCAAGACAAGAATTTGATCTGCATCCTGAATTGTTGATAAGCGATGGGCGATGGCAATCGTTGTTCGCCCTTTTCTCATCTTTTCAAGCGCTTGTTGAATCGCTTCTTCTGTTTCTGTATCAATGTTTGCAGTCGCTTCATCAAGCACTAATATTTTTGGGTTCATCGCAATTGTACGAGCAAACGCAATGAGCTGACGCTGGCCGCTTGAGAACGTCGTCCCTCTCTCTGTTACGGGATGATCATACCCTTTTGGCAACTTTTCAATAAACGCATGAGCTTGAACGAATTTGGCAGCTTGCTCAATATGTTCATCCGTCAAATGTTGATGATGGAGCCGAATGTTATCTCGTACCGTCCCATAAAACAAAAACGGGTCTTGAAGCACAAGGCCGATATGTTTCCGCAACTCTCTCTTTGGATACTCTTTAATCGAATGACCATCAATCAAAATATCACCACGTTCAAACTCATAAAAACGCATGAGCAGTTGAATAATTGAGCTTTTTCCGCTTCCGGTATGACCGACAAGCGCGACGGTCTCCCCAGGCCGAGCAATAAACGAAATGTTTTTTAGCACATCCCGTTTTCCATCATAACTAAACGATACGTTACGAAATTCAACCGTCCCTTTTTCAATCACGAGCGGTTTTTCAGCTTGTTTCGGTTCTTCTTCTTGTTCATCTAACAATTGAAATACACGTGAGGAAGCAACGAGCGCTTGTTGAAACATCGATAGCCGCATCATCATTTGGTTAATCGGTTCAAAAAAACGCTCTAAATAATTGACAAAAGCATATAACACTCCAATTTCAACTGGACTTTGAAAGGAAGAAATACCGAAGTAACTTAACACAACAATGAGCGAAAACACATAAACTAAGTCTGTTGCTGGACGAAGCAATAAACTATCTAGTTTAATATTTTTCATCGCTGCCGTATAATGTTTTTCATTAATGACTCCGAATTGCTCTTTCATCCGCTTTTGTTGACGGAACGCTTGAATGATCGCCATTCCTTGAAGTGACTCATTTAATTTCGCATTGAGTTGACTTAAACGTTCGCGTAAATCGCTATAAAACACCGAACTGTACTTCCGATACGTACGGATAATAAAATAAATGGTCGGTAAAATGACTAAACAAAAAGCAGCTAATCGGACATCAAGCAAAAACATTGCGACAAACACGCCGACTAAGAAAAAAGCACTTTGAATAAACGTGACAAGCACTTCAACAAACATTTCTTTAATGGCTTCTGTATCATTTGTCACTCGTGAAACGATGCTTCCAGCTGGCGTGCGATCAAAGTAACGCATTCCTAATGATTGCACTTTCGCAAACACGTCTATGCGCAATTGTTGAATGATTTTTAATGCAATCTCTTGGAACTTTAATAATTGAAAATAAGAAAGAAACACTTTTCCGATATGAATCATGATATACGCTGTCGCTAGTCCGATCATTGCTTGAAGCGGAAATGTCATCTGCGCTAAATAATCGTCAATAAAAATTTTTACAATGATCGGACCAAGTACGTCTCCAGCAGTCGTTAACGCTAAAAGAAAAAAAGCGAACAACAACGACTTTCGATGTGGTGCAGTATAGCCCATCAGTCGCATAAACACTTGTCGTTGATTCATATTTGATTTCATTGCGCACCCCCACGTTCCACAAATTGTTCGAGCTGTTGACGAACGTACATATCCCGATACCATCCGTCTTGTGCAACGAGCTCGTCATGCGTGCCACGTTGAACAATTTTTCCATCTTCAAGCACTAAAATGAGATGTGCATGTTGAATGGCACTTAACCGATGTGTCGCAATCATTGTCGTCTTTCCCGCACGATTTTCTTTCAATGACTGCAAAATACGCTCCTCTGTTTGTGCATCTACAGCCGATAGCGAATCATCTAAAATGAGCACTTCTGGATTAAGCAACAGCGCACGAGCAATCGACAACCGTTGTTTTTGTCCTCCAGATAAAGAAACGCCTCTTTCGCCAACGACCGTTTCATATCCTTCTGGAAACTGCATAATATCATCATGCACTTGAGCGAGTTTAGCGACCCGTTCCACTTCTTCTTGACTTGCATCAGGGCGAGCGAACGCAATATTATCTCGGATGGAAGCAGAAAAAAGAAAATGATCTTGCGGGACATAGCCAATCGCTTCACGCAATCGTTCTAACCGATATTGCGTGATCGAATGTCCACCAAAATACACGTCTCCATCTATTCCAACAAACTCCCGCAGCAACACTTTTAAAAGCGTTGTCTTTCCGGCTCCTGTTTTCCCGACAATTCCTAACGTTTCCCCTTTCTTTAACGTAAACTGAATGTGTTGCAATATCGGTTCCGTTTCATTCGGATACGTAAAGGAACGAATGTCATATGTGATGTCACCTGTCGGCACTTCATCAAGCAACCCATCGTCTTCTTGTATATCCGGTTTTTCTCGCAACAATGATGACACCCGATCATACGAAGCCCGACCGCGTTCGACAATATTAAACAACCATCCAAATGCTAACATCGGCCAAATGAGCAGTCCTAAATACATCGTAAAAGAAACGAGCTGTCCAATCGTTAGCTCTCCTTGAACGACAAAACGCGCCCCAAAAACAATCGATAAAAAAAACGACACGCCGACAATAAGCGAAATCGTTGGATCAAACAACGAATCAATGCGAGCAACTGCCATATTTTTTCGAACGACGTCATCAACTTGCGCTCGAAACGATTCAATTTCTTCTTTTTCTTGTCCAAACGTTTTTATTACTTTGATTCCAGCGATACTCTCTTGTACTTTATCGTTTAAAGCAGAAAACGCCTCTTGCGCATAATGGAACCGTTGATGAAGCAAAGAACCGTAATAGCTTGTTAAATACGCCATAAGCGGCATCGGCAATAAACAAATAAGCGTCAGTTTCCAGCTAATTGTTAACGCCATTGTCGCGATGACAAAGCCCCCAATGCATAATGAGTCAACAAGCGTCAAGACGCCAACACCTGCTGTTTGTTGAATCGCTTGTAAATCGTTTGTCGCATGCGCCATTAAATCACCGATGCGGCGATTTTGGTAAAATGACGGCGACATCATCGTAAAGTGCTCATATAGCCGATCGCGCAACAACCGGGCGAGCTTTGCTGCTGAGCCAAAAATCATCGTCCGCCAAACGTAACGACAACCGTACATACAAAGCGCAACACCTGCAAGCAAGCTTAACCACATAATCAGCTTTTCTTTCGTCAGTTCTCCTGCTTTTACAGCATCCACAACATGCCCAATTACTTTTGGGGGAACGAGCTCAAGCAATGAAACGATCGCAAGTAATATAATGCCGATTATGTATGCTTTTTTTTCTTGTTTAAAAAACCACATTAAATCGAGAAATACTCTCATACACCATCCCTACCTTTTCGTGCTTCGATTGTCGTTTCGTTCTATTTTATCAAATATTCCAAAAATAAGAAAGTTTTTTGCTATGTTAGTATATAAATAGTGTTATTCTTATCGCATACTTTTACATATGCAGGCCAATCTAAAAAAGACTAAAACGAATAAAAAAGGTGGTTGTTGCGATGGATTTACAAACAGGAAAATTATACTGGCCAACGACATTTCCCGATGCTCCTTCGTATCCACCGCTAGACAACGACATGCAATGCGACGTATTAATTGTCGGAGCGGGCGGATTAGGAGCGTTATGTGCTTATTATTTGAGTGAAACGGATTTAGACGTTGTTGTCATTGACAAACGAAAAGCAGGGTACGGAAGCACGATGACAAATACGGCACTTATTCAATGTCTTGGAGATAAAATGTTTTTTGAGCTTGTGAACAGTTTTGGCGAAACGTATGCCGCTCGTCATTTGACACTTTGTCAACAGGCAGTCGATGAGCTAGAGCAAATCGCAAATAAATTACATATCGATGTAGAATTTCAAAGAAGAGATAGTTTGTATTACGCAAGCGTGGCCGAAGATGTAACAAAACTAGAAAAAGAATATGAAGCATTAAAAAAACAAGGTTATCCAGTCGTCTGGTTAGACAAGCAACAAATTCGTCGCCATTACCCGTTTGAAAAGCATGCTGCTTTATATACGATGGGAGATGGCGAATTAAACCCTTATAAATTGACAATCGGTTTATTGGAATATGCGAAAACACGTGGCGTGCGCGTGTTTGAAGAAACAGAAATGAACGGAAAAAAACTTGAACAACATATGGCAACATGTTATACGAAAAACGGATATACCATTCGAGCACGAAAAGTCATTTTCGCCGCTGGTTACGAAACGTTAGAAGTAAAACAAGAAAAGAAAGCGCAACTCGTTAGTTCATATGCCGTCGTTACCAATCGTGTTGAAGATTTTTCGAGTTGGTATAAACGAACGCTTATTTGGGAGACAGCTCGTCCGTATGTATATATGCGCACAACAGCGGATGATCGCATTATTATCGGCGGACTAGATGAAAATACAGCTTATGCGGATGACCGTGATGCCAAACTGATGCATAAAAAAGAACGACTGATTGAAGAATTTCACCGGCTGTTCCCCGATATTCACGTCGTTCCTGAATTTTATTTAGCTGCCTTTTACGGTGGGACACACGATGGCCTTCCGATGATTGGGGTATATGATTCCTTTCCGAATTGTTATTTCGTTTACGCTTATGGAGATAACGGTACGGTATATAGTACTGTACTCGCTCAAATTTTACGCGATGCCATTACAGAAAAACAAAATGACGACTTTTATTTATATATGCAAACAAGGCCAAAACTCCCACAAACGTAAGTGGGAGTTTTATGTCGTAATCGCCCATATAAATGATTTTTTCCTCTTCTTATTCGTTATCGCTTTTTCTGGAATAGATGACTCAACGTGTGAAATCGATTCAACAGATGGTTCTATAACAACTTCGTCGATCGTTGCTTCAGTAGAAACAGTTACCAGTGCTACCGAGAGATCCGTTTGTTCAACATGTTTCCATACATCAAGCAAATCTGATGCTACACGTTCCCAGCGATAAAGCGATGTCGCTAATTTTCGTCCGTTTTCCCCCATTTTTTTCATCAATGTACGATTGGATAAGATGTGTGTCATTTTTTCCACAAAATCTTGCGGATCTTCTGGTCTTTCAACAACGACACCATTTTCATTTGGAACAACGACTTCTGCATTGCCACCGCGAGCAGTTGTCACAATCGGAAGCCCTGCTGCCATCGCTTCATAATGGACACGAGCAAGCGGCTCTTGCCATTGTGATGTACAAACGAACAAATCAGCAGCGGCAAACCAGTTTTGAATTTCGTTTGGTGGCACGAATCCGGTCGCCACAACGGGGATTGGCAATCTTTTAGCCAATGAGCGAACGTAGGCAATATAGTCTGTTGTTCCTTCTTCGCTAAACCATTTGCTTCCGACAATGACGAGCGCTAAATCATTAAACCGTTTCGCCAGTTCTGGCAACGCTTGAATGAGTTTATCCACTCCTTTATTTGGCGACAACCGACCAGCAAATAAAATGACGGTTTTGTGATCGATTCCGTGCGCTTGGCGCAGTTGCTTACGAATTGACGTCATATTCGGATGATTCCCTGGTAAAAATCGTCCGGAATCAACACCCGAATAAATCGTTCGTAATTTCCCCTCTGCTTCCGGGTATAAGTTGCGAATGACTTGACCGATGTAGTTGCTAATGGTGACAATGGCGGATACTTGTCGCACCACTTCTTCTGCTTCTTCACGGTTAATTTTCGTAATTTGAAACATATCGTTATGCATGCTGAGCGTAATTTTGGCATGAGGAGCGACTTGACGAATAGGTAAAACAAGACGTGGCCTATTGAAAATGTGGATCAAATCAAACGTATGCGCTTGCACGTACTGAACGACATGATCGCAATACGTATCAAATATGCCTCCTGGGATGCGCACGTAGTGAATGCCATCGATCGTTTCTTCGTTTGGTAATGTTTCGTGTTGTACCCCTAGTACAGTAATGCGATGAGCGGTGCGAAGATGAGGAAGAATCCCAGCAATATACGTTTGAATCGCACCCCCAAGCACGGGAGGAACAGGTAACTTTTCTGTACAAATCATTAAAATGTTCATCGATTTCCGTTCTCCTTCCAATCGTTTTCAATTTCAGCGAGTACTGGCCATTTTGTTGCATCTGTCGCAACAATCGTCTCAATGAGTTGCATCGTTTGTTCGTTTAAAAACAGCTCTGGATCATATACTACTTCTTTTAAATTTTTGTAAAATTCATTCGGAAGTGACAAATCGATCATCAACACGTCATATAATGAAGCGTCGATCGGATTTGCCTCATGATACGCTCGAATCATTTCACGCACCCAATGAACGTCCCAACGGTATAAATCAGCCATCGTACCGGAAATCAGTTTTCGCAAATCGCGAATCGGCAAATCGTATGCGACACCATCTAAATCGATAATCCACATACCATTTGCGCCCATTTGTCCGTTCGACCAGCCGTAATCTTGATGCACAAGTCCCCATTCGCTATTTCCTCGTTCGACTAATTGATGATACGAAGATTGTTGAAGTCGCGCAAAACTTTCACGAGCCTGTGCTTGAAAATGATCGACAACTTCCAATAACATCGCACTTGCAGGCATCTCTTTATACGCCTTCGCTAATTGGCGAAACCAATCCATTTTGTTTATCGTTTTTTCGTACGTTTTCGGCCATTTGTATAACCGTGAAGCGATTTCTGCTCCTTTTGGAGGAACGTATCCTTTACTTAAACGATGAAATTCACCAAGCGCATAGCACAGTTGTTTCGCTCCTTCTAAATCTTTTGTTACCGGAAATAATGGCTCAATCCACTCCGCAACAAACCATAACTTTCCTCCCGCTTCTACATAATCCATTCCGTCCGTCGTTTGTACAATTGGCGGAACGTTCGCTTTTTGCACATCGACTAAATATCGTTGCGCCCCGAGGCTAAATAAACTGCGCGTTGGACGGCGATGAAGCAATTTTAAACTTTTCGGACCTTTATTCGTTTCTAACTTCCAAATGGCTCCCCCTTTATCCGGCTTCGTCGTCACGACTTGCCTACTTTGAACAGATAAATCGTAATGGCGCAAAACGTCTTCTGCCATTTGTTCAATATAATCTGGTACAAAAAACTCGTGCATCGTTTCATCCACGATCCAAGGTTCAATAAGCATATAACCCCTCCTATTTGACATAAATCCCTACTATCTCAACATATGCACTAAAAAAAATTTCGTATAGACATATCCATTACGCCCAACAAAAAACCGCCTCTTTTCATTCAGAGACGGTTTCGCGAAGCAAAGCTTCAATATGTTGTTCTAGCTCAAACGGCTTTGTTGTTGGTGCAAAACGTGCAACGACTTGCCCGTTTCGGTCGACTAAAAACTTTGTAAAATTCCACTTCACCGCTTTCGTTCCTAACATGCCTGGCGCTTGTTCCGTTAAGTAAACGAACAGCGGATGGGCGTTTGGACCGTTTACATCGACTTTCGCAAACATCGGAAACGTCACACCATAATTGAGTTGACAAAATTGCGAGATGTCTGCTTCTGATCCCGGCTCTTGATTTCCAAATTGATTGCATGGAAAGCCGAGCACAACAAATCCCTGTTCTTTATATTTGTCATATAGTTGTTGCAATTGTTCATATTGTGGCGTCAAGCCACATTTGCTTGCTGTATTGACGATGAGTAATACGTTTCCTTTGTACTGCGCTAACGATTGCTCTTCCCCATGAATCGTACGTACGTGAAAATCGTAAATGTTCATTTCACATTCCTCCTTTAGCGCTATTGTAACATACGAATCGTTTTTTCTACATAAACAATGCTTCCATTCTGACAAATGAAAAAATGTTCGTTATAATGGTGAAAAAAGACAAAAAAGAAGGTGTTTTCATTGAAAATGCGTGTTAGTGCGGTTCAATATCATTTACATACGATTCAATCGTTTGAACAGTTTGCGAAACAAGTGGAACATTATGTAAAAACAGCGCAAGAATTTGGGGCTGAATTTGTCCTATTTCCCGAGTTTATGACGACACAGCTTATGTCTATCGGCGATGACAAGAAAGAAGCGTTAACGATTGACGAGCTTCCAACGTTTACAGAAGCATATCGCTCATTATTTTCAACACTTGCGAAACAAACGAATATGCATATTATTGGCGGGACACATGTCATAAAAAGAGAAGATCGACTATATAATGTGGCACATTTATTTTATCCCGATGGAACGATTGCCGAACAGGCAAAGCTACATATTACCCCGACAGAAGTGAACGAATGGAATATGCATGGCGGCGACACATTACATGTCTTTGACACAATAAAAGGAACGATTGCGATTTTAACATGTTATGACATTGAATTTCCTGAAATTGTGCGCATGGCGCGTGCAAAAGGAGCGGACGTCATTTTTTGTCCGTCGTGTACCGATGATCGTCACGGATTTTATCGCGTACGCTATACGTGTCACGCCCGCGCGATTGAAAATCAAGTATACGTCGTCACGACAGGAACGGTCGGATCGTTGCCAACCGTCGACTTTATGCGGGCAAACTTCGGGCAAGCAGCGATTATTACACCGAACGATATTCCCTTTCCACCGCGCGGCATTTTAGCGGAGGGAGAAATCAATGACGATATGATTATTACGGCCGATCTTGATTTACAGCTTCTTTACGACGTTCGCAAGCGCGGATCCGTCACTACATGGCGCGACCGCCGCACAGATTTATATACCGATTGGACATAAGGGGGAGAACGATGTATAAGCAACTTTACGTCTTTCATGACGACCGTCCGATTCCTGCCACCATTCGCAACTATGAAGAAAAAGATATCGATGCGTTAATTCGCATCCAGCAAGAAAGCTTTCCACCTCCATTTCCATCTGAACTATGGTGGAATAAAGAACAGCTTATGAACCATATCACCCTTTTTCCAGAAGGGGCGTTATGTGTCGAAGTGGACGGAGAAGTCGTCGGATCGATGACTGGTTTGATCGTGAACTTCCACCCGAGCGATGCTGATCATACGTGGGAAGAAATAACGGACAACGGATATATTCGCAACCATAACCGAAACGGCAATACGTTATACGTCGTCGACATTGGCGTACGTCCAGCATATCGCAAACTCGGGTTAGGAAAATGGCTAATGCAGTCGATGTACGAAGTTGTCGTTCACCAAAAACTTGAACGACTATTAGGTGGCAGTCGCATGCCAGGATATCATCGATATGCGAATGAAATGACGGCCGAACAGTATGTAGACGCCGTCATGACAGGAAAAATAAAAGACCCTGTCATTACGTTTTTGCTTCGCTGCGGGCGTACGCCGGTGAAAGTCGTCGCTAATTATTTAGAAGATGCTCAATCGTGCAACTACGCCTTGCTTATGGAATGGCGCAATCCGTTTTTATAAAAAATTATCAGGGTGCCTCCAAATAAAGCAACAGGCGCCCTGTTCGAGAGAAAATAAAAACAACACCTTTTTAGTGAATATACGTTTTCGGTACTGGTTGTTCCTCAGCAGATAGTAACCGTTCAAGAAAATCGGTGCGCTCTTGTAGTTGAGCGACTTCTTTTTTTATTTCTTCCATTTGTCGTTCGACTTTCGTTACACGCGCTTCGAGGTTCCACGTTTGTTTTTCGAGGGCGATCATGTAGTTCCACATGCGCATAAATTGTTCGTCAGACAGCTCATGAGGCGCCTCTAACTGAATAATCATTCGCTTCCTGTAAACTTTTTCAATCGCTTGTTCAATGTGAGGCATATACAACGCTTGTATCCAATTTTTTTGCAGTGGGTTTGTACAATGAATGATGACTTTATCGTCTTCCATCGTCGCTGTCGTTCCTTCAATCCATGTTTCAAAAGCAAGTGAGGACATCATGCGAGATAAAACGTTTTTCACTTCTGACCACATTGTTTTCCCCCCTTTCACACATGACATTAAACAAAAATAAAAAAATTCCTGCTTATTTTTTTCGAAACGCCCACCATTGTTTTGTCACTTCATGAGAAATGCGATCATACAATTCATCCGTTGTTGTCGCTTTAACGACTTCGCCATCGATTAGGACAAACGGGCAATGTTTGCATGTTTTACATTTACCAACGCAATCTTTTCGTTTTATTTTGACATGTTTGAATGTTTGTTTTAAAAACATATATAACGTTTTTGTTGCAAACTTATTTTTCTTGCAAAAGTGCACTTTTTTCATTTCGTCACACTCCAAGTATGATAACTATAATCATTTTCATTCCTATCATACTTTGAATGTTTGCTTCCTTCAATGATTTTTACTTGGCATATTGTTGTAATTGCTTAAGCGAACGAATGATGTACGGAATCATCTGCAATAAATCGTCGACATGACTTTCGTTAATCATGCGTTCGAAATCAATCGTCACTTGATGAGTATATCGCTCATGTTTTGGGTATGTATACGTTAACGTTTGGATAACTGTGCGCTGTTCCCCCCAAATATGCTTTAGCGTCTGTTCTACAGCTTGGCAATCGACATGTGTAGCCGAAAAAGAAAACGAAACGGTCATCGTGCATCCGGCCTGCGAGATTTCTTCATATAACAACTCGTTTGCAATATGTTGAAGCGTCATCGCGAGAGAAATAGTGCACGTCACTTTATGCGCATGCCGCAATTGAAAAGAAAGCGCATATGCGCGCGTAAATTTCGCTAAATCAATGATGTCTGAGCGATCAACAACTGTTACGAGTTCATCTGTTACATCTAAATCATAAACGGCTCCTTCTACGACCGTTTTTAAATTGTCGAAAATCGTTGGGTCAAACATATGCTCATCCTCTCGATTTTTTATATATTTTTGAGCGAACGGTACGCCGCTCGACTTCTGTCAGATTAACGGTGTAACCGATTCCAATCTGTTGCCGAACGAAAATTCGTCCATTGTCAACGGTTACTTCCGGATCAATGAAATCCCGTTCCCAATAATTTGCTGATGCCGCTGTATCCCCTGGGAGAGAAAAATGAGGGAGAGTTGCTAAAGCAATGCTATGTGCTCGTCCAACTCCACCTTCTAACATACCGCCACACCATACAGGAATATGATGTTGTTGACATAAATCATGAATGCGTTTCGCTTCTGTCAGTCCACCGACCCGACCAATTTTTATATTGATCACGCGGCAACTTTTTAACTCAATCGCCCTTTTTGCATCTTCATACGAACAAATGCTTTCATCTAAACAAATCGGCGTTTTTAATTTCGCTTGTAGTTTTGCATGATCGACAATATCATCGACAGCAAGAGGTTGTTCAATCATCAGTAACTCATAGTCATCAAGCGCTTGGAGACGATCGATATCCCGTAGCGAGTAGGCAGAGTTTGCATCCACCATCAACGGAACGTCTGGAAAATGATGACGAATCTCTCGAACAACATTTACATCCCATTCGGGCTTAATTTTTATTTTTATACGTTGGTATCCTTCCGCAAGCGCCTGTTCGATCCGTTTTAATAAATCCGTTATCGGTTGAATACCGATGCTTACGCCAACTTCTACTTCTTTCTTTTCGCCGCCGAGCGCAGAGCTTAACGACACCCCATGTCGTTTCGCAAACGCATCCCAAACGGCTCCTTCAAGCGCCGCTTTTGCCATATAATTGCGACGAACGATCGAAAAACGTTCAAGCAATTCATCCGGATGATGAACGGGAGCTTGGAAAAGAAGGGGGATTAAAAAAGCTTCAAGCATATGCCACATCGTTTCGATCGTTTCTTCCGTATACCAAGGTGCAGCAAACGCAACACCTTCTCCCCATCCACGCACACCATGTTCATCAATTACTTCAACTAACAGAACCGGTCTTCTTTTCATCGTTCCGAAGCTTGTCGTAAACGGTGATTTCAATTCCATTTCTAAGTATCGTAAAATGACTGTATTTATTTGCACATATATCCCTCCAAACATCATTATACAACAAATAAAAAAGCCGACCGCATAACGATCAGCTTTTTTACTTTTAATTTGTTTTTCGTTTTCGACTTGCAATATCAATCCAGACAGCTAAAATTAAAATGCTTCCTTTTACAATATATTGCCAAAATGTTTCCATACCTAATAGCGACATCCCGTTATCAAGCGACGTCATCACCATCGCACCGATAATCGCGCCAATAATTGTACCGGATCCTCCCATCAATGATGTTCCCCCGATGACGCAAGCAGCGATCGCATCAAGTTCGTACATTTGACCGGCTGAAATCGTTGCTGAAGATAAACGAGCTGTTAAAACGAGCGCAGCAATTGCTGAAAGTAATCCAGTAAAGACAAATAGCATCATCGTATGACGTTGAATGTTAATTCCAGATAAACGAGCTGCTTCCGCATTGCCACCGATTGCATATACATGTCGACCAAATGTCGTTTTCGTCGCAATAAATGAGAAAATAAGCGCTAGTGCAATGACAAAAATAATAGGGAACGGAATTCCTTTATAACTATTCATCGTAAGAACAAAAGCTAAAATCAGTATACTAATAACAAGCAGTTTGGCCATCTCAAGCGGCAATGGCGAAACAGTAAAACCGTATTGTTGCCGTGATTTACGCTTACGAAACGTAGAAACAAATAGAGAAACAATAGCGATTACCGCAAGTACAATATTATCAAATGAAAGAAAAATAAACATCTATTTTCATGATTTTTTACGATGGAGGGACGATTTTTCGTTTCCCTAAAACGAGGACAGTCACAATAATCAATATGCTCCCTATCGTTTGATAAAAACCAAACGATACTTGTAAAAATAACATGGAGGCAACAATAGCTGACAAAGGCTCTACACTAGATAAAATGCTCGATTCTGTCGGAGATAAATGCCGAACGCTCTCAACAAACAGTAAAAAAGCCAACAATGTGCCACATATGACAATAAAAGAAATAACAATCATTGTTTGAAAATCAAGTGTTACAAACGGAGCAAAGAGCGAATCGACAGCTGGGATGATAGTCACTCCTCCGATCACCATTGCCCAGCCAACAATGATAAGAGAATTCCACTTTTTTAATAATTTAGCTGAACAAATTGTATAAAATGCAAGAAGCAATCCGGATACCATTCCCCAAAAAAACGAAAGAAAAGATATATTTAACTCTCTTAATTTTCCATTTGTCAATAATAGAAACGTACCGCAAATAGCTAAAATAAGCGCACTCCAAACGGGGACGGACGGCCGTTTTCGGTCACGCATAAAAAAATATAAGACAATATAAATAGGCGCTAAATATTGCAGTAACGTTGCGGCAGCCGCATTACCATATGCGATGGAAAGAAAGTATGTATATTGTACACCGAGCATTCCTACTAGACTAAATAAAATAAGCAACATCCAACTACTCCGATCACGCCAAATGTGGAACAGAGGAACACCTCGAAACGATGCAAAAGCTAATAGACAAATCCCTGAGATCATCATCCTCACACAAACAAGCCATTCTGTCCCTACATGTTTTTGTTGGAACACCCATTGTGCCGCTGTTCCTGAGAGTCCCCACATCGTTGCCGCGACAATGACCATCCATAAACCTTTTCCGCGCTTTGACATTATCCTCAACCTCTCATTCGTATATATCCCCATTATAAAAAAACGAAAAATTTTGTAAATACAAATGTTTCTTGATTGAAAAAACAGACTTGCATTCTTTTTCACCATTTGCCAAAATCAAAATATGTTTAAATGAAAACGTGTGAGGGAGTAAGGCTGTGAAAGTTCGAAAATTGTCTCGCCTATCTACCGTTCAGCTTATTGTCCTGTTTTACTTTTTAGCTGTTTGCATATCGACATTTTTACTATGGCTTCCTTTTTTTCACCAACCTGGCGTCAAATTAAGCTTTGTTGACGCATTATTTACCGCTGTAAGCGCCATTAGTGTCACAGGACTTACCGTCGTGTCAACAGCAGATACGTTTAATGTACCTGGTATATTTGTGCTTGCTTTTATTCTCCAATTCGGCGGCATCGGCATTATGGCGCTAGGAACGTTTATTTGGCTCATGTTTGGCAAAAAAATTGGCTTTCGTGAACGCCAACTCATTATGACCGATCAAAATCGTTCGACGTTTGCTGGATTAGTGAAGTTAATGAAGGAAATTTTAACACTCATTATTACGATTGAAATAATTGGGGCAATCGTTTTAGGTATATATTTTCTTCGTTATTTTCCATCATGGGAGGAAGCGTTTTTTCAAGGCTTCTTTGCGTCTGTGAGTGCAACGACAAACGCTGGATTTGACATTACAGGACAATCGCTTATCCCATTCGCTAATGATTATTTTGTTCAAACGATACATATGGTTTTGCTCATTCTAGGGGCGATTGGCTTTCCTGTGCTCATTGAAGTAAAAGAATTTTTATTTCATCGTCAAAAACAGCAATATCGTTTTTCACTTTTCACAAAATTGACGACCGTCACATTTTTTCTGCTTGTTTTATTTGGAACATGGGCAATTTTACTAATCGAGTGGAATCGTTTTTTTGTTAATAAAACATGGCATGAGGCGCTTTTTTATGCGTTATTTCAATCGATTTCCTCCCGTAATGGCGGATTGGCAACAATGAATGTCGCCGAATTTTCTGAACCGACCTTACTTGTTTTAAGCGCATTGATGTTTATTGGAGCGTCTCCAAGTAGCGTGGGAGGGGGAATTCGAACGACAACGTTTGCGATTATGGTGTTAACTATATTCTTTTATGCAAAAGGGAAAAACTCGATTAAAGTGTTTCAACGTGAAATTCATCATGAAGATATATTAAAATCATTTATCGTGTTCGGAACAGCTTTCATTCTTTGTTTTTTAGCGATTGTGCTTCTTTCTTTTTCAGAGTCTTTTACAATGATCGAAATCGTCTTTGAAGTATGCTCCGCCTTTGGAACAACAGGCTTATCGATGGGCATTACATCCGAACTGAGCACATTTGGAAAACTAGTGATTACTGCATTAATGTTTATCGGACGGATTGGTATTTTATCGTTTTTATTTCTTATTCGTGGCAACAATCAAAAAGAAACGTACCATTACCCAAAAGAACGCATTATTATTGGTTAAGGCGAAGGAATTTTATACCCCTTCGCCTTTTAACATGCTCTCTTTTTTGCGAAACATTGTGTACATAATGAGTAGAAACGATAATAGTCCAAACAAAACAACCATATGTTCCAGTCCGATCGTATCTAACAAAAATCCAGAAGCTAACAAGACCACTTGAAATGTCACGCGATCAAACATATTTTTAAATGAAAAAAAGCGACCGTGATACAATTTCGGAACGCTCGTTTGAAAAATCGTCGCGATCATCGGAAAAAAACAACCGACGCATATGCCAAACAATCCAAATGAAACGAGCGAAACCCATTTGACATGAGCGAAATATAAAGATAATTGTGTAAAAGCAATAAAACATGTTAATCCATACATCCATTTTACGTATGTTTGTTCACGAGCGATATATTTAATGAGGAAGGCCCCAAATAAAAAACCAACGCCTTCAATCGTATATAACCACCCTTTAATCGAAGGGTCATTTTGTAATTCACTAATATTGATGACCATTAAATTGAATCCCCCAATAAATAACTGCGGTACAATCGTTAAAACGACAGCCGTATAAACAACAGGCAATACGCGAATGATCGGGAATATGTCTGTAAATCGTTGTTTTTCTTTTGTATAACTGCTTATGTCTCTCTTTTCTTCTTTTATATCAATAAAAAAAGTAAGTAAAAATAATAAACTGTATGCGACTATTGCGCCAATATATAACGTTTGCAAACTTGTAATCATAAGGAGAGCACCACCAAAGGCGGTACCAGAAATTCGTGATAACGCTGAAATATTCATATGCATCCCATTGATCGTCATGAGTTGTTTCTCATCCCGCACAACAAGTGGGATGATTGCTTGCAACGTCGGGAAATAGAAAGCAGCTGCGACTTGAATGGAGATCATAAAACATATCATGAGAAAAATAGATTCATATTTTAATGCAAACAGCATAAAAATAACGCTACATACACGACCGATTCCGGCGTATAAAAGAATACGTTTTTTTGCATATGTATCAATCCACTTCCCCGCGATTGGACTAACAATCACACTAGCAAGCAATCCCGAAAATAAAATAAGCGACTTTACAAAGTCAGATGGGACATGCTTTTGCATGAATTCTAAGTTTCCGATAATCCCAAGCCATAAACCAATCCCAGCAATAAACTCACCAATAAAAATAAGAATGACATTTTTATCTTTCCACATATGTATTCCCCTTCATTCCTTTCTATCTTCCAATACATGTATTTTATTGTACAATAAAACGATGCCAAATGCATAAAAAATAAGACTGGCATACCACCAGTCTTATTCCACGTCTCCTTCCCAATTCATCATGCCGCCTACCATGTTTTTTACATGGAAGCCGCGTTCAGATAGCCATTCGCACGCTAATGCACTTCGACCGCCAGAATGACAAACGACGATATACGTTTTGTTTAGATTTAGTTCGTTTAAACGAGCAAATAGTTGCCCGAGCGGAATATGACGTGCGTCCGGAATTTTTCCTGCCGCTACTTCGTGTGCTTCCCGAACGTCTAGCACTTCGACATTTGCTTCATGACGTAGCGTATCTGCCTGTGTCGGTAAAATGTTTTCAAACATACCTACTCCTCCTACTTCACACTCGAGTACAATTTATAACCACCGTCTAAATTTTTGGCTTCAAAGCCATGTTCTTTTAAAATACGAGTAGCTAAATATCCGCGCAAGCCGACTTGACATGTCACATAAATCGTTTGATCTTTCGGTAATTCATGGAGGCGGTCGCGCAAATCATCAAGTGGAATGTTGATGCTTCCTGGAATTGCTCCTCTTGTTTCTAATTCTTTCGGTGTGCGAACGTCAATGAGCAATCCACCGTTCGCCACAATATTATCAATTTCATGCCATTGCACCGTTTCTACCATACCATCTAACACGTTTGACGCTACATATCCAGCCATATTGACTGGATCTTTTGCTGATGAAAACGGTGGAGCATAGGCCAATTCTAAATCTGGTAAATCATATACTGTCAATCCACCTTTTATCGCTGTGGCAATAACGTCAATACGTTTGTCCACGCCATCTTGTCCGACTGCTTGCGCTCCATAAATGCGACCTTGACGATCAAAAATTAATTTTAACGTCATTTGTGTTGCGCCTGGATAATAACTTGCATGGCTCATTGGATGAACATGAACGACTTCATAGTCGATGCCATGGTGTTTTAATATTTTTTCGTTCAACCCTGTCGCTGCTACGGTCATATGAAAAATTTTAGCGATTGACGTGCCGAGTGTTCCGTTGTACTTCACATCGTGGCCATTAATGTAATCAGCAACAAGCCGCCCTTGTCGATTCGCTGGCCATGCGAGCGGAATGAATGTTTCAAATCCTTGAATGAAGCTTTTCACTTCAATGGCATCACCGATCGCAAAAATGTTCGGATCAGACGTTTGTAAATGTTCATTCACTTTAATGGCACCACGAAAACCAAGTTCTAATCCTGCCTCTTTCGCCAATTGGTTTTCTGGCTGGACACCAATGGCTAAAATAATCATATCTGTTTCAATCGTGCGCCCACTTTTCAACACAACGCGCCGTCCTTCGTTTTCAAACGCTTGTACGCCATCTTCTAAAACTAAGTCAACGCCGTGTTCCTTCATATGTGTGTGCACAATCGCTGCCATCTCGTAATCGATCGGCGCCATCACTTGATTTGCCATTTCTACGAGCGTCACATGCACACCGCGTTCTGTTAAGTTCTCGGCCATTTCTACCCCGATAAAGCCTCCACCGATAACGACAGCTCGTTTCGGCTTTTCGTTATCCACGAATGAACGAATACGATCCGTATCTGGCACATTGCGCAACGTGAAAAGCGCTTTTGCCTCATCTATGCCTGGAATTGGTGGGACGATTGGTTTTGCCCCTGGCGACAAAATAAGAACATCATACGGTTGTTCATATTGTTCATTTGTTCGTAAATGTTTTACCGTTACCGTTTTTCGCTCACGATTAATACTCGTCACTTCACTTAAGTTACGCACATCAATACGAAACCGTTTTGACATGCCATCAACCGTTTGAACAAGCAACTTGCTTCGTTCTTGAATGATATCCCCAATGTAATAAGGGAGCCCGCAGTTTGCGAATGAAATATATTCACCGCGTTCAAACATAATGATTTCATCTTTTTCGCTTAACCGACGCAAACGTGCCGCAGCGGAAGCACCTCCAGCCACACCACCAACAATGACGATTTTTCTCATTGTATATCCCCTCCATATACAAGTACGTGTAACCGTATTATAACAAACAACTGCTTCATAAAGTTTGAACAGTTAGTGACATTTTACCATATTTAACTCATTTACATGCTCTTGCTCTTTTATATAATATCCTTCTACTGAGAAATGATAACGTCTAAGTAAACGGATCGCGACATTTTTCTCTAGATTGCTTTTTGCAATGACAATCACTTGACGATTCGGAATGGTTTGATAATAACGTTTTAAGTACGCAACCGGAATGCGGAGGGCCCCATTCATTTCGTCTGCCTCATTGTAGTCACGTACATCAAGCAACGTCACATGTTCATATGATGATAAAGACGTCAACTCTTTGACACCACGAACAGGTACATAGCGATAATATAAAGCATATAGCACGAGCACACCGATTACTATATAAGTCATGTTGTCTTACCTCCCTTTCACATCATACCCTAACAGGTATATAAAATCAATAAAAAAAGAGCTGATTTTATTCAGCCCTTTTTAGTGTAAGCAACCTCTGTTTTAATTGTTCTTCCATTTCAACAAGCTCTCGTTCCACTTGCTGACGCTTCATGCGCCCTTCTTGTTGAATTTTCAATGTTTCTTCAAGTGTTTCTAATAAATTTTCTTGCGTCTTTTTTAACGTATCGATGCTAACAAGCCCTTCTTCATTTTCTTTTGCTGCTTCAATCGTATTAATTTTTAACATTTCTGAGTTGCGTAACAACAATTCGTTCGTCGTTTTTGTTACCGCTTTTTGTGCTTCTACTGCTTTCTTTTGGTGGAGGAGCGTTAGTGCGATAACAAGTTGATTTTTCCAGAGTGGAATGGCTGTTAAAATGGACGATTGAATACGTTCAACTAACGTTTGATTGACATGTTGAATGAGCCGAATTTGCGGTGCCGTTTGAATTGTAATTTGTCGACTTAATTTTAAATCATGAATCCGTTTTTCAAGCCGGTCAGCAAATTGAATCATATCATTGACTTCTTGCACATCCATTTGATTTTGTGACTGTAATGCCTTTTTCTCTAGCTCTGGAATCGTTTTTGTTCGCAGTTGCTCTAATTTCAACTCCGCTGCAGCGATGTAAATGTTTAAGGCATCAAAGTATTCTTTATTTTTTTCATATAATGTTTCTAACATCATAATGTCACGAAATAACATTTGACGATGTTTCTCAAGTTGATCCGCGATGCGATCAATTTCCACACCAAGTTTTTGATATTTAGATAAAATATGTTGAACGGACTGTGTAACAGATTGAAGCATGCGAGCTAAGAAGTTTTTTTTAGTCATTGTCAATTCTTCTACATTAACTTCTCTCATTTTAATCATAAGCTCATGAATGACTTCCCCAACAGGTCCAACATCTTTCTTTTGCACATGATTTAAAATCGAATGGGAAAAGCGTGACAACTCCGCTTGCGCTGCTACTCCATATTGTAAAATAGCTTGATGATTGCGCGGATCAATTTGCTCAGCAAGTGCTAACGCTTTCTGTCGATGCTCTTCTTTTAATTGATCAATGAGACGCGGAGATGATGGATTGACGCTTGCTTCTGTCACTTCGCCAAATGGATTGGCAAGCAACGAATCGATCGAACTTGTCCAAAGCATTTCATCGTTTTTGCTCATGCTTTTTCTCCTCCGTCACTGTTATTGTATGTTTTGTTGGTAAAGAAAAGGGATCGTCTGATGCAATCGTATGTTTCACAAGCTTTACTTCCGTCTTTAAATCAAACAAATCTTCTTCAAGCATGTCCAACAGTTC
This sequence comes from Anoxybacillus sp. CHMUD, assembly GCF_013096965.1. Taxonomy (NCBI): domain Bacteria; kingdom Bacillati; phylum Bacillota; class Bacilli; order Caryophanales; family Anoxybacillaceae; genus Anoxybacillus; species Anoxybacillus sp. CHMUD. The sequence goes on from NZ_SDLG01000004.1 coordinate 112,801, forward strand.
ATTTTCCGCTTTCATTAGCGCCAGATCAAGTGCTTCCTCTGCTTCCCTCATCGCCTGTCGAATCTCCTCACTTTTTACGGGTTGTTTTGTTAAATAAATATATTTATCAATAATGGTAACAATGGAGTCCAATGTTGTGTTAAAAAACGGTTGCGCGACAGCGAGACGATCTGGTTGCTTTTCGACAATTTCAATTATTTTTTGACAAATGGAGTACAAACGGGAAAGTTTAGAAAACATCGGAACCGAACGAATTCTCCACAAACTTTGTCCGATTCTCCGAACCTTTTTTTTCGCATCTTTCAATCGCTCGTCTTTAAAATCATGCAATCGATCCTTCTTTTCTTTTTTCTTCATGTAAACGGAATACATCACTCCTACACTTACACCAATCAAAAATGAAATGAAAAAAGGCAAACGAAATGCAAGCAGCGAGATCAGAGCACTAAATAAACCGATATTCCATGATACAAACCATCGCCATATTGTTCGAATGAATCGTTTCATCGTTTTCCGTTACAGAAAACTTACAAGACTTTATAAGAAACTTATAAAAGTCTATGTTTCCTTCCTTGTTCATCACGCCCGATTTCGCGAAACGCTACTCTCGTTTCTTTGGCGCTCCGAAGTCAAGTTTCTTGATGTTTTCCGTTTTTCTGTAACGGTATTCACCTCCCTCTGTTTCAACTTTATTCTTTTCGTACTTCCGCAACAGTCCTCGTCTTTTGCTTATTGTTGGGCAGAAGCATGACTTTGTACGTGCGAATCATCTTCTCCCAGCCCCTTTTTGACTTTTTTCACATAAAATGATCATCAGATTTTTATAAAATTTTTATAAATATTTATACATTTATCATGAACAGTCGAAAGCCTCCAATCGTCTATGTTCCTTTATTTTACTATGATTTTTTATGAAATGAAAATGATGACTATATTACGTACGAACGAGAAGATATGTTTCGACTTTGACAAAAAAAGACGCAACATGTCGTTGCATCTTTTAGTTCGAATCGAAACGAACGATACGAATCCGCTCTCCTCCAAAGAGCGATATTTGCTTCGTTTGTTCTCGTTCATCTGTCACCATTTTCACTTCATATAGGCCTGGAACATACTCTCCTACTTTCACTAACGATGCATTCGTTTCACCGACGTATGTGTCGTTAATCAAAATACGAGCCCCTTGCTCGTTCGTTTGCACATATACATGATACAGCGTCGGTTCAAATTTGTACGTTCCTTGCGACAATTTCATTAAAAAAATCGGCGGAGTTGACGTTAATCCTTTTATGTAAACTCGATCATCTTTTTGTTGCGCTAACTCTTTCCTTATTTGGTCATAACCCTCTGGATGTTTACGTAAATACGCAAAAAGTGGTAAAAGTGACGCCTTTTCTTCTAATGGAGCATCAATGAACTGTTTCAACGTATTCATATCTTCTTGACGTAACGCGGTGATGAATTGCTCAATTACTTTCTGTTCACTCGTCTCTTGTTTCGCCACTCCCCATGCACCGACGACACACGCGCTTACAACGAATAATAAACATACAAAAACAAATCGTTGTTTTCGTTTTCGTCGTTCGCTTCGTGTCATCGCTTCTTTTTGTAATCCCCCTTTTTCATTCACACGTATTTCCCCTCTTTTCTCATATTTACATCATCATATGTATGAGAAGAAAAGGGAAAATATGAGAAAGAGAAGGGGCTACACACCATATATGTACATCACGGTGTGCGCCTTGTCAACGATAACGTCACAACTTCCCAATATGCCTACTTTTTCTTGCTTGTGTACCATTTTACAAACAGGCTTTCCATGCCGAATGAGAATAATCATGCACGCTTTCCTTCCATCATTTGAAACATAACAGCATACAACCATGCGCTACATACGGCAAGTAACATTAAAATAAAAAACGTCCAATGATACGCAAAAGGAAGCGTCAAAGCGAGTGGAGCCATCATGCGCCCAAGCGTAAAACGTAGGCTCGCTGCAGCAAAATATTGTCCACGCATATGCTCGGGTGCCAATTTAGCAACAAACGTTTGTTGTAAACCGACTGTCATCAGTTCTGCTAGCGTAAATAAAGCAATTAAAAAGATCATCATCCATAGAGATGTGGTTTGACCAAAAAGAAAAATGGCGATTCCGTAAAAAAGTGAAGAAAAGACAAACACCCATTTTTCTTTATAGTTTTCCATCCACTTCGTCACAGCTACCGTAAATAAAGCAACAAGCAATCCGTTTTCCGCAATCAGAACACTAAACGCCTTCTCCCCGCTCAACGAAAGCGACCAATGTCCGACAGAAAATAACGTTTGTTTTGAAACGACTTCCTTTATGTAAACAGGAAGTAAAATGTCGAGTTGCATAAACGTTTGTGCCACAAGAATACCAGCAACAATAAATAAAAGAAACGTACGATCTTTTACGATGAGGCGATAATTGTTTAACTGCTCAATAAAAAACATATACCATGTTCCTGTTGTTTTTCTCCATATCGGTGCTGTTTCATCTAAATAAATAAAAAGAACAATCGCAACGATCGCACAAAACGTCCCTGCGATGAGAAGTAAGAAAAACTGGTGTTCAGGATAAAATACTCCTCCAAGGAGTGGACCGATGACAACCATGATGTTATTCATCGTATAAAATACAGCAAACACGCGACTTTGATCTTTTTCTGAAACAACATCTGCAACCATCGCCTGACTTGCAGGCCAATAAAGTGAGCCGCATACGCCTACGAGGGCAAAACAAATAAAACTCATCAACGGTGATGAGAATAACGGAGAATTGGATAGTGCAAATAAGAAAAAAGCAAGCGCTTGTCCACACGCTGCAAGCACCATCATCTTCTTTCTTCCAAATCGATCAGCAAAATACCCTCCAAGTAAATTAGCAATTACCGAAAATAATTGCGAAATAACAAGCAATACACCTGTTTTTTCTCGACCGAATATGCCAGAAAAATAAATAGCGATAAAAGGAAATATCATCCAAAAAGTAACTCCAACGAGTGATTCCCCAATTAAACGAATACGTAAGTTTCGATCCCAATCTCGTATTCGCATCGTATCCCCCCTCCCAAACAATTATTTTGTTATTATACCATTTTCGCACAAAAATTTCGCTAATAAAAAGATTGACAAAAATACAGAAAAGTAAAAAAATAAATTCAAAAGGAAGTGAGCACTGTGAAAATAGTGAAAAATGTTATCGTTTCATACGCGACGGTTGTGACCATTATTGCATTACTTCCTGCTTTTCTAGTCACAAATGATGTAAGTATTATTGATTCGTTTCTTTCCGCAATAAAAGACTAAATCTCCTGCCTAGGCAGGAGATTTTTTCAGCCATTTCCGCAATAACCCATGTTTTGGAGCGATCCATAATGAAACAAAGAAGATGACACCGGTCGATACAGCAATTGCTCCAGAAATAGAGACGTTGAATGCTGTCGCTCCCACGTAGCCGATCACCGATGCCAATACACCGATAAAAGCACTACATATAAGCATCGTGCTAAGTCGATCCGTCCATAAATAAGCTGTTGCACTCGGTACAATAAGCATCGCTACAACTAAAATGGCACCAACACTATCAAATGAGGCAACAGTCGTTAACGACAACATCCCCATTAATACGTAGTGAATCAGCACGACCGGAATTCCAAGCGTAATTGCCATTTCACTATCAAATGAGCTAATTTTTAATTCTTTGTAAGCAAAAACAATAACGAATATATTGATCGCTAAAACAAATCCAAGCAACCAAACGGCTTTCGGTCCAATACTTCGTCCGCCAACTTCCAGCACATCCCACGGCACAAATGCAATTTCACCCATCAGCGCATGTTCGACATCTAAATGAACACGATCTGCGAATAAGGAAATGAGGGCAACCCCGATCGCAAACAAGCATGTAAACACAACCCCGATGGCTGCGTCACTTTGCACCCCCTTTTGATGCAACAATTGGACGAGAAATGTTGTTAGCAATCCGACAAGCAAAGCGCCGATGAGCATAGACACCCCTTGCAGTTGATGGCTTACCATATACGCCCCCACAATTCCTAGCAATACGCTATGACTGATCGCATCAGAAAGCATCGACATTTTCCGTAATACAAGAAATGTACCGACTAATCCACAGTTAATCCCGACAAGAGTTGCAGTAAGCAAAATCCAAATCGTATAACTCATAACTGCTCCCCTCGCTCATACATTAGTTGTTTCACGCGCAATTTTTTTCTTTCTACATGTCGACGAATGATTTTGCTACATAAACCACGTTTCGGGGCGAATAAAAACGAGAAAAGAAACAGAGCCGTCGCAAAAATAATAACGAGTGGACCGGTAGGCACATAAGCAATCAAACTCACATATGCTCCAGCAACTCCAGATAAAGCACCAAATACGCCAGCTAACAATGTCATCCATCCGAGTCTTTCAGTCCAATATCTTGCAGCTAACGCCGGCGTAATGAGTAGCGCAGACATTAACACAACGCCCACAGCCTGTAAACCAATCACAACAACCGAAACGATTAAAAACATAAGCACACCATTCAACAACGACACAGGTATACCGATTCCTTGCGCAAATGCTCGATCAAATGTAATGATTTTGAACTCTTTGAAAAAAAAGAGGATCGTTATAACCATTAGTACAGCCGTTATGGTTAAAACGTTCACATCATTTCCAGTTAACGATGCTGCTTTTCCGAACAAAAAGTCATTGATCCCGCTCTGATTTCCACCTTCATGTTGATTAATCCATGTTAATAGCACAATGCCTAAACCAAAAAATACAGACAATACGATGCCAATGGCAGCATCTTCTTTAATGCGCGTATGTTTTACAATAAACTGAATAAATACTGTTGCCATATAACCTGAACAAGCAGCACCAATTAAAAAAACGAGAAGCGATTTTTGTCCATAGAAGAGAAAAGCGATACAAATGCCTGGTAACGCGGCATGTGCCATTGCATCCCCTATTAAACTTTGTTTCTTCAGCAAGGCAAACGTGCCAATCATCCCACTCGCCAATCCGAGCAAAGCCATGCTTGTAAATACCCATTGAACATTAACATCCATTTCGTTCACCCCACAATATGTGTGGTAGAGAGAAAAGTCACTTTTCCACCATACGTGTTTTGAATATGATCATACGTGAATGTGCGTTCTGTTTCACCAAACGCTATGACACATTTATTTAACAATAAAACATAATCGAAATAATCTCGCACCGTTTGCAAATCATGATGGACAACCAATACCGTTTTTCCACGCGTTTTTAGTTCATTTAACAGTTGAATGATCGCTTTTTCTGTTGCGGCATCCACTCCAACAAACGGTTCATCCATAAGATAAATAGAAGCATCTTGTGCGAGTGCACGCGCTAAAAACACACGCTGCTGCTGTCCACCAGATAGTTGGCTAATTTGCCGTTTCGCATAAGGCAACATGCCGACTTTATCTAAACATTGCATTGCAATCTCTACGTCTTCTTTTCGTGGTCGTTTCCATAGTCCGATATGACCATATCTCCCCATTAATACAACATCAAGCGCATTCGTTGGAAAATCCCAATCAACAGAATTTCGTTGCGGAACGTATCCGACAAGATGTCTTTGCTTCTCATACGGTTGACCATATACGAAAACATTCCCGTGCATACGCGGAATAAAATTTAACATCGCCTTCATTAATGTTGATTTTCCTGCTCCGTTTGGACCGATAATCCCTACTAACTTTCCTTCTGGAACAGAAAATGATACATCTTCTAATACAAGTTGCCGATCATACGCAACTGTCATTTGGTCAACAACTAGCGGATTCATCGTCCTTCCCCCTTCAATGCTTGTGCAATCGTTTTAACATTGTAACGATACATACCAATGAACGTCCCTTCTTCAGTCCCCTTTTTTCCGAGCGCATCTGAAAATAGTTCTCCACCAATCGAAACGTGATGGCCACGCTGTTTTGCTCCTTCAACAACCGCTTCAATTGCCTTTTTCGATACACTGCTTTCCACAAATACAGCTTGAATATTTCGGTCAACAATCATATCAACAAGTTCTTGAATATCTTTCAATCCGTATTCTGCATCTGTACTTAACCCTTGTAGGCCAACTACTTCGATATCATACGCACGACCGAAATAATGAAAAGCATCATGGGCTGTAATTAAAACACGCTGTTTTTTTAGAATGGCGTTCATCTCTTTTTTGGCTTCCTCTTTTAACTGCATGAGTTGAGATTCATATGCTTCTGCTCGTTTTTGATATATTTGTTTATGTTTCGGATCCACTACACTTAATTCGTCTCTTACCTTTTGCGTTGCATATCTCCACAAATCAAGATCAAACCATATGTGCGGATCATATACTCCGTCTATTTCAATTAACTTCTCTTTCGGAATCGTTTCACTTACTGCGACGACTTTTTTCGTTTTTGACATTTTTGTGAATATTTCTCCGAGTTTTCCTTCTAAATGAAGCCCGTTGTAAAAGATGATGTCTGCTTGACTTAACTTCTGAATGTCACCTTGTGTCGCTTTATACAAATGCGGATCTACCCCTGGCCCCATCAACGCTTCCACATGAACATACTCTCCCCCGACATGTTCAACTAAATCTGCAATTTGCCCCGTTGTAGCGACAACGTAAATAACGTCTTTTTTAGGTGCTTTCGTTTCACAACCGAACAACAATAATAAAACGGTCCATACAACCAACCATTTTTTCATATGCATCCTCCTTCAAAAGTTGTATAAGGATATAAAAGTTTCCTCAATGCAACATAAAGCCAAAAAAATTTGTTTGCCGCCCATTATATGCATGAACAAAAAACGTGTGACATGTGGAACAAGCAAACAATAATGATTAAGGTTAAAAAAGTTTCTTTAGACCAAATTTAATTTTATCTTATTCTTTTCTTTTCTCCCTGTCAATATTTTAATTTTCAAAAAAAGAAGTTTTCATTCATCTCATGCTATAATATCGATTGTCCGACACAAAAAAACAACTGTTTTTTAGAGGTGAACAACATGACGAAAACAGAATTGAAACAAAGCATCGGCTTTATTACAGCAACAGCCATCGTCGTTGGTACTGTGATAGGATCCGGTATCTTTATGAAACCCGCTGTTGTCATTGAAGCAACTGGAAATTCAACATTTGCTCTTCTCGCTTGGATTATCGGGGGAATCATTACGTTAGCTAGTGGGTTAACGATTGCAGAAGTGAGCTCAAAAATTCCTGAAACAGGTGGATTGTACGTATATATTGAAAAAGTTTACGGGAAGTTTTGGGGCTTTTTATGCGGATGGGTACAAATCATCATTTATGGGCCTGCCGTCATCGGTGCACTAGGGCTGTATTTTGGTACACTGTTTGCAGGTATTTTTTCTCTACCAAAAGAAAGCGAACTTTGGATCGGGATCATGGCAGTCTTGTTTTTGTCCGTTGTAAATATGCTTGGTTCTCAGTTTGGTGGAATCGTTCAAAGTGTGTTAACGGCAGCAAAACTATTGCCTATTTTTCTTATTATTGTCTTTGGTGTAGTGAAAGGAAATGTACCGATTTTCGGCATGGATAGCGGCTCTAGTCAAGCAATAAACTTCGGGGCGGCAGTTTTAGCAACATTGTGGGCGTACGATGGATGGATGAACGTTGGGTTTGTTGCTGGTGAGATGAAAAATCCGGCAAAGACGTTACCAAAAGCGATTATCACCGGTATTCTTATTGTCATGTTTGCCTATGTAGCTGTGAATGTAGCATTACTTCACGTGCTTCGCGCTGATGACATTGTTGCACTCGGTCCGAATGCAGCGAGTGAAGCTGCAACCATTTTATTCGGATCATTTGGTGGAAAATTGATCGCTATTGGCATTTTAATTTCTATTTTTGGTTGTTTAAATGGAAAAGTACTCACATTCCCTCGCATGCCATTGGCAATGGCAATAGATGGGCTATTTCCACTTGCTCGTTATTTTTCTCGCATCCATCCAAAGTGGCGCACACCTGTATTAGCAACGTTCATGCAAATTACTATTGCAATTATCATGATGTTACTTGGTAATGCAGATCGCTTAACGGATATTGCTATTTTTAGTGTCTTTTTATTTTACGGCTTTGCTTTTTATGCGGTATTTTTATTACGAAAATCATTACCATCTAACGAACAATTATATCGAGTGCCATTTTATCCTTTCACCCCGATTGTTGCTATTGTTGGCACAGCATATATTATTATAAGTACGGCACTCCATGCACCGCTCGATACATTTTTATCGATTGTTGTGACGATATCTGGCATTCCGGTGTATTATATCGTTACAAAAAAGCGACAAGGATAACCCTTTGTCGCTTCTTTTAATAATCTCTTCCTTTTCCTGAATCCGTCACGTCAAGTAACGGTTCTGGATAAGGTTGAAAATATCGTTGTTTCAACAAATATTCGTTTTGATAGCGAATGGCCCATGAACGAATGACGGCTGTTACACTACTTAGCGGCAGCTTGCCTGCCCGATATTTTTCTAACAGCTCATGGACATACCGTTTTTCCTCACCACTCAACTCATGTTTAAAATAACCGATCATATGTTGACAAACATTAATGTTCGAATTTCGACGGGATCGTCGTGCAGACAACTCATATAATGTTTGTTCATATCGCAAAAATACTTCTTCAATCGGCAAACGAACACGATTTGCAACAATATTTCCTAATTGCTTCAATTTCTGTTGATGATAAGCCATAAATAAATATTTATGCTCCGCATGAAATTCAACAAGTCGATGGTGCGAATTTGTCTGTTTTACCTCTCGAAATAAGGCAAGTGTAAATAACTTCGTCAAAAAATGCTCTCGAATAACGAAATTCGTTAATCGTCCCTCTTCTTCCACAGCTTTATGTGCAAACATTCGCAATACATGTTCTGCAAACATACCAGTTCCCTTGCCTAGCGCAGGTCCTTTTTTCTTACTGCTGTATATTTTGACGTCTTTTATCCCACATGAAGGTGACCGACTTTTTAAAATAAAGCCATCTACCTCTAATAGTTGTTTTAAAAATGAAACAGAAAACTCATTCATTTGCTCGGTGATGTCCGTTTCGGTTGATGGCTGAACAAGCCGAACATGTTCATCTTCTTTGACCAGCCGAATCGTCTCACGCGGTGTACCGAGACCGATGCGCATTTCTGGGCAAATCGGGATAAACTGCACGAACGGCGCTAGCTTATGTACGACTTCATCGTTTAGTTGATCACCGTTATAACGACACGGGGAAAAACCGAGACATTCACTTACAACAACGATTGGTTTTGCATAATGCCACACTACTCGTACCCCTTTCACACATATTTTCGCTTATCATATCGCATAAACAGAAAAAATACACGCATCAATGTGTTGAAAAAAACAAAAAATTTTGAATTTGAACGTTTATACAAAAAAATGATTGATTATATCGTCACTTTGTTTTATTATGCTTTATGTTGCCTATTTTACTATAACTTAATTATTATTTATTCGTATTTGTGTATTTGTATAATTTTATACTTTCATATTTATGCAGTCCTTATCGCTCATTTATATTTCTGAATCATTTTGCTATATTGACTATTTTCATTTTTATATTACGATAGTAGTAATGTTATGTATCCGTTTTCAAAACATAAAATGGAAGGTGGTTTTAGAAAATGAATGTCGTACAAAAAGAAAAACATACACAATCGCATCATCTCTCTGACATACTGAAATTTCTTATTCCTTCGCTTGTTGGGGTATTTTTATTTATGATCCCTGTTCCTTATAAAGGTGAGATGACGATCCCTGTAGCTATTTTAGCTAAATGGGTCGAAGGAAACTTTTCTTCAGTCATTCCGACAATTTCTGTTTTATTTATGTTTATCGCTACGGTTGGCACAATCGTTGCAAAAATTGCTTATCCTTCTTTCATCATGAACAGCTCATTTCTTCGGCGTTTATTCGATGTGAATGGTTTGTTCGTCGTTGCGCGCATCGTTGGAACAATTTTAGGAGCGATGACGTTGTGGAAAATCGGTCCGGAATGGGTATGGTCAGAAAATACAGGTGCTTTGCTGTTGTATAGTCTCATTCCCATTTTGTTTTCCGTCTTTTTATTTGCAGGCTTGTTTTTACCTTTACTATTAGATTTCGGATTACTTGAATTATGTGGCGCACTTTTAACAAAGATTATGCGTCCGGTATTTAAATTACCTGGTCGCTCGTCCATTGACTGTATTGCTTCTTGGTTAGGGGACGGAACGATCGGCGTATTGTTAACAAATAAACAATATGAAGACGGCTTTTATACGAAGCGAGAAGCAGCGGTGATTGGAACAACTTTTTCCGTTGTATCGATTACATTTAGCATCGTTGTCATCACGTATATGAAACTTGAACATATGTTTGGCGCATACTATCTTACGATCGTCGTTGCTGGTCTTGTAGCCGCGATCATTATGCCGCGTATCCCTCCATTATCAAAAAAGCCAGACACATATTATCATGAACATCACGCTCCCGTTGATGAAACAGTACCAGCTGGCTATACTCCTTTTCAATGGGGATTAAAACAGGCAACAGAAGTGGCACAGCGCAATAGCGACATGGGGAAATTATTGAAAAACGGTGTACAAACCGTGATCGATATGTGGTTAGGCGTATTACCTGTCGTTATGGCCATTGGAACGGTCGCATTAATTATCGCCGAAACAACACCGGTATTTGAATGGCTCGGTAAACCGTTTGTACCGATCTTGACGCTCCTACAAGTGCCAGAAGCGTCAGCCGCTGCACAAACGATGGTTGTCGGCTTTGCGGACATGTTTTTACCTGCCATTATCGGTAGCGGCATTGAAAGTGAATTTACTCGCTTTGTTATCGCTTGTGTTTCTGTAACACAATTGATTTACATGTCCGAAGTAGGCGGATTGCTACTTGCGTCAAAACTACCAATTACGTTTAAGGATCTCGTTGTCATTTTCCTTCTTCGCACATTTATTACGTTACCAATTATCGTTTTTATTGCACATTTCATTTTTTAACGCAAAAGGGCAGTCATCTCGCCCTTTTTTTATTTCACTTTTATTTGTCCATCCCAATGGCGCGTTTGATTCATAGTATGAAGAGGGGTGACGTATATGCTTAAACAACATATCGGAAAAACAATCGGCTTATTTGTTAGCCAACTTGTATTGTTACCAGAAATAATGGCTATGAACGGTACAATTGATTTAACACAACTCCATGGAACAGAATTATATGTTGTCATTGGTTTTTACGTGTTTCAGACGATTATCGGCATTTATTTTGGTAATCGATATGATCGAAAAGCTTGTGTAAAAGATCTAATATATCAGCTAAAAAGCAAAGACTTTGCTGCGAGTACATTCGAAAAAATCGCAGCGCTCGTTGATCGCGACCCAGATAGTCGTTTAACAATCTATTTGCTCCAAACGAAAAAAGACAGTCATCCCCAACAACAAACTGCCTTCGAACAGCTGTTAGTCGAGACAACGCGAAAAAGTGATATCGTAGCCAAATGGTCAAATGACCAGTATTTAATTATCGCTGTCGAAAATAACGCAAAACCTTCGACACTGATTGAGAGAATTAAACAAAATAGCCCGATATCTTTTCTCGTCGGCTATGCGACATATCCAATCGAAGGGGAACAATTACAACAGTTATTACAAGTGGCGAAAGAACGAATGTATGCTACACGTACGACAAAATAAGCGATTCAAACATATATATAAAAATAGTTTGTCCATTTCGACAAATTATGATAAGATGACGGCGAAGGCATTTCATCAAACTCCTCTTCATATTTCCCACTAGAAATGCCGTATACCTTTAGGATGAAAGGTAGGTGAATCAGGCGTGCAAGAACAACTTCTCCTCCAGCTCGTTAACCTCGTCCAAAACTTATCCGAAGACATGCAATGGATGAAGCAAGAAATACAAACAATGAAGCAAGAGATGCAAACAATGAAGCAAGAAATGCAAACAATGAAGCAAGAAATGCAAACAATGAAGCAAGAAATGCAAACAATGAAGCAAGAAATGCACGAATTAAAAACAAAAGTGCATAAGCAGGAAGAAGATATTCATTGGTTAAAAGAGCAAATGAAAGAAAATACAGCAATGATCAAGGCTATTCGAGACAATCAATTAGAACAACGTAGCCTTCAAGATGCTATGCGTCATGAAATTGCCCACATTCGTGAGGAAATGGCTACAAAGCAGGACATTGCCTATATCCACGAACGACTTGACTATCAGCTCGGCCGTATTGCACGCGCAGAGGAAGAGTTGCACATGCTCAAAAAAGCAAACTAAAAGCAAAGCCGTCGCTCCTCTCTTGGAACGACGGTTTGTCTTTTATTTTTGCACTTTTTCTAGAAATGCTAACATATGCTTAATATATTCCTCTTCATACATCGCAAAACTTTTCACATGTTTGGCTTTGTCCGTGAGCCAAAGTTCAAACGCTTCTGGATGTTTGTTGTACATCACCACACTTTCTTCATATGGAATAGATGGATCGGCTTTGCTATGAATAAATAAAATCGGCCGTGGAGCAATTGCATCAACCGCTTTGATCGGCACCGACTCGGCTGGATCTAAATCAGTAATCATCGGAATAAGGGTAATGATTAAATACGTAAACGGAACGTTCGGTAAATGCGTCCATACAGGCATATATGTGCGCAAATATCCTTCTAAATCGCTAAACGGGCTGTCGGCAATAACCGCTTTTACCTCTTTATCCATTCCTGCTGCTAAAATCGACGTTGCTGCTCCCATCGATACTCCATACAGAACAATCGGTTCGACATAATGTTGTTTTGCATAATCAATGACACCAAGCAAATCATGTTTTTCTTTTGCGCCAATCGTTGTCATGTCTCCTTCCGATTCGCCGCTTGCGCGAAAATCAAACATAATGACGCGATATCCTTCGTCTGTTAGTGCTTTAGCAATTGGCAAAAACGGGACGTTTGGTTCGTAGCGATTGCCGCCATATCCATGCGAAAAAATAACGGTCATTTTCGCTTGTTTCATTGGCTCAATCACCCACCCTTTCAGCTTTAGTCCGCCGTCTTTACTTGTAAATGTCACATCTTGATAAGCCATTTCATAAGCCTTCGGCGTTTCGACGACTGCTTTTCGCTCTTTATGTGTCAAATTCCAACCGACGTAAATGGAAATGGCGACACACGCAATCGCCGCAAGTAACAACACACCAATAAACGATGGTACAAGCCATTTTTTTGTCTTTCGTTGCCTTTCTACCTGTATTTGCATCGTCCTCACCTCTCTTTTTTCCATTATGTCGCGAACGAAAACAACAATGCACAAAAATGTATATCGATGTGGTACAATAAACAAAATGTCTTTCAATGAAAGGAATGAGACTATTGGCTTTTACCCATACGTTTACGAAAGAAGAAGAAATCGTGCATGCGATTACTCATGGCATCGGTGCGGTGTTTAGTATCGCGGCGCTCGTTATTTTGACGGTCATGGCTGCGATGTACGGAAATGCATGGCACGTTGTTAGTTTTACGTTGTTTGGAAGCACGATGCTTATTTTGTATTTGTCATCAACGATTGTGCACGCGTTGCCGGAAGGGCGCTGGAAGCGATTGTTTGAAATTTTCGACCATTCGGCGATTTACTTTTTTATTGCAGGCACGTATACGCCGTTTCTGTTTTTAGCGGTGAGAGGAGCGATCGGTTGGACATTGTTTGGCATCGTCTGGGGGCTTGCACTCTTCGGTACCGTATTTAAATGCTTTTTCGTCGATCGGTTTTTATATACATCGACGATTATATATATCATCATGGGCTGGTTGATTGTATTTGCATGGAAACCGCTCGTTTCCAGCCTTTCGCCAAACGGTGTGTTATATTTAGTCATCGGCGGAATTTTGTACACAGTCGGCGCTGTTTTTTACGTATGGCGCGGCTTTAAATTTCATCATGCCGTCTGGCACTTGTTTGTATTAGGCGGGTCTGTGGCTCATTTTTTGGCGGTGTTTGTTTTACTATAAGGCAAGGAACCGACTTGGTCCCTTGCCTTCTTATACTTCTACCTCTTTCGTTTCATTCATCACTAAATCAAAATGACGAACCGATAACATCTCGGCATCGAATAAATCGCATCCCCAAATATGCTGTAAGAAAAGGCGGGCGATAATTTGTTTTCGTTCGTTTTCTTCCGCTTCTTTTAACGCTATGACGCTCAAATACAAGTCGCAAAGGCGATTGGCGATTTTTTTGGCGTGATACGTTTGCACGTCTTCTGGCTGTCCGTGAAGTTGTTTTAGAGACTGTATGAGTTCATGCAACCCGCTTTCGACCGGTTTAGCAAATGCGCGTATTCCCACAGGAAGTGCAGCTAGTTGTTCGTTTATTGTTTGAATAAACGTTTCATGGACGCGATATTTACGGATGAGGCGCAACACCTCAAGTCCTAAAATGTTTGCTGTTCCTTCCCATACGGTCAATACTTGGGCATCGCGAAGCAAGCGCGGGGTGACGAAATCTTCGATGTAGCCGTTGCCGCCATGCATTTCAATCGCTTCATGGGCAAATGCAATCGCTTCTTCGGCTGTTCGCATTTTTAAAAGCGCAATTAATAAGCGATTCCACGCTTTTTCTTGCTCAGACGCTTGGTCCGGCGTGCGCATCACACGGTCAAAAAAGGAAATGAGCTCAAAACAAGCGCTCGTTTGCACTTCTTGACGCGCCGTTAAGTTGGCTAACGTTTCTTTCACCATCGGATATGATGTAAGTGTATGTCCAAACGCTTGACGATTGACTGCGTATTGCTTTGCCTCTTCTAGCGCCCGTTTCATAATGCCAATCGAAGCGACGGCGTTGCAGACGCGCGATAAATTGAGCGCTTCCATCATATAGTAAAACCCTTTTTTCGCATCGCCAATTAAATAAGCTTTTGCCCCTTCAAATACGACTTCCGCTGACGGCACAGCGCGAACACCAAGTTTATCTTTTAAACGCCGAATGTGAATGCCGTTTAATGCCCCGTCCTCATTGCGCCACGGCACTAAAAATAAACTAAGCCCTTTCGTCCCCGCCTCGCTTCCGTCGATGCGCGCAAGCACTAAAGCAACTCCGCACATGCCAGCGTTGCTCGCAAAATATTTTTCTCCGTAAATTTCATAATGATCCCCGCATAAAACAGCGCGCACTTCATTGGCACCGACGTCCGAACCGCCTTGCCGCTCGGTTAAAAACGTCGCGCCTTCATACAGCTCGACTTCGCCCGTCGAAATGACGTGCGGCAAATATTTCGCTTTAATTTTTTCGTCAGCAAAATGCTCTAATACGTACGCCGTTGCCATCGTGAGCGTCACCGGGCAATAAAACCCTGGCTCGACTTGTGATAACAAATATCCTTGCGCGTACGAATAGACGTAATTGCCAACACGACCAAGCGCAGGAATCGGTTTATGGACATAACCGACAATTCCTGTTTCATACGTTTCCTTCACTGTTTGTTTATATCCTTCGTTCACCCATATTTCAGAAACATCATTGCCAAAACGGTCATATTTGAGGAGTCGCGGCTGTCCTTCGCGGTCTGTATGTACCGCGCGCCGGTCGATATCGGTCATGCAAAGCTTCCAAAACTTCTCTAACTCTTCTTCGGCGTACGCATAAAACTCTTCGTCTAAATATTTTTTTAAATTGGCAAATAAGTTCGGATCAACTTCGCGTAGCTGTTTCATTGTGTATCCCCCTCAACACCTGTTTTAATATTTTTCCTGTTGCGTTGCGCGGTAGTTCAGGAATGGCTTCATATAGCTTTGGAATTTTATAGTCTGCAAGTTTATCCGAAAGAAAACGTTTACATTCTTCCGCAAGCTGCTCGATCGGTTCTTTTGTGACAACAAACGCTTTCACCGTTTCTCCCCATTCTGGATGCGGCACGCCAACAACCGCCACATCAACAATCGCTGGGTGCAACTTTAGCGCGTCTTCCACTTCTTTCGGGTAAACGTTCACTCCCCCAGAGATGATCATATCTTTTTTTCGATCGACAATCCAAATGTAGCCATCTTCATCACGGCGCGCTAAATCACCTGTATATAGCCAACCGTTTTTCACCGTTTCCGCTGTTTTTTTCTCGTCTTTGTAATAACCTTTCATTGTGCCTTCACCAGCTAAGATGATTTCACCAATTTCACCTGGTGGAACGTCATTGCCGCGTTCATCGACGATTTTTACTTCGCAATGAAGGGCGGCATCTTTGCCAACGCTCCCTGCCTTTGTCGCATGTTCTTCCGGTGATAAATACGTTCCGTTTGGTCCAGCTTCCGTTAGTCCGTACAAACACATGAGCCGATTCGTGCGAAACTGTTTGGCGACAAATTGCACTTCATTTGCCAATAACGGTGCTCCCCCATACGTCCAATATTGGACAGACGATAAATCGTATTCGTGAAGGCGTGGGTGTTTTGCCGTGAGTAAATAGGCGACTGGTGCTCCGAAAAAGTGGGTAATTTGATGTTTTGTGACAAGTTCTAACAATGCTTCTGGGGAAAACGTTGGTGATAACACATGGGTGGCCCCGACGTACATCCCGCCGACAAAAAATAAATGAAGCGGTGCGGAATGGCTAAGCGGCATCATATGCAACAGGCGGCTATGTTTATCCATTTTCGTCTCTAGCGCCATCATCGTTGCGACAGCGAAAATATTGCGCGCTGTAAACAATACTCCTTTTGGTTTACCAGTCGTTCCAGATGTGTATAAAATCGTCGTTTCGTCCTCTTCGCTCAGCGGACAAACAATTGGGGAAGAATCGCCGCTAGCAATGAGCTGCGATAACGAACGCCAACCTTCTATTGCTTCCCCTGTTTTCACCCAAATGACGTCAACCTTATGAACAAGCGAGGCAAGTTCTTGATAAATCCAATCATGTGCGATGACCGCTTTTGCTTCGCTATGGTCAATAATGTATTGCACTTCTTGGGCAGTTAGCCGCGCGTTAATTGGTACGATGATGGCACCAAGACGCAAGACGGCAAAATACGCATATACAAATTCTTTCACATTTGGCATATACAACACGACTTTATCGCCTCGTTTGATGCCGAGCGAAGCAAGCGAAGAAGCGAGCCGATTGACCGTATCATCTACTTCTCGATAAGAAAGCGACACGTCGCCATCAATGAGTGCTATTTTGTTCGGAAACTTTCGCGCATTGCGCGCTAACAACTCGGAAATGTTCATTCGATCCCCTCCAACTTTTGTAATCGTTCGCGAAAATCTGCTAAAATCGACTCCATCTCTTGTTTTAACTGCATTAAATCCTCAATCCGCTCCGTCACCTCCTTTAATTTTTGTTCGCCGTATGCGATTGTTTTTTCCAGTTGTTTTCGGCCAGTGCGATCGTTGTCAAACAAGCTAATCATTTCGTGAATTTCTTCTAACGAAAAACCGAATCGTTTCCCGCGCAAAATGAGTTTTAACACCGCTCGATCTTTTTTCGTATACAGCCGCTGGCCTGACTCGGTGCGAATGGGTGAAATGAGCCCGCGTTCCTCATAATAGCGAATCGTTCGCGTGCTAATATCAAACTGCTCGGCCAGTTGGGAGATTGTATAGTAATTCATTGCTTCCACCTTTATTTTTAATTTTCTGAATTTTATTTTAGTTTACGTTTACGTAAAAGTCAATAAGAAAAGCAGCGCACACCACTAAGGCTGTTACCAAACGGCAACAGCCTTGCTTATACATTCGAATGCTCCCATTGTTTCGCCAGCTCAATAAAGAAGGAAAGCGATTCAGGGTTCGCCATCGAGCCAACGTTTACCGCTTTTTCGAGCGGGAAGCCTAATAAAAGTTTACGAATCGGGATTTCCATTTTCTTTCCGTTTAACGTTTTTGGGATTTGGTCGACTTGGTAAATCGCATCCGGAATAAAGCGTGGCGATACGTGCGCTTTAATGGCATCTTTCACTCGTTGTTTTAATACGTCATCTAGCTCTACCCCTGGCTGAAGAACGACAAACAGCGGCATAAACGATTTTCTTCCCATCACTTCTAAGTCAATAACTAAACTGTCGAGAATGCCATCGACTGTTTCCACCGCCCGATAAATTTCGCTCGTGCCCATGCGCACGCCCGCGCGGTTAATCGTCGAATCCGAACGACCGTAAATGACGCAGCTTCCTTCAGCATCAATTTTAATCCAATCCCCATGTTTCCACACGCCTGGATACGTATCAAAATAGCTTTCGAGGTAGCGACGGTCGTTTTCATCGTTCCAGAAAAAGAGTGGCATCGACGGCATCGGTTCCGTGATGACTAATTCCCCGACTTCATTGATCAGCGAATGTCCATGTTCATCAAATGCCTGTACGTTTGCCCCGAGCGAACGGCATTGCAGCATGCCTGCACGAACCGGCAAAATGGGCGACCCGCCGACAAACGCGGTGCATACATCCGTTCCGCCACTGCATGAGACGAGCCAAACGTCTTTCACATGTTCATACACCCAAAGAAACCCTTCGGTCGTCAGTGGGGATCCTGTCGAGAGAACCGCTTGCAAGTGTGAAAAATCGTAAGTGTCTTTCGGACGAATGCCTTGTTTCATACAAACGTTAATAAACGCTGCGCTTGTGCCAAAATGCGTAATTTTTGCTTTTTCGGCAAGCTCCCATAAGACGTTCGCATCTGGAAACGTTGGGCTTCCGTCATATAACACAACTGTTGCCCCAACTAACAGCCCACCAATTAAAAAGTTCCACATCATCCAACCCGTCGTCGTAAACCAGAAAAATGTGCTATCACGCGCAATATTGCATTCAATCGATAAAATTTTTAAATGCTCTAATAAAATGCCCCCATGCCCTTGTACAATTGGCTTTGGCAATCCGGTCGTTCCAGAAGAATATAAAATCCATAACGGATGATCGAACGGAACTTGTTCATAATAAAGTTCACTTCGTTCTTTCACGAGATCCGTCCATAATAAAACGGAATCGTCCCATGCGCGTACATCGTCACGTAAATACGGAACGACAATCGTCTTTTTTAGCGACGGAAGTTTTTCTTGCAGTTCTTTCACAACTGGTACTTTATCAAACGTTTTCCCGTTATATTGACAACCATCTACCGCAAACAACACCGTCGGCTCAATTTGTTGGAAGCGGTCGATGACGCTGTTGGCGCCAAAATCGGGAGAACAACTAGACCAGATCGCGCCAATGCTCGCGCACGCCAAAAACGCAACGACGGTTTCCGGAATGTTTGGCATATAAGCAACGACGCGATCTCCTTGCTTGACCCCCAGTTTTTTCAGCGCCGAAGCGACGGCTGCCGTTTGTTGTTTTAACTCTTTCCACGTCACTTCACGCACCGAAACGTGTTCGGAACGGAACAAAAGCGCTGGCTTCTCCTGCATGTTGCGAAAAATATGTTCCACATAGTTTAGCCGTGCCCCTGGAAACCAGTTTGCCCGTGGCATTTTTCGTTCTTCTAACACACTGGTATACGGTGCAGACGACTGAACGCTGCAATATTCCCACACCGTTTCCCAAAATTGCTCAAGATTCTCGACCGACCATTTCCATAACGCCGCAT
This sequence comes from Anoxybacillus sp. CHMUD, assembly GCF_013096965.1. NCBI lineage: Bacteria > Bacillati > Bacillota > Bacilli > Caryophanales > Anoxybacillaceae > Anoxybacillus > Anoxybacillus sp. CHMUD. The sequence continues at coordinate 132,467 of NZ_SDLG01000004.1, forward strand.
GCGAATCAAACGTAAGCCCTTTTTTTGCTTCTAGCCAATTCACATACTTTTTCACGCTTGATTGTTCGATTTGTTCTTTCGTTGGCGTCCATAAAATATCCCCATCCGTAATCGCTTTCATTTTCTAGCCCCCTTCTTCAAAAAGAAAGAAAATTAAGAACATTTACATTATACTATATGATTATCCGAAAAATATACAAAAAGACGCATCGGCTTTGTTGGCCATGCGTCTTTTTTATCCAAATACAATTTCTTGACGTTCGTCGTCCCATTTCATTTCAACGTGTTTTTTCTCTTCATAAAATGTATACGTCTTTTTACCAAATTGTACAACTGTTCCTTCCCATGCGTGTTCAATATAGATCGTCTCCCCTTTTGGAACAGCTAATACAGTCTTAATCCCGAGCGAAGAGCCAACTTCTTTAATTTTCATCCCTTTTTGCGCATACGCTTCACCACCGCGTAACACTCCGTGAACAGTCAATGTGCCTCCAGCATAAATGTTACAATTGTAACACCCTTTTCCCGTTACAACGACATCTCCACTTCCGTGAATGACGCTATTTAAAGCATAAGAAAGTTCAATCACATCGTTTTCTTCGCGATCATATTGCCCAATAAATGTATTAAGTTCTCGAAGCAAATTCGCCATGCCTTCTAAACAATGAAAATGATTCGGACGATCAGCGAGCAAGCAACCATCCAACTGTGAGCCAATATCGAACCATTGTTCACCAATTTGTTCGCGCTTTTGCTCACACATCGTTTTATACTGTTTCATCGCTTCCATCGTCGTTTGAAACTTGCTTTCAAGCAATCTCTTCGTCAGCGGATAAATATCTTGTTCGCGAATTTTAGACATGACCATTAGTTGTTGAATCGCAACAATCATTCGCTCAAGTGAGTGGCGAATTTGTTGTAATAAACCGATAAGCTTGGTCACAATCATTTTGTTTTCTCCTGATGTCACCGTACCGCTAATGACGTTTTGTTGAATAAAAATCGATTGTTGCGCACGAATTTTTGCGCGATTGACATTTTGTAAAATCATAATGCTACCGAGCGCTTCCACAACCATTTCATCTTGAACGTTTCCTGTAATTTCAACATCGCCTTTAAAATGAATGTTTCCTACTGATAAATCGACATCGCCTTGATGAACAAGCTTTGGAAGGATGGAGACGACAACCATCTTTCCCTTTTTCGCAATTTGCGGTCGCCCGCCTGTTGTTGCTAAAATGCGGTTTCCATCCATCGTTACTCCCTTACCAAGTTTAATCATCACCGGATGTACTTCACGTACAGGTATCACGTCATTTGTGATGGTTAATCCTGTTTTACCTGGCAGCGGTGGATGAACAATCGCAATCAAGTCACCTTCACCAACGGTCGCAATCATTTCTATTTCACGATAATCAACGGTTCCGTCTTCACGAACTTTCGGTGTTCTTTTCCCCTCGCCTACTTTTACCTCTACCCATCCGTCCTTTCCTTCTGTTGGCTCAATTCCTTTTGCGATGACGACGGTTACTTTTTTCTCGGAATGCAGTGCTTCACGAATCGCTTCCTCATTCACTCCATACACAATCCCTAATTCTTGCAGTTTCGTCATCACTTGCTCGTATGACACATCATAAATAAGCTCTGTCTCCATTTTTGCATGTATATACAATTTACTAGATGGTTGTTTATCTTCCAATATATATCGACGTCGCACCCCAGGGGCGAACGTTAATGTTGCTTCTAACTTTCTAACATCTACATCAATTCTCCAAACGGATTGAGCGATGCTTTCTTCTTTTGGATAAATGCGGACGTCGTCGCCTTCTTGTAACGTGATGCTTCCTTCGACTTGTTGACCATTATGTAAACAGATGACACCTTCACCGATTACGATCGTTGGGCTTACGTCCAAACATTCGTAATACAACGTACCATCTTGAATCCATGCTTTTCCTTCAACTTGTTGAATCATTTGGTTTGCTTGCTGTTTCTTCGTTAGTCGAACAACGGCAGGTTGCGAGACGACTCCAAACAACTTTTTGCGCTCTTGTTGCACAACTTCGATGATTACTTCTTCGCGCGTTGCTTGAAGCTGTTTGAGCCCCTCTTCAATCGCTTCTTCCACCGTTTTTCCTTTTACTTCGATGCAATCCATTTTTCCCCCGCCTTTTTCCTTACCATTTACTATTGTTTTTATTATAATAGTAAAGAGATAAAAGAAATAGTGAAAAAAGTCGGAACCCTTTATCATTTTAGAAAAAGGATGGTTGAGATGAGAAAACGATTGATGCTTAACGCAATGATCTCTACTAGTTTATTGCTTAGTGGTTGTGTACAACAAGAAGAAAAACATACTGCAGAACACGAAACGGGTGATATACGGGAAGAAACAAACTCGATTCGCGATCTCCCATCATTTTTGGCTTCCTATAATGAATCGATGTCTCATTTATATGAACAGGCTGCGACACATCAAAAGTTGTTAGAAAACATACCTTGTTATTGTGGTTGCGGTGAATCAGTCGGTCATGAGAACAATTATGATTGTTTTGTACATGAAAATAAAAGCAACGGTGCAATCGTTTGGGACGATCACGCAACAAAATGCGGAGTTTGTTTAGAGATCGCCGCTATTTCTATTGAACAATATGAAAAAGGAATGTCGATCAAAGATATTCGTCACCTTATTGATGAAACATATAAAGAAGGCTATGCGAAGCCGACACCGACAAAGCCGATGTAAAAACCGAGCTGTTTGCTCGGTTTTTCATTTTTTCGTTAATTGCCATGCCCGTTTGAGATCTTTCCATGAAGACGCTTGATTGTACATGAGCACGCCCCCGCGATATATTTTTGAACCAAACACAAATAAAAAAGCGATTGTCCCAATGAGCAAAGCAATGCTAAGAGCGATTTCCCAAACTGGAACGTTTAGCATTCCGATTCGTAAAAACATAATCATTGGAGCAAAAAATGGAACAAACGACATTGCTGCAATAAACGGAGATTCCGGTGCATTCAAGCCAAACATCGCCATAATAAACGCAGCGACAACTAACATTGTGACAGGTCCAGCCATTTGTTGCACTTCTTCTACTCGACTGACAATCGAGCCAAGTACCGCAAATAACATCGCGTACAACAAATAACCGAGCAAGAAAAAGATAATGCCGTACGTAATTAAAGAAAGCGGGAGTTCATTCATACCAAGCAACTGACGCAATATATCGCTTTGTTTCATCGAGACATAGCCAACTGAAAAAATAAACATAAACTGCGTCAAACTTAACAAAGCAACTCCTAAAATTTTTCCGAACAATTGTTGAACAGGTGAGATACTTGAAATTAAAATTTCCATAATACGTGATGATTTTTCCGTTGCTACTTCCATCATAATCATACTTCCGTACATTAACACGAACATATACATCGCAAACAATAGCACATATACGATCGCTCTTGCTTGATTTAATTGTTCTTCTGTTTTTGCATGTTCTTCAAGCGCTACTTTTTCTATGGCAATTGGAGCATATAATGCGTTTATTTGTTCATACGTTAATCCAATTTGTTTTGCCATCATCGCAATTTTAACTTGTTGCAACGCCTGCTCAATGCCATGAATGACATCACTATCTGCAATATTTTTTGCATAATATGTCACTTTCGGCTGACCGTTTTGTACATCAAGTACAATATACGCATACCACTTTTCTGTTTGGACAAGTTCTTTTGCCTGTTCCTCACTTTTATCATGGCGAACAAGTTTTATTTCTTTATTCGATTGCAATTGCGATTGCAATGCTTCGTACCACCCATTTGTTTCATCAATAACACCAATTGTTTTTTGACCATTATCGCTAAACGCTTCAATGATACGATCTAACTGACTAATACCAAATACAATAAAAGCAGTAATGATCGTTGAAATGAAAAAAGACTTTGATTTTAATTTCGTTACGTACGTGTGAAGAAAAACGATCCAAAACTTATTGTTCATACGCTGCACCTACTTTCTCGATAAAAATGTCATTGAGCGATGGTTCTTCTAGCGAAAACGTACGAATAAATCCTTTTGCATAAATATGTTCAAGAATGCGCTGGGATACACTTTCATCTGCTATTTGTAAGCGAACTCCTTCAACCGTTTTCTCCATTTTTAATACGCCAGGAACGTTTGTTAATGTTTCAAACGGAAGTTCTCCGTGAATAATGACATTTTTCTTGCCGAAAGATTGCTTAATTTCTTTAATTGATCCATGAACAATAGGTCTTCCTTTATGCATAATGCATATATGTTCACATAATTGTTCAACATGTTCCATCCGATGACTTGAAAAGACAATCGTTGTTCCTTGTTGTTGTAAATCTATTACTGCCTTTTTCAACATTTCAACATTTACCGGATCTAATCCGCTGAATGGTTCATCTAAAATCAGCAATTGCGGACGATGTAACACCGCAGCGATAAATTGAATTTTTTGTTGATTACCTTTCGATAACTGTTCTACTTTTTGATTTTCATATTGTGGGATTTTAAAACGCTCCAGCCAATTGTGCATTTCTTTCACAATTTCTTCTTTATGTAATCCTCGCAATCTTCCTAAATAAATGAGTTGTTCTTTTACTTTTAACTTTGGATACAATCCTCTTTCTTCCGGCAAATATCCGATGAGATGACTATGTTTATACGTAATATGCTCACCGTTCCATGTAATCTCCCCTTTCGTTGGCTCAAGCAATCCTAAGATCATTCGAAATGTTGTCGTTTTTCCTGCTCCGTTCGCCCCCAGAAATCCAAATATACCCTTTTCCGGAATAGACAACGTCACATCATCTACTGCTGTAAACGAGCCAAACTGTTTTGTTACATGTTGCAACACTAATCCCATGTTTTCCACTCCTTTCCCTTTTATTCCATTATAACGTATGATGTTAGGTAAAAGTTTCATCTATTTACTTTTTATGATCGGAAAATGATGAGAAACATACTTCTTTCTTGTCCGTCATTCATTTATAATGAAAAATAAAAGGGGGGTGAATCAAAGTGGACAGGGAAACAATTGTAAAAGAAATTGTGAAAGCGCTCGAACTATTCTCAAACAAAATTCATTACGAAATGAAGGAAATGAACAATCAGCTCCGGACGGAAATGCAAGAGATGGGCAACCAGCTTCGTTCGGAAATGCAAGAAATGGGACAACAGCTTCGCTCGGAAATTCGAGGTGTAGAAAGCAACTTAGAAACGAGAATTGACGCTCTTAAACAAGAAATGGACAAACAGTTCGAGCAGCTAAACGAAAAAGTTGATCTACTACGCGATGAATTAACCGACACGCAAGAAACCGTTGATCTGCTTTCTTCCAAAACACTCCAACATGAGCGAAAACTTCGTCTTTTATCCAAACAGTTGTAAAATCCATTGACATCTTCGCTTTTTTGTTTCATAATTCTAAAAAATATAATAAGTGAAAAAGGCACGGGACGAGTAAACCGATGGAACGTGCAAGAGAGTGGAACCCATAGGCTGGAAGGTTCCTCACGGAAAGTCGGTTGAACCTACCCTATACGGCCGCTTATGCAAACATAAGCCGTTTTCTCCTACGTTACAGGGCAAGAGGTGGGCGCGATTTGCGCCAAAAAAGGTGGTACCGCGGAAACGACGCTTTTCCGTCCTTTTCTATAAGGGCGGAAGAGCGTTTTTTATTTTGTAGTAAAGGAGTGAAATAGTGAAAAAAAAACGAATCGTTATAAAAATTGGCAGTAGCTCATTAACAGAAACAAACGGCACACTCTCGGAGCAAAAGATTCGTGAACATGTCGAAGCACTGGCGTATATGAAACAACTTGGACACGATGTCATTCTCATTTCTTCTGGAGCGGTCGCCGCTGGGTTTGGATTGCTCGGGTATCGCTCGCGACCAAAAACAATCGCAGGAAAACAAGCAGCTGCCGCAGTCGGGCAAGGTGTGCTCATGCAAAGCTACATTTCTGCTTTTCGTTCGTTTGGTATCGTTACCGGGCAATTGTTGTTAACACGCGCAGATTTTTACGATCGCGAGCGATTTCGCAATTTGTTTGCGACGATTTCGACGCTGCTCGACCGCGGAGTGCTTCCGATTATTAATGAAAACGACTCTGTCTCTGTTGAAGAGTTAACGTTTGGGGATAACGATTTATTGTCCGCCTTGGTGAGCGGTTTTTTGCATGCCGATGCCTTAATCATTTTAACGGATATTAACGGGCTGTATGACCAACACCCGAGCCATCTGGAAGCGAAAAAATATCATTTTCTTTCGGAAATTACTGACGAACTGATGGAACAAGCAGGCGGAAGCGGATCAACGGTTGGCACAGGAGGTATGAAATCGAAGCTACTTGCCGCGCAAAAGGCGCTTTCCTTCGGTGTCAGCGTCTTTATCGGTACAGGAACAGGAAAAGAAAAACTGAAGCATATTTTAGAAGGAAAAGGCGATGGGACGTATATCGGCTCCCCTTTTCAAGAACATATGCAAATGCGCAAACAATGGATTGCATACCATTCCGAAGTCACCGGAGCAATCGAAATCGATGAAGGAGCAGAAACAGCCATTTTGCATAAAGGAAAAAGTTTATTACCTGCTGGTGTGACGAATGTATTCGGTTCGTTTCAAGCGCTAGATGTCGTCAATGTCGTCAATCAAAAAGGCGATGTGATCGCTAGAGGGCAAGTATATTATGCGGCAAGCGATTTAGCGAAGGTAAAAGGGCTTTCAAGTGAAAAAGCAAAACGATACTCTTTCCATCATCGTCCAGAAGTCATTCATCGCGACAACTTAGTATGTTTAAAAAGGATATCTGTTTGTTGAAAACGAAAGGAGCGAAAAGGAATGAGCGAACTAATCGCCAAAGCGAAAAAATTAAAGCAAGCTGCCAAGCAATTAGGGATATTGTCAACAGAAGAAAAAAATGAGGCGCTTTCGATGATCGCAGAAGCGTTAATTGCGCAAATGCCATATCTTTTACAAGAAAATGAAAAAGATATGGCGAACGGGAAAGAAAACGGTCTCTCCCCTTCCCTACTTGATCGTTTGCAATTAACAGAAGAACGCATCAAGCAAATCGCCAATGGCGTCCAACAAGTCATCGACCTACCAGATCCGATTGGCGAAACGATCGAACAATGGACGCGACCAAATGGGCTATTCTTAAAACAAATTCGTGTGCCGCTTGGCGTCGTCGGCATGGTGTATGAAGCACGACCAAATGTCACCGTCGATGCGGCTAGCCTTTGCTTAAAAACAGGAAATGCTGTCTTGTTGCGCGGCAGTTCTTCCGCCATTTACTCAAACAAAGCGCTCGTTTCGGTCATGCAAGAGGCGCTAAAACGTTCGTCGGTTCCAACCGATACGATTCAACTACTAGAAGATACGAGTCGCGAAACGGCACAACATATGTTTCGTTTAAAGGAATATGTAGACGTACTCATCCCGCGCGGCGGCGCTGGCCTTATTCAATCGGTCGTCGAAAACGCCACGATTCCTGTGTTAGAAACAGGTGTCGGCAATTGCCATATTTTCATTGACGACTCTGCCGAAAAAGAAATGGCGATTGATATTGTCATAAACGCCAAACTGCAGCGCCCGTCCGTTTGCAATGCAGTTGAAACGGTCATCATTCATCAAAAATGGCCATATATAAACGAGTTGCTTGAAACGTTGCACGAAAAAGGGATCGAATTGCGTGCCGACAAACAGCTTGCGGCTACATATCCGTTCGTCCGTGAAGCGACAGAAGAAGATTGGGCAACCGAATTTTTAGCCCCGATTCTAGCGGTGAAGCTCGTTGAAACAGTCGATGAAGCGATAGAGCATATTGAGCGCTACGGCACAAAACATTCCGAAGCAATTATTTCTGAATGTAAGGAACACGTGGAGCAATTTTTCGCTCGCGTCGATGCCGCTGTATTGTATCATAACGCCTCTACCCGCTTCACCGATGGCGAACAGTTCGGATACGGTGCGGAAATCGGCATTAGCACACAAAAACTGCACGCTCGCGGTCCAATGGGTTTGCGTGCCATCACGACAACAAAAACGCTCGTGTACGGGAACGGGCAAGTGCGGACATAAAAACCAGCCTCTATATGGGGCTGGGTTTTTCGTCTTACCGAATCGCTTCTAATACTTCCGCAAACCACTTACGCTCATCATCCCATCTCGCCTCTTCCAATCGCAACGAAATTGGGATATCGCAATGAATGGCTGCCAGTTTGCGCGACAAATGAAGCAAGTCGAGATGTTCGGTTATTTTTTGTTGCTGTGCGTTTGTTAAGTTCGCTAAGTTTTCCAAGATTCCTTCAATCGAACCGTATCGTTGAATGAGTTTAAACGCTTGTTTTTCCCCGATGCCGCGCACGCCTGGATAATTGTCGCTCGGATCACCCATAAGCGCCTTCACATCAATAAGCTGATGAGGCTGAATCCCTTTTTCTTGAGTAAAGCGTTCGAGCGTATACGCCTCATAGTTGCCAATGCCTTTTGCCAACAAATAAACAGTGACATGTTCCGAAAGAAGCTGAAATAAATCGCGGTCTCCTGTCATAATAGAAATTTGCATATGTTCGCGATATTGCTTGACGAGCGAGCCGATGCAATCATCCGCCTCCGCACCGAGCACGCCGATATTCGGAATGCCAAGCATCGCAACCACTTCTTTCGCTAAATCAAACTGCGGAATTAATTCATGCGGCGGCTCGCCACGATTTGCCTTATAGTCTGGAAACCATTCGGTGCGAAACGTCGTACTTCCCATATCCCAACAACAAACGACATGCGTTGGTTGAAGTACATTTGTAGCCGCTTCGATTTGTTTCACTACCCCATATACCGCATTCGTCGGCACCCCACGGCTATTCATCATCCAACGTGGTGCTGTCGCATAAAACGACCGAAACAATAACGCCATTCCATCAATTAATAACAAATGTCCTCGTTCCATCTTCGTTGTCCTTTCTATGTATCGATGCAACAAGTATAACAAAAAACCACCCCATATGGGATGGTGGAAATGATGAAGCTAACCGTTCGCAAATAATCTTCTTCCGATATTGTATCTAACTGCTCCAACATCAAGACAAAAGCAACCGACGGGTAAAATGGCATCGATACAAGCGTTGCGACTACACCTTCTGTCACTGCACAAACAAGCAAAATGAGCAACAACGAAAACAGAAAATGCAAAAAAAAACATGAGCTTAATAGTGAAACCAACAAAAACAACAACGCAGTCGATAGGAATGCCTTCTTCAAAATTTTTTCATACTATCTTCACAATCGGGATAACAGAAAAAGAAAAATGAAAATACACGTGTAAAACAGTATCTTTTCTCGCGGTTTTCCTTTTCGTTCAATAAGCACATACAACAAAAACGTAATAATAAGTGAGCATAACAGTTGAAAGAACATAAAATCCACCTTATTCTCATCTTTACCGCTTTCTAATTCCAATTATAAACCCATATGTTCCTTCCATACAGCTATTTTCTAAAATAAATTGTATATAAAAACCACCCTACGATAAAGGGTGGCTCACATGAGAAGAAACGCGAATTGTTTGTTTTTTTGTTAGCTCTTCATCGACTTTTAACAGTTCTTTTTTCTCCCAGCTGACGAAGTAGTCTTCCCATAAGACGTGGCAACGATCGGCAGTCACTTCTAACACAATTCCTCTCGTTCCATCCGTATAGACGACGCAATCTCCGATGTGAAACATAGCGATCACCCTAAACGGAAGACGATGCCATAACCGCCGCGTGGATATTCCCAGCGAATATTTTCGTGCGGACAGCCGATGCGACAGCTGCCGCACTCATGACACCCTTCATAGCCGACGTGCATGCGAATATCTTCCCATTTATAGACAGACGCTGGGCAAAAAATTGTGCAAATTTTATCGGGGCATTTCGTTAAACAAATGTTGTCATCAAGCACGTGAAGATGCGATTTCGTATCCGCATTAAAGCGGACTAAATATTGCTTTTCTTCAATCGTTTGCGCTTTCATTATTTCATCACCTTCCATGCTTTCATCATATCGCGTGCCAGCTTAAACTTCTGTTTCGCCGAGCCGAGGTCACGCCAAATTTTTTTCTGTTTTTCCCATTTCGATGCGCCGTCGACGGTAAACATTTGGCTTGCGGCGCGGTTCATCATTGGGATATATTGCTCAAAATATTGTGGGAATCGCTCAAAATGATGCGTCGCATCTTTATATTTTTTCAAATCTTGCCCGATAAAGCTTTCCATCAGTTTCATTCGGTACTGGTCAAGCATGCTTTCGGAAAAGTCGTTTTGCTCTTTTGCCATGATAATGGTTTCTGCTGCTAGTCGGCCAGATGTCATCGCCATATTCGATCCTTCGCGATGAATCGCATTGACAAGTTGCGCTGCATCGCCAACGACAAGCACTCCGTGACCTGCGACTTTCGGAATCGAATGATAGCCGCCTTCTGGGATCAAGTGCGCTAAATATTCGACAGGTTCACTCCCTTGAATGTATGGACGAATCATCGGATGATTTTTCACATACTCAAGTAGCTCATACGGCTTGATTTTATGTTTAATTAATCCAGATAAAAGCGTTCCGACACCAATGCTAAGCGTATCTTTATTCGTATATAAAAAGCCCGTACCAACAATTCCTTTCGTCGCATCGCCAAAAATCTCGATCGTACAGCCTTGGTTTGGCTCGAGATTAAAGCGGTCTTCAATAATGCTTTTATCTAGTTTTAAAATTTCCATCGTTGCCAAAGCGACTTCATCTGGCCGCCATTCACGATGGAAGCCGAGCTGTTTTGCTAAAAGGGAGTTGACGCCATCAGCCAATACGACGACATCGGCATAAATATCGCCATCTGGCCGATCCGTCCGAACGCCAACGACGCGCCCGTTTTCGACAATACATTCGACCGCTACGGTCTCACAAACGAGAAGCGCCCCTTGTTCCACTGCTTTTTCGGCAAACCATTGGTCAAATTTCGCACGCAATACGGTAAAATTGTTGTACGGCTCACGTCCCCACTCTAACCCTTTATAGCTAAACGTGACAGCCGATTCTTTATCCATCATCATAAACCGCTGCTCGACGATTGGACGTTCTAGCGGTGCTTCTTTATAAAACTCCGGAATGATGTCTTCCATCATTTTACGGTACAATACGCCGCCCATAACGTTTTTCGCCCCTGGATATTCACCGCGCTCTAAAAGCAGCACGTTGACCCCTGCTTTTGCTAGTTCATACGCACAGGCTGTTCCAGCTGGACCTGCGCCAACGACGATACAGTCAAATTTTTCAGGCATGGCGAATCTCCTCCTTTACATCGGCAGCTGCTTTTAGCTTCGGAATTTCTTCTTTGAACCGTTCGATTAATAGCGGAATGATTTCGAACGCATCGCCGACAATGCCGTAGTGGCATGATTGGAAAATCGGTGCGTTCGGGTCTTTATTGATCGCAATAATGAGTTCAGAGTTTTGCATGCCGACGACGTGCTGGATCGCGCCAGAAATGCCGATCGCAAAATAAATTTTTGGCGTCACCGTCACACCCGTTTGTCCGACTTGGTGATGATGGTCAATCCATCCTGCTTCGACGACATCACGGCTCGCCCCAACCGCACCGCCAAGCACTTCGGCTAGCTGATGAATGAGTTGAAATCCTTCTTTGCTTCCCATGCCTTTTCCGCCAGCAACAACAATATCTGCTTCATCAATGCGCACTTTTTTTGTCGTTTCTCTGACAATCTCTAATACTTTTGTTCGCATTTCTTCTTCGTGTAATTCAATATGCTCCTCGACCACTCGACCTGTGCGCGACGGATCTGGTGGTAGCGCTTTCATCACTTTTGGACGCACCGTTGCCATTTGTGGACGATATTTTTTACATAAAATCGTCGCCATAATATTTCCACCAAACGCAGGACGGCTCGCCAATAACAATCCGGTATCTTCTTCAATATCGAGGATCGTTGTATCGGCTGTTAATCCTGTCGGTAAATCGGTGGCGATGGCGCTTGCTAAGTCTTTTCCAGACGGTGTTGCTCCATATAAAATAACTTCAGGTTTATGTTTATGACAGCAATCTAATAAGGCACGCATATATGGCTCTGTTCGATAATGTTCAAAAATCGGGTCGTCGTATACATATACAACATCCGCACCGTATTGAAAAAGCGTTGGTGCAACTGTTTTTACACCGCTACCAATTAAAACGCCGGCAAGTTCAGTTTTCCGTTTATCCGCAAGTGCACGCCCTGCCCCCAATAATTCTAACGACACAGGGGCGACTTGCCCGTCTTTCACTTCAACATATATCCATATCCCCCGATAATCATCGAAATTCATTGCTACTCCCCCTATGAAAAAAGCTCTTTTTTCTCAAGTAAAATAGATAAAAGTTCGTCCACTTGTTGTTCTTTTGTTCCTGTCAGTATTTTTCCACCTTCTGGCTTGGGTGGCGCCCATACTTTTGATACAATCGTTGGAGATCCTTTTAGTCCTAGCTGTTTGCGGTCTACATTTTCTAAGTCGTCTGCTGTCCAAATGGTTGGCTGGTATCGTGCGGCTTTAATCATGTTTGGCAAAGGTGCAAAGGAGATGTCATTGATGTCTTTCTCAACGGTGAACAAGCAGGGCAATTGCGATTTCACTACTTCATATCCATCTTCTAATTTGCGATGAACGATCGCATACCCTTTTTCTTTATTTACTTCAACAACTTTGTTTACACCAGTGAGAGGAGGAATGTTTAAACGTCGTGCAATACCCGGTCCGACTTGCCCCGTATCCCCGTCAATCGTCATTTTTCCACAAATGATAAGGTCAATCGGACGTTGCTTCGCGATTTTTTCAAGCGCTTTTGTAAGTGCATAACTTGTCGCAAGCGTGTCAGCTCCGGCAAATGCTCGGTCTGAAATCATATACCCTTCATCTGCTCCAAGCTCTATACATTTTTTGATCGCTTTTACTGCTGGTGGAGGACCCATCGTTAAAACCGATACAGTACCACCGTATTTCTTTTTCAACCGTGCAGCTTCTTCAACCGCATGAGCATCGTACGGGTTTAAAATCGCCGGGGCACTTGCACGGTCCATCGTATTCGTTTTCGGATTCATTTTAATAATTTTTGTATCTGGCACTTGCTTAATACAGGCTACAATATGTAGCATATGTTCACCTCCAAATCTATTCGATGTATACATATTTTAGCATAATGAACAAATCACTCGTCATAATAATCAGAAAATTTACCGTTTTGTTCACAATTTTAATGCATAGTCGCTCGAATAACGACACCACGGCGAATCATTTCTTCAATATAGCGATCACCCGGTACAATTTGTTCGGGCGGATACGCCCCACGCTTTTGAATCGTTCCGTCACCAATCATTTGTGCAACGACAGAAACGGTATATGCGGTAGAACGTGCCATCGCTGTCACATTTTTTTGGCGATCTTTATGTGTTACCATTTCATATTCGTACGTTCTTTCTTTTCCATCCTTTTCTCCCGCTACAATGACACGTAATAACACAACATCGTCCTTTTCTTTTAACTCTAAAAGAGGAGTTAGCACTTTTAACAAAACATCACGCGGCCGTACGGCTACCCCGTTGACTTCTACTTCATAGTCTCGACGCGTCAATTGTAAATCGACAAGAAGCTGAAATTTTTCCGCGTGCCCCGGATAGCGAATAGTTTTATATTCCAAACATTTTACATTCGGATAAGAACGCGGCAATGTTGATGTTCCTCCGGATGTATGAAACGCTTCAAGCGGCCCGAAACGTTCAAAATAAATCGTTTCAATTTCAGATAAAGATGGGACTTGTTGTTTTTGCCCATCGCGAATAATAAACGAAGGATCGGTGTAATGATCGAGTAAGCCTTCAAGAGAAAAGACGTGATTGTATCCAAGTGGTGGCTCTGGACGAAGCGGAATACCACCGACATATAATTTAATGGTGTGAACGCGATCAAGTTGACTTGCCCCGTACCCTGTTAAAATGTTAATCATCCCCGGAGCAACGCCTAAATCTGGAATTAATGTCACTCCCGCTCGTTTTGCTTGTTCATGTAAAGCAAGAACTCGATCCGTCACATGTCCGATATGTCCACCTAAGTCTACAGCGTGTACACCCGTTTCAATAGCCGCTTTCGCTACGTTTTCGTTAAATGTATAAAAGAGAGCATTAATGGCTACATCATGTCCTCGCATAACAGCCTGTAGTTCTTGATCATTTGTTGCATTTACTCGCTTCACTTTGATCTTTTCTGATGGCAACGAACGTTGAACCGCCTTTGCTTTTTCTTCATCGACATCAGCGAGCGTCACCGATAATACCGCTTGTTGTTCAATTAAGTCACGCACAGCTTCTTTCCCCATTAAACCTGCGCCAAGTACAATGACATTCATCTCTCATCCCCCTCACACGTCAATTTGTGCACGTTGTAATTTACCGCTATAGTCAACATAAATACTTTTCCATTCTGTAAACACATCAAGTGCCGCTACACCTGAATCACGATGTCCGTTTCCTGTTCCTTTCGTTCCACCAAAAGGCAAATGAATTTCAGCCCCTGTCGTTCCAGCGTTAATATATACAATTCCTGTGTCCAAATCACGCATGGCTGTAAACGCTCGGTGAATATCGCGTGTGAAAATGGCGCTAGAAAGCCCGTAATCGACGCTGTTATTTACTTCAATCGCTTCTTCTAAACTGTGAACAGATATAATCGATGTGACTGGACCGAAAATTTCTTCACGTGCAATGGTCATTTCTGGCGTAACGTTTGTAAACAATGTTGGGGCATAATAAAATCCGCCTTTGTATTGCTCATCTTGCAACATATATCCGCCTGCAAGTAGTGTAGCTCCTTCGTTTTTCCCGATTTGAACGTAATGATGAATTTTTTGTAACGCTCCTTGATTAATGACTGGTCCAACTTTCACTCCTTCCTCTAGCCCATTTCCCACCGTTAATGTGTTCATCGCTGCAAGTAAACGTTCTTCCAGCTGTTGTCTCACACGTTCATGAACGATAATTCGGCTGCATGCCGTACAACGTTGTCCAGATGTACCAAAAGCGCTCCAGATGATCGCTTCCACAGCAAGGTCGATATCCGCATCATCCATGACGATAACGGCATTTTTTCCCCCCATTTCAAGCGATACTTTTTTCAAATGACGACCGCACGTTTCCGCAATTCGTCTTCCGACCTCATTAGATCCTGTGAACGAAATAACTTTTACATCACGATGTTCAACAAACGATTCACCAACAACAGAGCCGCGTCCATGTACAACGTTAAATACACCGTTTGGCAATCCGGCCTGCTCGAATATTTGCGCGAGTTGCTGTGCCATAATCGGTGTTTCGAGCGCAGGTTTCCAAACGACCGCATTGCCAGCAACGATCGCAGGGAATGATTTCCACGTAGCAATCGCAATCGGAAAGTTCCATGGAGTAATTAAGCCGACGACACCAATTGGCGCCCGAACGCTCATCGCAAATTTATTCGGTAACTCTGACGGAGTCGTATCTCCAAATAAGCGTCTTCCTTCTCCTGCCATGTAAAATGCCATATCGATTCCTTCTTGCACTTCACCACGCGCTTCTTCAATGACCTTTCCCATTTCCATCGTCAATAGGCGTGCGATTTGTTCTTTTCGCTCTTGCAACAACATGCCAACTTTATAAAGTACTTCAGCGCGTTTCGGTGCAGGGACGAGTGCCCATGCTTTTTGCGCTCGTTTTGCCGCCGATACCGCCTGTTCTACATCTTGTTCATTCGATACGGTCACTTCTCCGATACTTTGACCGTTCGCTGGGTTAATAATCGGAACAAATTGCTCGCTTACGGACGGCATCCATCGTCCATCGATATAGTTTAATACTTTCATTGTTTTCCTCCTCTCGCTTGTTCAACTGTTAAAAACGGAGATAATACATGCGGATCCGTCATCACTTCAATGACAGTCGGCTTATTGTTTTGAAGTGCGGCGGTGAACGCATGTGAAAATTGTTTTTCTGTCTCTACACGCACACCGTCGGCCCCAAGACTATGCGCCATGTGTGCGAATGATATATCGCTTAAGTCGGTCCCGATGACGCGTTTTGGATAGCGAAGCTCTTGGTACATGCGAATCGTTCCGTACATTTGATTGTTAAACACAATACTAATGATTGGAATTTTGTAACGAACTGCCGTTTCGAGTTCTTGCATCGTCATCATAAACCCACCGTCTCCACTTAATGAAACGACCGAACGATGCGGATGAGCCAATTTTGCCCCAATAGCCGCGGGTAGCCCATACCCCATCGCTCCTGACGTTGGCCCAATATATGTATGTTGCTGAAATCGAAAAAATGAATGAAGCCAACTTGCAAAATTCCCAGCATCATTTGTAATGATCGATTCTGGAGGAAGAAGGTGTTGAAGGGTGTCGATGACAATCTCATTGATGTTCCGTTTCACAGGCGGTAGGGATGATGCTTGCTCATACGCTTCCCGCCGTTTTTTTGTCCACGCCGTCCATGTTGGTTGAAGTTCAATAGCAAGTAGTCTCTTTAACGCCTCTTTCGCATCAGCAACAACACCGATATGGGGGGAGTATGTCACGCCGATCACATCATAATCAATATCGATATGAATGAGCTGTTGCGTTGATAATAGCTTATAATCTTGCGTCGTCACTTCTGACAAACGGGTGCCGATCGCTAACACCACATCTGCTTGTTCAACTGTTTCAATAATTGCTCGTTGTGTGCCTAAACCGAGATGACCAACATAGAGCTGATGATCGTTTGGAAATACGTCATGTCGACGAAAAGATGCCATGACAGGAAGCGACCATTTTTCCGCAAATAGCCGAAGAACATCGGTAGCTTTTGAACGTATAACCCCTCCGCCAGCAATAATGACTGGACGGTTCGCTGACTGTAACAATTGCTCGATACGCTGGATGTCTTCTTCGCTTGGTGCTGGTTTTGGAACAATTGTTTTCGAAAAGATTACGTGATCGATCTGTTCATGAAGAACATCTTCCGGAAGCGAAACGACAACTGGACCAGGTCTTCCCGTTTGTGCAATTCGAAACGCCCTCGTTAGCAATTCTGGTAACCTTTTTGCGTCATCAATTTCTATCGCCCATTTCGCGAGCGGACGAAAAAATGCCTCAACATCTACCTCTTGAAATCCTTCACGTCCCCGAAATGTTCGCGCAACTTGTCCTAACAATACAACCATTGGTGTTGAATCTTGCTTAGCTGTATGAATACCGATAGCAGCGTTTGTAGCTCCTACTGCTCTTGTTGCCATCACAACACCAACTTTTCCGCTTGCCTTCGCATACCCTTCTGCCATGAAGGCAGCTCCACCTTCGTGGCGAGCGGAAATGAGCTGGATCGTCTTCTCAGAAAAAAGGGCATCAAGGATAGGTAAATAACTTTCCCCTGGTACACAAAAAACGTGAGAAATGTCCTCACTTTTTAAACATTGAACGATCGCCTCTGCTGCATTCACTACAAGCCCTCCTTTCTTTTTGTATCATGTATACACAAATGAAATCGTTTTATGACCTTATAAAATAATAAAGAGGAGCGTATTGCCCCCCTACATTCGATGTACATGTTCTGTTTGTTCCATCGTTTTTTTCTTTATTCGCCCGATAAAAAATGCACCAATGACCCACCATCCAATAAATATGAGCCACTCATACGGCCAAACGAGCTGTGATGGCATGCCTGGCATGTATAACAAAATAAATCCAATCGACAACACAAGAGCAATCCAACCAACAGCTGATGATTGACCGACTTGAAACGGTCTTGGCATATTCGGTTCTTTTTTGCGTAATGCAATAAATGACCAAGCAACAAGGAAATAAGCGATAATGATGGAGAACCCTCCTGCATCGACAAGCCAAACGAGCATTGGTCTGCCTAGTAGAGGAGCGAATGTGGCGAGCGTTCCAATAAATAAAATCGCGTTTGATGGCGTTTTGTATACAGGATGGATGTGGGCAAACCATTGTGGCAGAAACTCCTCTTTCGCCATCGCATAGAGTACGCGGCTACCTCCGATAATAAATGCGTTCCAACTTGTTAAAATACCAGCTAATCCCCCGATAATAAGCACTTTCGAAAAAAATGAACTGCCTAACGCAGCAGCCATCGCATCTGCTGTTGGAAGCGATGAGTTTGTTAACACATCGTCTGGTAAAATGTAAGATACCGCAAACACAACGGCGACATAAAACAAAACAGCTAGAGCGACAGATAAAATAAGAATTTTTCCAATAGAACGTTGCGGGATTTTCATTTCCTCTGCCGTTTGAGGAATGACGTCAAAACCAACGAACATAAACGGCGTCATGACTAGTACAGCGAGCAAACCAGCTGAACCATCTTTAAATAATGGCTGTAAATTTGCTACTTCTCCGTTTACAAGCGAACCACCTAAAAGTGCCATGCCGACAAGAAAAATGACAAACGTTAATACAACTTGTAGAAAGGCGGCACTTTTTACGCCACGATAGTTAATCCACGTAATGATGATGGAACCGAGCATACCAATCATTACCCAGGAAGCGTTTACATCCCACCCGACAATCGTCCAAAGATAACCAAATTTAAATGTTGGAAATAAATACTCAATGACGGTTGGAAGCGCAACAGCTTCAAACGCAACAACCGATAAATAACCAAGGGCTATTGCCCAAGCAGCGATAAATGAAGCCTTTGGTCCGAGGGCACGTAAAACGAAATAATGTTCCCCTCCTACTTTCGGCATGGCTGATGACAACTCCGCATACGTTAAACCGACAAAAATAACAAGAATTCCTCCAATTAAAAAGGCGATGATTGCACCAAACGCCCCTGCACTTGTGATCCACGTACCTGAGAGTACAACCCATCCCCAACCGATCATCGCACCAAATGCTAATAACAACACATCGAGTTTCGTTAGTACTTTATGAAACTGTTGATCCATCACATATCCCCTCACATATTTGGATGTGGTCGAATAGAAATCGTTTGATATGCTGTAAAAAACTCAATGGCCGCTTGCCCTTGTTCGCGCGTACCTGAACTTGATTGCTTCATCCCGCCAAAAGGTGCTTGTGGTTCTGCCCCACCTGTTTCACTGTTTACTTGCACCATGCCTGCTTCGATATGTTCAATAAAGTAAAGTGCTTTCGATAAGTTGTTTGTAAACAATGACGCACTTAAGCCATAAATGCTGTCGTTTGCCATTTCAATCGCTTCATCAATAGATGCAGCTTCAATTATCGATAGCACAGGCCCAAATATTTCTTCCCTAGCAATAACAGCTTGATGGGAAACAGAGTCAAATACCGTCGGTTCAATATACCACCCCACATCACTACTAGCACCTCCCCCAACAATTAGTCGCCCTTCTTGTTTTCCAATATGGATATAGCGTTGGACCGTTTCAAATTGCCCTTTTGACACAACCGGCCCCATCGTCACTTGTTCATCCATTCCATTGCCGACACGAATGCGCTTCACATGTTCAGTGACACGTTCTCGAAATACGTCCATGACTTCTTTTTCAACGAATACACGACTCGTTGCTGTACAACGTTGTCCCGTTTGCTTCATCGCTCCTTCTACAACAAGTCGAGCAGCAAAATCGACATCGGCGTCACTTAAAACGATCGCTGGATTTTTTCCGCCGAGCTCAAGTTGATATTTTGCTCCACGAGCCGCTGCTTTTTTCGCAATTCCACTACCAATCGCATTCGAACCAGTAAATGTAATGGCATCGACTTTATTGTGTTCAACAATGGCGTCGCCAATCGTACTCCCACGACCAACAACTAAGTTCAAAACACCTGGAGGTAGCCCCGCTTCAACAAACAGTTCAACGATGCGCGCACCCGTAGCACTTGCCTCTAACGCGGGCTTAAATACGACCGTATTGCCGTAAACGAGAGCGGGTGCGATTTTCCATATCGGAATAGCGAGCGGGAAGTTCCATGGAGCGATCACTGCCACGACACCAACTGGAACACGTTTTGTAAAAAATAAGTTTTTCGAATCAAACGACGGTAGTACTTCACCAATTTTTCGCAATCCTTCGCCCGCATAGTAACGTAAAATGGCTGCGCTACGATGTACCTCCCCTCTCGTTTCAGCAAAACGTTTCCCCATTTCCTTCGTAGCCAATTCTGCCAACTCATCCGCATATTTCTCAAATAAATAAGCTACTTTTTGTAAATACGCACCACGCTCTGGGGCGGCCGTTTGTGCCCATTTTTTCTTTGCTTTCACCGCCGCAAACACCGCCTCATCTACATCATGAACAGATGAACCAGCAACGACCGCGACAAGTTCTTTTTGATCGGCTGGGTTGTAACGTTCAATCGTTTCATGTTTCCCTTGGATCCACTCGCCACCAATATAATTTTTCACTTCACGCATCATTTCACCACCTTTTGTTGTACTTCTGCTAGTAAGTCACGCAAAACTGAAAATCCGCGCTCTAGTTGTTCATCGGTCATCACAAGTGGCGGTAAAAAGCGTACAACATTACTGTACAGTCCTGCGCTTAAAAAGATGGCTCCACGTTTCCACGCATTAGAAACAATATATGCCGTTTGTTCTTTCGCCGGCGTTTTTTTCTCGCGATCTGTCACAAGCTCAATCGCGCACATCGCTCCGAGCCCACGTACGTCACCGATAATGTCAAACTGTTGCTTCATTTCGGTTAAAAGTGTCATCATTTTTTCACCTAAATGACGCGCACGCACAACTAATTGTTCTTCTTCGATCACATCTAAAACAGCTAAAGCAGCTGCACATGCAAGCGGACTTCCAGAGAACGTACCGCCAAGCTGGCCGACTTCTGGTGCATCCATCATTTCGCGTCGACCGACGACTGCACTAATTGGCACCCCCGCTCCCATCGACTTTGATAACGTCATCAAATCAGGCGCTACACCAAAGTGCTCCATCGCAAACAGGCGTCCTGTTCGCGCAAAACCTGTTTGAATTTCATCAGCAATCATGACGATGCCGTATTCATCACAAATGCGACGAATCGCTTGCATAAATTTCGCCGACGGAACGACAAATCCCCCTTCTCCTTGTACTGGTTCAATTATGATTGCTGCTACGTGATCAGGGGCTACTTCCGCAACGAAAAACTGTTTCAATGATTCAATGAGTTGGTTATCTACTTCATCTATAGTTTGCTCGTTTGCACGGTAATAGTATGGATACGGAAATTTATACACTTCAGGAGCAAACGGACCAAATCCTTTTTTATATGGCATGACTTTGCTTGTCAGCGACATCGTCAATAACGTTCGACCGTGATACCCCCCTGTAAACGACACAATCGCAGGACGACCGGTGTACTTTCTTGCAATTTTCACCGCATTTTCAACTGCTTCTGCGCCACTATTTAAAAAGATCGTTTTTTTCGGAAAATCACCCGGTGTTAACTCATTTAATTTTTCTGCTAATAACACATACGATTCATAAGGTGTCACATGAAAACAAGGATGAATAAATGTTGCTGCTTGTTGCTGAATGGCAGCGACGACTTTCGGATGACAGTGTCCAACGTTTTGTACACCAATTCCTCCGGCAAAGTCGATATATTCGCGATCATTTATATCTCGAATGATCGCTCCTTTTGCTTCTTTAATAAAAATTTCTGTCACGTTGTACGGCGCTCTTGCAACCGCTTCTTTTCTTCGTTCCATCCAATTCGACATCATCTCTCCTCCTTCGACAAATAAAAAGCCAGTTTAATCATCGTGATGGCACAATGACTAAACTGGCTGGTGCTTATGCGTTGCTCGCCGATCAGACGAGTAAAATAAGCTCCACAGTTTTTGCTTATTTGCTTTTATTTTAAGACAATATTTTTTGTTTTGTCAAACTATTTTTAAAATAAAAAATATTTACAAAAATAATGTGTTGTTTTATACTAAAAGTAGCTACCCCACTAAACAACGAATCGTTTGGCTTCGGGTAGCAACGTAACGACTTCTTAAAGAACTGTTCCGATTCGACCGACTTTCTTTTCGAAAGGCACGCTCGGATCGTTTATGCCAGTTCCTTTCCTGTACGTTTGAGGGAGGGACTGGCTTTTTTATTACAAAAATATGGAGGTGAACAAATGGTAGGGGCTCTAAATGGTATTCGAGTTGTCGACCTTACACGCGTTCTTGCCGGTCCGTACGCCACGATGATTTTGGGTGATCTTGGAGCGGATGTCATGAAAATTGAAGCACCTGGCGGATCGGATGATACACGATTTTGGGGACCACCGTTCCAAAACGGCATGAGCGCTTACTATGCAGCGGTCAATCGAAATAAGCGGAGCATGACTGTCAACTTAAAAGAAGAAAGCGGAAAAGAAACGATTCGTCAACTCGTTAAAACAGCCGACGTCATTATACACAATTTTAAAACCGGGACAATGGAACGGCTCGGGCTTGGATATGATGATCTTTCTGCCATCAATCCGAAACTCATTTACTGTTCCATTACCGGATTTGGTGAAACGGGACCGTATCGCCATTTAGCTGGCTACGATTATATTATTCAAGCGATGAGCGGTTGGATGAGTATTAACGGTACGGAACAATCTGGACCATTAAAAGTCGGTGTCGCTGTCACAGATATTTTTACAGGTTTATATGCCGCCATTGCCGTGCAAGCAGCGCTTATTGCCCGAGAAAAAACAGGAAGCGGTCAAAAAATTGATTTAAGTTTATTTGACTGTGCCATTAGCGCCCTTGTGAACGTCGCTTCAAATTATTTAATATCTGGCGAAGTGCCAAAACCGTTGGGAAACGATCATCCGAACATCGTTCCATATTCAACGTATGAAGCAAGCGATGGTTTGTTTGTTGTTGCTGTCGGAAACGACCGACAATTTCAAGCACTTTGTGAACTATTAGAAGATCAAACGATCGGTGCGGATGAACGGTTTCAAACAAATGCCGGTCGAGTCACCTATCGTCATGAACTCAATCAACGACTAAACGATGAATTAAAAAAGAAATCGCGTGCAGAATGGCAACGATTATTTGAACAAAAAGGCATTCCTTGTGGTCCTGTGCATACGCTCGATCAAGTGTTTCAGCATCCACAAACGCTCGCACGAAATATGATTATTCGCATGGGTCACCCAGATGTCGGTGAGTTGAAACTTGTCGGAACACCGCTAAAGTTTTCACATACACCGGTCACATATCGATTGGCACCCCCGCTCGCAGGAGAACACAACTACTTATTTGAAGGAGGAAATAAACATGATGAACTTTGATTTCACGCAAGAACAAGACATGTTGCGACAAACGGTAAGAAAATTTGTCGATAAAGAAATTTTACCTCACATAAAAGAATGGGATGAACGAGGCTATTTTGATCCAAACATTTTGAAGCGCTTAGCGGAATTAAATTTAATGGGTGTATGTATCCCAGAACAATACGGCGGAATGGGAATGGATTATAATTCATTAGCTATTGTTTGTGAAGAATTAGAACGTGGGGATACAGCGTTTCGCACCGCTGTTTCTGTCCATATCGGACTTAATAGTTTAACACTTCTTCAATGGGGAACAGAGGAACAAAAACAAAAATATCTCGTACCACAAGCAAAAGGAGAAAAAATTGGTGCGTTCGGACTTACAGAACCAAACGCTGGCTCAGATGTTGCTGCTATTTCTACAACAGCTGTACGCGACGGGGATGACTACATTTTAAACGGACAAAAAACGTGGATTTCTCTTTGCGACATCGCTGACCATTTCATCGTTTTTGCTTATACAGACAAATCGAAAAAACATCGTGGTATTTCTGCTTTTATTGTTGAACGGACGATGCCCGGTTTTTCATCGCGCGCCATTAAAGGAAAACTCGGCATTCGCGCAGGCAATACAGGTGAGCTGTTTTTCGACAACGTGCGCGTCCCGAAAGAAAACTTACTTGGAGAAGAAGGAGAAGGATTTAAAATTGCGATGTCCGCACTCGATAACGGACGATTTACTGTTGCTGCTGGAGCATGCGGTTTAATTATGGCTTGCTTAGAAGCAAGCGTGAAATATTGTCACGAACGAAAAACGTTCGGAAAAGAAATCGGTCGTCATCAACTTGTACAACAAATGATCGCAAATATGGAGGCAGGCTTACAAATGAGCCGCTTGCTCGTATATAAAGCCGGCTTTTTAAAAAATAAAGGAAGACGAAATACACGTGAAACATCGCTAGCGAAATGGATGGCGTGCGACTTTGCCAACAAAGCGGCTGATGATGCCGTACAAATTCACGGGGCATACGGTTATTCAAATGAATATCCAGTCGAACGATATTTACGTAACTCTAAAGCCCCAGTTATTTACGAAGGAACGCGTGAAATTCATACAATTATGCAAGCAGAGTACGTCCTTGGCTATCGTCAAGACAAACCGCTCCGAAAAATGCTTCCAGCTTGGGAAGAAAAATAGAAGGTGGCTCGTGTCACCTTCTATTTTTCTGCATGCATTTTTTCTTCGAGTTTACAATATTGTTTATACAAATCTTTTAATGCTGCACATAAAGCTTGATTTGCCTTTCCTAAATATCCTTCATGTAATTGAGCAAGCGGTTCGTCGATTCCGTCTTTTAATGAATGACCTTTTAACAACCGTGCCACATAATCACGACCGTGCTCTGTTGCTAACGTACAAGAAGCATCAACGATGACGCCGTACTTTTTATCTACTTCTGCCGTAATCGTCAACGTATCAAATACGCTTTTTGCCGCCATTCCTGAAGGCAATCGCGCATGACCGGCAATAAATTGCGTATTCATCTCCCTCACTCCCATTATCGCTTTACTTCTTTCATTATAACGGAAGCTTGTTTTGGATTTATGAACAACCTTTCGACAAATTTTTTAAATTTTCATAATTCCGCCGGTACTTGCCGATGTGACAAGTTTTGAATAGCGAGCTAAATAACCTGTCTTCACTTTTGGTTCGAATCCTTTCCAGTTTGCTTTTCGTTTTTCCCATTCTTCTTCTGGAACGTGAACATCAATCGTTCGTTTCACAACGTCAATAACAATATGGTCCCCATTTTGCACAAAAGCGATCGGCCCCCCTTCAGCTGCCTCTGGCGATACGTGTCCGATCGATAAGCCGCGAGAAGCGCCAGAGAAACGACCGTCTGTAATGAGCGCTACTTTCGTACCCAATCCCATCCCAACAATTTGCGATGTCGGGGCTAACATTTCTGGCATACCTGGCCCACCTTTTGGTCCTTCGTAACGAATGATGACGACATGCCCAGGTTGTACTTTTCCTGCCGCAATGCCTTCAAGCGCCTCTTCTTGAGAATCAAATACGATCGCCGGTCCTTCATGGCGTGTAATGCCACCTTGAATGCCACCTGTTTTAATAATGGCACCATCTGGCGCTAAATTACCGAACAGTACAGCCAGTCCACCTGTTTCTGAGTACGGATTGTCAATTGGACGAATGACTTCATAGTTTTTTACTTCGCATCCTGCAATGTTTTCACCAAGTGTTTTGCCTGACACCGTCAATGCATCTAAATGAAGGGTGCCTTCTTTTTTCGACAGTTCGTGCAATACTGCAGATACACCACCCGCTTCGTGCAAATCTTCAATATGCATATCTGATGCTGGTGCCAATTTTGCTAGATGCGGCACGCGAGATGCGACCTCGTTAATACGCTCAAGCGGATAGTTAATGCCTGCTTCATTCGCAATCGCTAACGTATGTAGTACTGTGTTCGTCGAACCACCGAGCGCCATATCAAGTGCGAATGCATTGTCAATTGCTTTTTCGGTGACGATGTCGCGCGGTTTAATATCATGCTCGATTAGATACATTAACTGCTGAGCTGAACGTCGTACAAATTCTTTTCGTGCCGGATCAATCGCTAAAATCGTACCGTTACCCGGAAGAGCTAAGCCAAGCGCTTCGGCTAAACAGTTCATCGAATTTGCTGTAAACATTCCTGAACAAGAACCGCATGTCGGGCAACCGTACTGCTCAAGCTCTTGTAGTCCTTTTTCGTCGATTTTCCCTGCCTGATATGCACCAACGCCTTCAAATACAGAGGAAAGCGAGATTTTTTTTCCATCGCTTGTGACACCCGCCTTCATCGGTCCGCCGCTAACAAAAATGGTTGGGATGTTTAAACGCATTGCTGCCATCATCATACCAGGGGTAATTTTATCGCAGTTTGGAATACATACCATCCCGTCAAACCAGTGTGCAGAAACGACTGTTTCGACAGAGTCTGCTATAATTTCGCGGCTCGGCAATGAATAGCGCATACCAATATGTCCCATTGCAATGCCATCGTCTACTCCGATTGTATTCATTTCAAATGGTACTCCGCCCGCTTCTCGAATAGCTTCTTTGACAATTTTTCCAAACTCTTGTAAATGAACATGTCCTGGGATAATATCAATATACGAGTTGACAACCGCAATAAACGGTTTATTGAAATCTTCTTCTTTTACTCCTGCTGCGCGCAATAAACTACGATGTGGTGCGCGATCGAATCCTTTTTTAATCATATCGCTACGCAAAACAAATCCCTCCATCTTTTCTGAACTTGTTAAACATTGTAACACTTTTTGAAATAAAATGACAATTCTAAAAATAAAAAAACAATTCTAAAAATAAAAAACTCTTTTTCTACAAAAAACGCAGAAAAAGAGTTTTTCAAATATGGACTTTCGCAGATGTCCCCCTCTCAATCCCCCATAAGAAAATGATTCATTTCTTTCGCTGCTTCGCGTCCTTCATGAATCGCCCAAACAACAAGGCTTTGTCCACGTCTTGCATCACCTGCGACAAATACACCTTCGACATTCGTCTTGTATGCTTTACTAATTGTCTCGATTCCAAACTGTTGTAAAAGTTGCGGTTCTGGTCTTTCAAAACCAATAGCGATCAATACGAGATCACACGGCCATATTTTCTCTGTACCTGGAATTTCTTTAAATACAGCACGCCCTTGATCATCTATTATTTTTTCCATTTGGATCGTATGCAGTTCTTTTACTCTCCCTCTCTCATCACCAACGATTTTTTTCGTTTGAATACAATATTGACGCGGGTCATTGCCGAACTTCGCTTCCGCTTCTTCATATGCATAGTCAACTGTAAATACAAGCGGGTATTGCGGCCATGGATTATCGTTTGTACGCTCTTTTGGCAATGCCGGATGTTTGCCGAATTGCACAACGCTTTTACATTGTTGCCGCAATGCCGTTGCTACGCAGTCTGCCCCCGTATCGCCCCCGCCAATAACGATGACGTGTTTATGTTTTGCGTCAATAAACGTTTCATCTTTTTCACCATTCAACAACCATTTTGTTGTTACGGTCAAGTAATCCATTGCTAAATGAACGCCATCTAGTTCGCGTCCTTCTAAAACAAGATCACGTTGTTTTTGTGCTCCGATACAAAGCACAATTGCATCATATTGTTTGCGCAACTCATCCATCGTCAAATCTTTTCCGACTTCTATGTTTGTAACAAACGTAATTCCTTCTTTTTCAAGCAAGCGTACACGTCTCTCAACAACGTCTTTTCCAAGTTTCATATTCGGAATGCCGTACATCAACAAACCACCAATTCGATCCGCGCGCTCATACACAGTGACAAAATGACCAGCTTGATTTAGTTCATCTGCACAAGCTAAGCCTGCAGGACCAGAGCCAATGACGGCCACCTTTTTTCCGGTTCTCTTTTTCGGAATGCGCGGTTGAACCCACCCTTCCTCAAACGCTTTGTCAATAATCGCTCGTTCAATTCCTTTAATCGCTACTGCCGGATCAGAAATCGCTACTGTACACGATCCTTCGCACGGCGCTGGGCAAACGCGTCCTGTAAATTCCGGGAAATTATTTGTCTTCACTAACCGTTCAAACGCCTCTTTCCATCTTCCACGATACACAAGGTCGTTCCATTCTGGGATGAGATTATGAATCGGACAGCCAGATGTCAAGCCTTGAAGCTCTATGCCCATATGACAAAACGGCGTACCGCAATCCATACATCGCGCACCTTGTCTCGCTAACGTGTCGGTTGAAAATGGAAACGTATATTCATTCCAATCATGTAAACGGGAAAGCGGATCGCGCTTTTTTTCTTCCTCCCGTACATATTCCATAAATCCCGTTGCTTTCCCCATCATTCTCCCCCTTTCACCTATTCGGAAGCGTTCGCCTATTTCGCGACCGCTTCCACCACTTTCACACCTTTTTTGTTTACAACCGTTTCAAACGCCTCAAATACCGCTTCATCGTGTGATAAACCACGCTGCTTCATCGCCTCGATTGTTTCAATCATCAATTTATAGTTTTTCGGGATCACTTTGACGATCCGTTTGACTACATCGTCCCAATTCGCAAGCACATATGCTGCCTTTGGACTTTCTGTATATTTGTAATGTTTCACAATCATTTCGCGCACATCGCTTCTTTCTTTTTCATCGACTAAGGACTCAAATAAAACGAGTTCACAGTTCGCGTTTTTTTGCCACGTATCATCGTAAGCGAATACGTAAGCTACACCACCAGACATTCCAGCAGCAAAATTTTTTCCAACAGAGCCGAGGATAACAACACGTCCTCCTGTCATATACTCACAGCCGTGATCACCAACTCCTTCAACAACCGCATGAACGCCACTATTTCGGACGCAAAAACGCTCCCCAGCACGACCACGAATATACGCTTCTCCACTTGTCGCACCGTAAAATGCAACATTTCCAATAATGACTTGATCACTGCACGCAAACGAAGCTTCGTGTGGTGGACGAACGATCACTTTTCCACCTGATAAACCTTTGCCAACATAGTCGTTCGCATCACCGACTAATGTCATCGTCATTCCTTTTGGCACGAACGCTGCGAAGCTTTGCCCCGCTGAGCCTTGAAAATATAGTTGAATCGTATCTTCTGGAAGACCTTCTTCACCAAATCGTTTTGATACTTCGCTACCTACTATCGTGCCGACTGTTCGCTGTACGTTGTTAATGCGTACGTGCAATTGCACAGGCTTTTTCTCCTCTATTGCTTGCTGGACAGCTGGCAAAATCGTTTGGTAATCAAGCGTTTGTTCGAGACGGTGATCGTGCGATTTAGAAAACGTGCGCGATCCTTCCACTTGATGCAACAAACGTGACAACTTAAGATGTTTCGCTTTCCAATGTCGTTTTACCCGTTCACTTATTTTTAATACGTCCACGCGTCCGACCATTTCCTCGATCGTACGGAAGCCAAGTTGCGCCATGATTTCACGCACCTCTTGAGCAATAAAATACATGAAATTAACGATATGTTCTGGCTTTCCAGTAAATTTTGCCCGCAATTTTGGATTTTGTGTTGCTACACCGACCGGACATGTGTCTAAATGGCAAACGCGCATCATCACGCAACCTAAAACGACAAGTGGAGCGGTCGCAAAACCAAATTCCTCAGCGCCAAATAACGCCGCCATGACGACATCGCGACCAGTCATCAATTTTCCGTCTGTTTCTAATACAACGCGATCACGCAACCCATTTAACATAAGCGTTTGATGCGTTTCAGCTAAACCAAGTTCCCACGGAAGCCCCGCATGTTTAATGCTTGTTTTTGGTGAAGCACCTGTCCCTCCGTCATATCCGCTAATGACGATCACATCTGCCCCGCCTTTAGCCACACCTGCAGCGATCGTGCCAACACCAGATTTTGCAACGAGTTTTACACTAATGCGCGCATCGCGATTTGCATTTTTCAAATCATAAATAAGCTGTGCTAAATCTTCAATGGAATAAATGTCATGATGCGGTGGTGGCGAAATAAGTTCCACACCTGGCGTAGACCCACGCACTTTTCCGATCCACGGATATACTTTATTCGCAGGCAGTTGACCACCTTCTCCAGGCTTTGCTCCTTGCGCCATTTTAATTTGTAGCTCATCGGCATGAACTAAATAATGGCTTTTCACTCCGAAACGGCCAGATGCGATTTGCTTAATTGCACTGCGACGGAAATCGCCATTTTCATCTCTTGTATAGCGACTAGGATCTTCACCACCTTCTCCACTATTACTTTTTCCACCGATGCGATTCATCGCAATCGCAAGCGCTTCATGTGCTTCTTGGCTCAATGAACCGTACGACATCGCCCCCGTTTTAAAGCGACGAACAATCGCCTCTATCGGTTCAACTTCTTCAATCGGAATAGGTGTACGTGTGTCGTCAAACTCAAATAAATTACGTAAAAATGTAAGCTGCTCTTCATTCGCCATCGCAGAATATTGTTTAAACAGCGCATAGTCATTTTTTCGACATGCCCATTGTAACGTATGAATCGTTTTCGGATTAAACGCATGATGTTCCCCGTTTTTCCGCCATTGCAATTCACTTCCAGAATCTAATGTTTCATCATAAGACGTGAAAAACGCTTGCATATGGCGCATTTTTGCTTCTTGGGCAATTTCATTCAAACCGATTCCGCCAATTTGCGACGCTGTTCCGGTGAAATATTGATCGATAACATCATCCCCGATGCCGATCGCTTCAAAAATTTGCGCGCCACGATAACTTTGCACGGTTGAAATACCCATTTTTGACATCACTTTCACAACGCCATCTGTCGCCGCTTTTTTATATGTTTCGACTGCCTTTTCGTATGTCGATTGAAGCACTCCTTTTTCAATCGCTTCTCGAATGGTCGCAAATGCCAAATACGGATTGACTGCATCCGCTCCATATCCGATTAACGCTGCGAAATGATGCACCTCACGCGCTTCTCCACTTTCCACAATTAAACTGACTTTCGTACGTGTCCCTTTTCGAACAAGATGTTGATGTACCGCGCTAACCGCAAGAAGTGTCGGAATCGCTACACGTTGTTCGTTTATGCAACGGTCAGATAAAATAAGTAGCGTTGCACCAGAAGCAATCGCTTCATCCGCCGCTTGACATAATTCATCTAACGCTTCTTTTAAGTTATGTGTAAAAACTGTTGACAATGTCACACTAGCAAATTCACGATACGGACTCATTCGAATGGCGTTTAATTGTTTGTTCGTGATTATTGGTGACTCTAATCGAATGCGACGAGCACAAGATGCATCCGGATTCAACAAATCTCCTTCTTTTCCAAGCAACGTCACTGTTGATGTGACGATGTATTCACGAATCGCATCGATCGGTGGATTTGTTACTTGTGCAAATAGCTGCTTAAAATAATTGAATAAACTTTGCGGTCGATCTGATAAGACGGCTAAAGGTGTATCGTTTCCCATCGCCCCTGTTGGATCTTTTCCTTCCGTTGCCATCGGAATGATTGTTTTTTCCACGTCTTCATACGTATATCCAAACGCTTTTTGCCACGTCAAAAGGTTGTTAAACGGTTGTTCCTGCTCATCTTCGGCATATTCGTCAATAGAAATCATTTGTTCATTCACCCATTGACGATATGGTCGTTCATTGGCAATTTGTTTTTTTATTTCTTCATCAGAAACGATGCGTCCTTGTTCAAAATCAATAAAAAGCATTTTTCCAGGACTTAATCGTTCTTTGTATAAAATATTGTTCGGCTCTACATCGATCACACCTACTTCTGATGAAAAAATAATATAGTCGTCTTTTGTCACATAGTAACGTGCTGGACGAAGGCCATTGCGATCTAAAATCCCTCCAATTTGTTTTCCATTCGTGAACACGATGGCCGTTGGTCCGTCCCACGGCTCCATAAGACAACTATAATATTCATAAAACGCTTTTTTATCATCATCCATCTCTTCATCCCAATACCATGGCTCTGGAATGAGCATCATTGCCGTTTCAGCGAGCGACCTTCCAGCTAGCACAAAAAACTCAAACGCATTATCAAGCATGGAAGAATCGCTTCCGTTCGTATCTAAAATCGGAAGTACTTTTTGTAAATCATCACCAAACATAGGCGATGAAAATTGTTTTTCTCGCGCCATCATCCAATGAATATTGCCTCGTAGCGTATTAATTTCCCCATTATGAATTAAATAACGATTCGGATGTGCCCGCTCCCAGCTCGGAAACGTGTTTGTGCTAAAACGCGAGTGAACGAGCGCAAACGCGGAGCGAAATCGTTCATCTTGTAAATCAATATAAAAAGCATCCAGTTGCTCAGGGGTGACTAGCCCTTTGTAAACGATCGTTCGACTGGATAAACTCGCAAAATAGTACTCATTGTTTTTTACTAACTTTTCTGCTCGTTTACGAATGACATATAACTTTCGCTCAAAATGTTGTTCATCTGTTATATCGTCGCTCGCTGCGATAAAAAGCTGACGAATAAACGGACGACTTTTTTTAGCCAATGTTCCGAGTTTTCCGGCATTAACAGGTACATCTCGCCATCCGAGCAACGTTTGTCCTTCCTCGCAGATGATGTCATTGATTTTCTGTTCTAAAATGCCCCTCTTTTGTTCGTCATGCTCAAAAAAGAAGACCATCCCGACTCCGTAACGCCCTTTTGCAGGAAGTGAAAACGAACAAACGGATCGAAAATAATCATCAGGAATTTGCACCATGATTCCAGCACCGTCACCTGTTTGCGGGTCGCTCCCTTGACCTCCGCGATGCTCTAATTGACGCAACATATGAAGACCTTGCTTGACAATATGATGAGACGCTTCCCCTTTTAAGTGGGCGTATAACCCGATCCCACATGCATCATGTTCAAATTGTGGACAGTACAACCCTTGCGCCTTTGGTAGTCCTCTCATGTGAATCCCCCATTCCGTTATCTTGTATGTATAATTGTAGGTTTCAATAATTATATAAACAATATATAATTTAGATAATATTCATCTCATTTCGAGAACGATAGAAAGAGGTGGAAAAAATGGAATTAAGACAATTAGTTTATTTCACAGAAGTTGCCAAACGGGAACATGTGTCAGAAGCTGCTGAAGCGTTGCATGTCGCTCAATCTGCTGTTAGTCGTCAAATTGCAAATTTAGAGGATGAACTCGGGGTCAAGCTATTCGAACGTGAAGGAAGAAACGTAAAATTAACACCGATCGGCCGCCACTTTTTACAACATATTGAATCGGCATTAAAAGCGATTGACTATGCGAAGCAACAAATTGAAGAATATTTAGATCCAGAGCGCGGAACAATTAAAATTGGTTTTCCAACAAGTCTCGCAAGCTATACGATGCCAATGGTCATTTCCACATTTAAACAAAAACATCCGCACATTTCTTTCCATTTGCGTCAAGGGTCATATAAGTTTTTGATTGATGCAGTGAAAAGGCGAGAAATTGATGTGGCTTTCTTAGGTCCCGTGCCAACTGAAGAAAAGGGCATTCAAGGGGATATTTTATTTACCGAGTCGTTCGCCGCACTCATTCCGACAGATCACCCACTTAGTCAAAACCGAAGCATCACTTTAAGTGAATTACGACATGAGCCATTTGTCATGTTTCCAGAAGGATTTATTTTACGAAAAATAGTAGAAGATGCTTGTAAGCAAGCCGGCTTTTCTCCGATCATTTCATCAGAAGGAGAAGATTTAGATGCAATTAAAGGACTCGTCTCAGCAGGAATTGGAGTGACTTTGCTCCCTGAAAGTACATTTTACGGAACGACACTTCGTTATACAGCGAAAGTCCCGATCGAATTTCCGCTCGTTCGTCGCAACGTCGGAATCATTTTACCAAAATGTGATCTTGCACCTTCTGTCAACGTATTTTATCAGTTCGTAAAACAATTTTTTGCTACGTTAAATCAATACCAGTAAGCCAGCTGATAAGCGCAACTGGCTTACTGTGTGACTACATAGACAAATCGATGCCGACAACTCCAACTACTTGACCTTTTTGGACAATTGGCGCTGAAATGGTCAAACATGGACGCTTTGTCAGCGCTGATGTATATATAGAGGAAACGTACACATTACCTTTAGCGGCCTCAACGAACCACGGTCTCGCTTTCGCATTGACAAGACCGGCTGGAGGATTTGAGTAAATGAACGTCCCATCAATGCGATTTGACCAAACAGCTTCCACATTGTCATTCGTCCGCAAAAACTCATTTAAACATTTCTCATGTTCTCTCACATCTAAACAGTCGAGTGGATAAGCATGTAAAAATGATGTGAGTTTTCCTTTCATCCGTTCAATCACATGTAAATCCACAGAAAACATTTGCTCTTGTTCATCTTTTTTTATAATTGTTTGTAACTCGTTTGATGTTTTTTCAATCGCTTCGTTAACCCGTAACATTTGCTCGACATTTCCATGCTGTATTTCCATATGTTTCGCAACCTCATGCGCGTGGTCTTTATTTTCTAACGCGAGTGAAGAAATATATGCAAGCAAAGCGGAAATTTCTTGCATGCTTCCCGTTTGTTCTTCGACTGATTGCGATGAATCATACGCCATAGCCGTCATATGATGAAGCCTTTCTTTAAAATCAGTCAGAAGAGAAAGGACGTTATTCATTTCGCTTGATCCGTTTTCAATTTGTTCTGTCTCTGTTTTCACCATGTGCATTGTCGATGCAATCTCTGATTGAATCGACGACAAAATGTCACGAGTTTGTTCCACAGCAACCGATGTTTGATTAGCTAATTTTCCAACTTCATTGGCGACAACAGAAAATCCCTTCCCATGTTCACCCGCACGCGCTGATTCAATATTTGCATTTAATGCTAAAATACTCGTCCGTTGCGAAATAGAGGCGATCGTTGAAAGAATGTGATGAATTTCCTGTGAACGCTCTACTAACATTTCCATTTGACGAAGTAATGCATAATGCCCTGCCCGCAGATCGTTCATTTCACGTTGAAGATTTTCTAATGAACGTAATGACCGAATAAGTTCATTGCAAGATGCTTCGCTGTCTGCATGAATACGCTGGGAAACATCTGAAATTTTCAACGCCGACTGTTCAATCATCTTCGTCTTTTCTTCTACTTGCATCGTATAAATTACTGTTTTTTCTAAACGATCGATCAGCTGTACAGTGCTTTGTTGTGTAGCACTCGATGTTCGATCAAGTGAATCGGCAGCTAATTTCATTTGCTCTACAACTGCTTTTAGTTGGTCAGCCGCCACTTCAATTTGACTTAGTATCCCACTCGACTTCTCTCCACTAGATTCTTGTACATTCAACCTCTTCTTTAACAAAAACATACACACGCCCCCTTATGTTATATTTAATAACATTAATATAACATAAAAAGTGAATAAAACAAACATTTTTTCTTAATATTTAAAAATATATGTCACTTTTCTTTACAACACATTTTTTCAGAAAACACCCACATACGACTTCCGATCCAGTTGATCGCCATTCCGCTTATCGTCGCTATCATTTTGTTTAAAACAATCGGAAACATTTCTCTGAAACCGTGTAGCATCATGATCGTCACGATGAGAGAACAAAGGTTTACGGCAAGAAAACGAACGAATTGTTTTTTCCCCCCTCCTACTGATCGAAACGTCCACGCCCGATTCCATATGTAGCTATTGATCACACCTGCACTATAGCCAAACATTTGTGCCCACATATATGGCACATGAAGTGCTATGAGGGAGAAAAATAACAAAAAATCCACAAATGTATTACTCACTCCAACAACAATAAAACGAAACAACGTAACGATGTTATTCAATGTCATGCAACACCTTCTTAAAAAATTTACAAATTCATATTGGATTTTTATGTTAATATAAAAAGGTGAGGAATTTCAACTCATACAAAAATATCCATATCAATAAAAGGAGCTATCAAACATGGAGCACAAAATTGAGACGATTCCATTTGAATTAACCATTGTAGGAAAAGGGTACCGCGTGAAAACAGACGAAGCATTCCAAATGATTCCTTCGCTTTGGGCTCATGCCGAACAAGATGGATTTATGCAAAAACTGATCGATCTCTCATGGGAGCATCCAAAATGCACACTTGAAGGGCTGTTGGGTGTTTGTGGGGAAGAAGCTAAAATAACAGACGAACAGTTTACTTATTTTATGGGAATACGTTATGATGGGGAAGTTCCGAGCGATATGCAATATATGACGATCAAACATGACACGTGGGTGGTGATTTCAAACGTAACTGAGGCGTGGAATCAATTATATGAATGGCTTCCTTTTCCTCAATATGAACTTGCTGATGCTCCGTGTATTGAATGTTATTATGCACCGGATCATCTTCCTGAAAATGAATTATGGGTTCCTGTTATACGTAAATAACCGAACAAACATAGCCAAAGGAGCGGGAGCAGAGCACTCCTTTGGCATGCAAGTTAAAAAGTTTTGAAAAATCGTTACGACTATTTGGATCGACAAACCTAGCGGCTCTTGGCGAAAAATAAGTTGACTGACTGGGATACCAAAATTACCAGATTACCGATTCCGATTAAAGATAATCAGCTTTAATTCTGTCATTTCTTCGATTGCATATCGAATACCTTCGCGCCCAAATCCGCTTTCTTTTACCCCACCATACGGCATATGATCGACACGAAACGTTGGAATATCGTTAATAATCACCCCTCCGACATGCAGTTTCTCCGCTGCTTCCCAAGCAGTATGAACGTTGTCTGTATAGATGCCGGCTTGTAACCCGTAGCGTGAATCGTTGACAAGATCAATCGCTTCGTCGACGGAAGACACTTGATTAATCAAAACAATTGGCGCAAATACTTCTTGGCACGATACTTTCATCGTTGGCGCCGCATCTAAAATGACCGTTGGCAACAAAATATTTCCTTGTCTCTCCCCACCAATGGCAACAACAGCACCACCTCGTTTCGCTTCTTCAATCCACTCTAGCGAACGCTCGACATCTTTTTCAGAAATAAGAGCCGAAATGTCTGTCTTCGGATCAAGCGGGTCACCAACTTTCAACTGCTTCACCGCTGCCACAAACTTTTCGACGAATTCTTTATACCGTTTTTCATGCACGTAAATACGTTGCAACGAAATGCACACTTGCCCTTGGAACGAGAAAGCACCGACAACGCACCGCGGAATGATTCGTTCGATATCGACTTGTTCATCGATAATAACCGCTGAGTTTGACCCTAACTCTAGCGTGACGCGTTTTAAGCCAGCTTTGTTACGAATAGCAATCCCTACTTCTGGACTTCCTGTAAATGTGATCATGCGAACACGTGAATCTGTCACAATTTGATCGCCAACTGTTTTTCCGCTTCCGGTCACGACATTAAGCGCTCCGTTTGGCAGTCCTGCCTGCTCAAATAATTCGGCAATAAAGTAGGCAGAAAGCGGCGTTTGGCTCGCAGGTTTCAATACAACGGTGTTTCCTGCTGCAATCGCAGGACCTAGTTTATGTGCTACTAAATTCATCGGAAAA
Source organism: Anoxybacillus sp. CHMUD (assembly GCF_013096965.1). Lineage (NCBI taxonomy): Bacteria > Bacillati > Bacillota > Bacilli > Caryophanales > Anoxybacillaceae > Anoxybacillus > Anoxybacillus sp. CHMUD. Next base: position 169,884 of record NZ_SDLG01000004.1, read on the forward strand.
TTAAACGGCGTAATCGCCCCAATCACCCCAATCGGTTCTCTGACCGTAAAAGCGACACGATGTTCCCCGCCCGGCGCAGCATCGAGCGGAATCGTCTCCCCATGAATTCGCTTCGCCTCTTCCGCCGCAAATTTATACGTTTGAATTGTCCGAGCTACTTCCGCTTTAGCGGTCGTGATCGGTTTTGCAGCTTCTTTCGCAATGATCGTAGCCGCTTCGTTTGCGCGTTGTTGCAATAAAGCTACCACTTTCTCTAAAATCGCCGCCCGCTCGTGTGCCGGCATTTTCGCCATCACTTGCCGCGCTTCATACGCAGCCGCAATCGCCTGCTTGACATCACGTTCTGTCGCAAGCGGAATCTCCGCTAACACTTCACTAGAATACGGGGATAAAAGCTTAGTGTACATCTTTGCTTCGACCCATTCGCCGTTAATATAAAACTTCTTTCTTTCGATTGCTGTTCTCATCCCATTTTCCTCCATTCCTTTTGATGACATACGTCCGACATCGATGATAGTTATTTCTATTCTTTTTTCTTGTTTTATAATCCTTCACAAAATTGATTGACTAATGACGAAAAAGATAAAAGCCCACTTCATCAAGCAGGCTTTTATACTCACTCATTCATCCGAAACAACGCAATCGCACGTTGACGTTGCAGTTGATGATCGACAGTTGGCGCAGGGTAATCGGTTTTGATATTGCTTTTCCATGGCTCGTCAACTACCCCCACTTAGCTAACGCTTGAAGTGGGGGCTTGCAACTCCCCAGAAGTGCGAGCGGACTTGGTCCTCCTTCCTTGACTTGGGGTTGCATCAGGGGCAGGTTGACAACTGCCCAACGACGCAGGTCATGCCTGTGTCGTTCCTTCAACGATGTACTCTATTCCTTTTCGTTGAAGGTTCATGGCACCAATGCGGTCATCGTTTGAGGTGTATCCGCATGTTCGGCAACAAAAGGTGTGTGTACGCTTGTTTCGATTGGCTTTTTCCGTATGACCACACTTTGGACATGTCAAAGAGGTGTAATGCGGAGCAACCACCATCACTTTTGCCCCATGCAAACGTGCCTTATACTCTAACATGTGACGGAACTGATAAAAAGCCCACGATACGGTTTCATATCGGTCATGGATACGTACACGTTCTGTTTTTTCACGAATGCCTGTTAAATCTTCTAATACAAAAAGGGTACGTTCTCCATATTGACGAACGAGTGCCTTCGTGACAGCATGGTTCACATCCGTCATCCAACGGTTTTCTCGTTGTCCGATTGTTTTCAACTTCCGACGCGCAGAAGCCGTCCCTTTTTGCTGGAGGGTTTTTCGCATTCGTTTGTACTTCGCACGCATATGCTTGATTTTTCGTCCGTTAAAAAAGGTGGTTTTCCCTTGCGAATCATAAGCTGTTGCAAGAAAGTTAACCCCTACATCGACACCGACCACTTGGCGAATGTTGTGTTCATCTACGGTTGGAATCGTTTTGGTCATAGGGATGTGCAAAAAGAATTGGTTATGCTTATAGACGAGTTTGGCTGTACCAAACGTCCATGAGCCATCAAAATATTGTTCCATGCCTTTTGGTTCGAACGGCACTTTAATCCGTCCTTCTAGTGTATTGACAGAAAATAATCCTTGAACAAGCGAATAATCTCGATTCCAAACGAGATCATATTCAGGTTTTTTAAAGCGAACCAATGTCCATTCATGACCATTGCTTTTTAGGGAACGGTATCTAGCGATCACCGTCTTGATCACAGATTGCGCCATTTGCGAACGCAACGCGTAGTTTGCTCGAAGTGGACGATAGGTCATGTCGTGCAACTTGGCTTGTGCAAGCACTTTTGTGTCAAAAATCACAACAGATACAGCGTTGCATGCTTGTCGATAAGCGGAAAGGGTGGCTTTCAATACTTCTGCTTGTTCCGCCGTTGGGTAAATTTTTATTTTGGCTGTTAACGTCATGTCCATTTGTCTCACCTCTCTTTCACTAAATATATTATATCATATTTTTTAGTGACACAAAAACACAAAAAAAGCGATTCCTCTCCCACTTACTCCCTTTGGTCGTTGAAGTGGGAGTCTCCTCACCAAAGATGATGAACGAGCGCTGTATGATCGTGCAGACGAAAAATCTCGGCGAAACCAAACAACTGCTGTATGCATATATCCCATCCTTTCATCTTTTACACGTTCTTATTGTACAACATTTGTTTAATAATTGTATAATAAAATAAAAATAAAAAAAGAAGGTGACTATATTGTACGATGTCATTATCATTGGAACAGGATTTGGAGGAATAACAGCAAGTGCGCTTCTTGCGAAAAAAGGATATCGCACCTTGACATTTGAAGCTGCAAACGAACTCGGCGGATGTGCAGGAAAATTTGAACGACAGTCGTTTCGTTTTCAAGCAGGAGCAACGCTTGGGATGGGCTTTGAAGAAAACGGTGTATTTTCAAAGTTGTTTCATGAACTCGACATATCTCCTCTTCCTGTTCATTTATTAGATACAATTATGGACGTACATTTTCCCGATCGGACGATTCGTTATTACCAACAAAAAGAACGTTGGTTTGAAGAAATTGCACAACAATTCCCAAAAGATAGCGCAGCCATCGTCCACTTTTTTGAAGAAATGTTTTCTCTGGCGGACGCACTACTTTCTTTTGTATACGAACGACCGATGATCCCACCAAAAACAATGAAACATATATTCGAAGCGCTACAAAAAGCTGATCGAAAATTATTGCGCGCCACACCATTTTTATTTCAATCGATTGCGAAACGCCTCGAACATTATGGCATTCGTGACGAGACATTCATTGCCTTTTTAAACGGCCAACTCGTTGATAGTGTACAAACAACGGTTGAACGTTGTCCCGCTTTGCTTGGTGCCGTTGCCTTAAGCATCTTTCATCGTGGAGCGTTTTACGTGGAGGGAGGGCTTGCTACTGTTGTTGATGCACTTGCAGAACGTTACAAGCAACTTGGCGGAGAGCTACGGATGCGTGAAAAAGTCATTTCTATTCGCAAAGAGCGCCATTGGCTCGTGACGACAAACCGAAAACAAACATATGAAGCGAAACATGTTGTATTTAACGGCTCTGTCCATAGTATTTTTGCCATTTTAGATGATTCTATTAAATGTACATTTTCGATTCGTGAAGAAAAAGAAAAAAAGCGCCCGGCTTGGGGAGCGTTTACAATTTACATGGGAGTAGACGACAGCTTTCAGACAGATAGCTTATACCACCAATTTATCGTCGATCGAACAAAACCGATGAGTGAAGGAAATCAATTTCTATTGTCCGCTTCCGCACCGTTCGATCAACAAATGGCACCTGTTGGGAAACGTTCTATAACTATTTCTACCCATACAGAACCACTTCATTGGTGGAATCGTCATGCGTATGATGAACAGAAAAAGATGCTTACAGAACAAATATTGCAACGTGTCAGCAAAACATTCCCTTTGACAAATGTGCATATCCAACTGATTGGTACCCCTGTGACATTTGCTCGCTTTACACACCGGGCGTTCGGAAAGGTAGGAGGATATATTCCAAACGGTGTCTTCAGTTTATTGTCTACGTATGCACCGCAAACGAATGTCGAAGGACTTTGGCTTTGCGGCGATACTGTATTTCCAGGTGCAGGCTCGCTCGGTTGCGCATTATCAGGATGGATTGTAGCGGATGCGATTACCGCAGACAAATAGCTCTATGCACGAAACATAGAGCTATTTTTTCTTTATTTCAATCGGAATCGCTGTTTTTATTTTGATAGCGACTTTCGGATACGTTAACGCTTGTGTGACGATTGCATCTGGTGCTGGCTTTTGTTCTTTATAATAGACAATTGCTTTGCCTTTTTTATATCGGACCTCAATCACTTCAACCCCATATCCACCTGTTTTTCTTTCCCCGAGATGAATAATCGCATACGTGACATCATCTTGTTTAACGGTGTACGTTTGAAATTGTTTATGCTGTTTTTCATACAATGCTTTCATATGCTGTGGAAGCTGTTCAACTGTAATCACTTCGTATGCGATGTGATCTCCTTCTTTATACGCCTCTTGTTTTTCTGCTTTCGATACATGACAAGCAGAAAGAAAAAAACTCATAACCATAATCATCCATTTTTTCATTTTCGTATTCCCCTTTTTTATATTATTGTATGCATAAAACGCAATAAAAAAGGAGCTCCTAGATAAAAAGAAGCTCCGAACATAACTAACCATTTACACGAACAGTTTTATTTTTTCTTCTTCATTCATAAAGTGATATTTTTTCTCGACATACACTTGATGCCAAACCATGAAAGTGAGTACTGTCCATACTTTCCGACTATGATCCGCTTTGTTTTGACAATGTTCCTCTAGCAGACGATACAATACATCTTTATGAAATAGATGATCTGTTTCACTTTCTTTTATCGTACGTTTCGCCCAGTCATATATTTCATCTTTTAACCAATGCCGAATAGGAACAGGAAAGCCTAGCTTTTTGCGATGTAAAACATGATCCGGAACAATTCCTTCTGCTGCTTTTCGCAAAATATACTTGGTTGTTTTATTTTTGACTTTCATTTCTGGGGCGATTTTCGTGGCTACTTCGAATACTTTTTTATCAAGAAAAGGGACGCGCAGTTCTAAAGAATGAGCCATTGTCATTTTATCTGCCTTCAACAAAATATCGCCTCGCAACCATGTATGAATATCAATATGTTGCATTCGGTTGATCGGAGGATATCCTTCTGTTTCGTGATAAAACGGTGCGGTAATGTTGGTGTATGATACATTTGGATCATATACTTTCAACAATTCTCTCTTTTCCCGCTCACTATACATCTTTGCATTGCCAATGTAACGTTGTTCGATTGGAGTGATCCCACGTTCAATAAAACTTTTCCCCTTTACCCCGTCTGGCAATACTTTTGCGATCATCGCTAAAATAGATCGTATGAAACTCGGTATTTTCTCGAATATTTGTAAAGATTTTGGTTCGTGATAAATGTTATATCCCCCGAACAACTCATCCGCCCCTTCACCAGAAAGAACAACGGTTACATGTTTTCTAGCCTCTCTTGCTACGAAATAAAGAGGGACGGCTGCAGGATCTGCTAATGGATCGTCCATGTGCCATATAATTTTCGGCAATTCCTCCACATATTCGTCTGGAGAAATGATGTAACTGATGTTTTCAACTCCTAACTTTTCTGCCGTTTCTTTTGCTACATCAATTTCATTAAATCCTTCTCTCGCAAATCCAACTGAAAATGTTTTGATATGCGGATGAAATTGTTTTGCAATAGCTACAATAAGCGAAGAATCAATTCCTCCTGACAAAAATGAGCCGACCGGAACATCGCTACGCATATGAATACTTACCGAATCAAACAACGCTTGTCGAATTTCTTTGACGAGTTCACTTTCCGATTGATTAATTGGATGAAATGTAGCCTTCCAATAGCGCTGGATATTTAATTTTTCTCCTATTTTTTTCTTCATATAATGTCCAGGTTCTAGCTTACGAATGTGAGCAGACATTGTCAATGGCTCTGGAACATATTGAAAGGTTAAATAATGTTGCAAAGCTTCATGATTTAGTTCGTCGTGTTCAAGAGCATATAAAATGCTCTTCTTTTCAGAAGCGACAAATAGATGATCGTCTTTTTCTACATAAAAAAACGGTTTAATCCCGAACGGGTCACGTGCTGCGAAAATTTCTTTCTCTTGTTTATCCCAAATCACAAATGCAAACATGCCACGAAGTTTATTTACCACGTTTTCTTTTTCAATACTATATAAAGCAACGATCACTTCTGTATCAGAATGGGTAGAAAACGAACACCCTTTCTTGATTAATTCGTCACGCAACTCGACGTAGTTGTAAATTTCCCCGTTAAATATAATCCAATATCTCTCATTTTCATAACATAGTGGCTGATGTCCACTTTCAAGGTCAATAATACTTAAACGTCGAAATCCAAAACTTACATGCTCATCAAAAAAATAGCCATAATCATCCGGACCACGATGAGTGATCAGATCGTTCATATTTTGGAACGTTTCTTTCCAGTTACTATTTATCTCTTTCGGAACATCAGAGATATAGCCAACAAAACCACACATCCTACAGTTTCCTCCATCTAGTCGTCATTTTGCACATGAGAATGATTAAACTTGCTGTTTCGTTTTTGCTATTTTATTTAAACAATAAAATGTGGAGAAATGATGAACAAAAACTCTCATTCACATAAAAGACTATACCATAAATTTTGACCACTGTCTTTATAAGCTTTTCTCCATACATTTTGCACATTTCTTTTTTATGATGATGTTACTATGACTTACATCACAAGTTTATGGAGGGAAAGCGATGAAGAAATTATGGTTAGGAACCGTATTGGTGGGAGTCATTGCGCTGAGTGCAGCTTGCTCAAATAATTCTTCGATGCAAGGACACGACATGTCCAACATGAATACAAAAAAAGAAAATACTTCTAATGAATCCAGTAAGCAGCAATTACCTTTGGCAACCAATACAGAAGTATTATCTGGGAAAGAGATTAATCTTACTGCTAAGGAAGCATTATTACAAATAAATGATCAAGTCAAACTTCCGGTCTACACGTATAATGGATCGGTACCCGGTGCGCAAATTCGCGTAAAACAAGGGGATAATGTGAAAATTGTTTTAAAAAATGAATTGCCAGAACCGATCACGATTCACTGGCACGGCTACCCTGTTCCAAATAACCAAGATGGAGTACCGGGTGTCACGATGGACGCCATTAAACCGGGTGAAACGTTTACGTATGAATTTACAGCAACCGTGCCGGGAACGTATTTTTATCATTCCCATCAAAAAAGCGCCGAGCAAGTGGACAAGGGATTATACGGTACATTAATCGTAGAACCGAAAAATGAAGAAAAAGTAGATCGAGATTATACACTTGTGTTAGATGAATGGATGAGCGACCCGGACGCCGAAAGCAATATGAACATGAATATGAGTGGCATGGATCATAGTAATATGGGACATGGAAATAGTTCCGATGGCCAACAAATGGATATGAACAGCATGGGACATAACATGAATATGTACGATATTTTCACGATTAACGGAAAAAGCGGGACTGCTGTCCAACCATTAAAAGTGAAAAAAGGCGAAAAAGTGCGACTTCGTCTTGTCAATGCAGGATATATGTCCCACAAGCTTCATTTGCATGGACATGAGTTTAAAATTGTCGCAACAGACGGCCAACCGTTAAAGAACCCGCAACCAATCAAAGATGAACTGTTGAATATCGCTCCCGGTGAGCGCTACGACATTGAGTTTATCGCCAATAACCCGGGTGAATGGTTACTAGAATGTCACGGGAATATGAAAGGTACCGATGGCATGAAAGTGAAAATTCAATACGAAGACCAGACAAACAATACGGATAAAGAAAATGCAAAAGAAAACCTCCCTGTTGTGGATATGACAACATACGGAAAATATGAAGTAGGTCAATTTACACTAGACCAAAAATATGATGTAGAGTACACAATGGATTTAGGAACAGCCATGGGCAAAGATGGCATGGTCTACACGATTAATGGGAAAACGTATCCTGACACAGCGCCGATCAATGTGAAGACAGGAGATTTAGTAAAAGTAAAAATAGTGAACAATTCACCTATGGATGTACATCCGATGCATTTACACGGACATTTCTTCCAAGTATTAAGCAAAAACGGCAAGCCAGTCACAGGCTCTCCATTGATTAAGGATTCGTTAAATGTAAACCCTGGTGAAGAATATGTCGTCGCGTTTAAAGCGGATAATCCGGGAAATTGGATGTTCCATTGCCATGACTTGCATCATGCTTCAGCGGGAATGGTCACAGAAGTAAAATATACCGATTACAAATCGGACTATACCCCAGATCCGAATGACACAACGAATAAAGGGGAATAAAAAAGCTGAAGGTGCTGATCAAAAACGCGAATGCGTCTTGGGATCAGCACCTTTTGAATAACAAGCTATTCCCAAACAGCGCATATGGTTTGAATTGAAATCTAACTTTCATTTAGCAATCGTTCAACGTGCTGTTTTAATACAGGAATCTTATTTCGAACAACATCCCAAACAATTCGGTAATTAATGGAGAAATAACCGTGGATCATCATATCCCTCATGCCAGCCATCTTTCTCCACTCGATATGTGGGGATGCCTGTCTAATTTCGTCTGGAATGTTTTTTGCTGCTTCTCCGATTACTAATATGTTTTTAATGACCGCATCGCATCTGATATTAAATCATTATCTAGAAAGTCATCATAAGAAAGCCCTTGGGTGTACTTCTCAATTTTTTCTGCAGCGACCAAAATATCTTGCAAAAAGACGCTAGGATCCCTCTGCATACTTAGCACCTCTTAAAATAATTGGCTTTAATGCCGGCTTAATATCATCTACAATCACTAAATCCACTGTTTTTTGAAAATGATCTTCCAAACTCAGTTTCAACCCCATATAATGATCAAACGTCATTGCATCATCCATAAATTCTACTAACACATCAATGTCACTCGATTCCCTTTGTTCTCCCCGACTGTACGAGCCAAATAACCCGATTCGCTTCACACCATACTTTTTCTTCCATAAATCTAAACATTTCGACATTTCATTAAGGATGTCTTGCTGCGATAGCAAATAAATCCCCCCTTTTTTCCGCGCCTGTTATTTTCATTATAACATCCCGCTTTCCCGATATGCTTCAAGAAGAAAAAACTTTCCCCAGCCGAGAACTCGCTTAGGCGGTAAAAAGTGCCCCGTCATCACTTCGGGACACCTTCCGTATGTTATTGTTTTTGCTAACATAAAATTGAGCCACTTCGCTCGTAAAAACGTGAGCCACTCCATTTCCATCGAAAACACCGTCTTGATATGGAGTGAGAGGCATGATAGGCTTGTTGCCTATCGAAACACCTTGATGTGTCGCCTTTCGAGTGAAATCATGCCTCTAGAGGCTCCATGTCAAGACGCCACAGATTTACCATTTATCAATTTTTAAGTGGCTCACAAGGATGTAATCGGAGTGGCTCAAAATTCAATTAGCAAATACAGTTATTTCACATCATATCCTTGCTCTTCAATCGCTTCTTTCAGTTTTTCTACGCTGACCTTTGTTTCATCATACTCGACATCGACCGTACCCCCTTGCAAATGCACCCCTACACGGCTGACGCCATCTAACGTTTGAAGTGCATTTGTCACCGCCGCTTTGCAATGTCCGCATGTCATTCCTTGTACTTGTAATGTAATCGTCATCATCCATTCCTCCTTAAATGTTTATATTTTCACGCGTTTCAAACGAAGCGCGTTTGTCACAACGGATACAGAGCTAAATGCCATCGCTGCCCCAGCGATCCATGGTTGTAATAACCCAGCTGCAGCGACTGGAATGCCAACGCTATTATAAAATAATGCCCAAAATAAGTTTTGTCGAATGTTGCGCATCGTTTGTCGGCTCAGTTCAATCGCTTGTGGAATATGCATCAAGTCACCACCAACGAGCGTTACATCTGCCGTTTCAATTGCGACATCTGCACCTGTGCCAATCGCCATCCCAATATCCGCTTTCGCAAGAGCTGGTGCGTCATTAATTCCATCACCGACCATCGCCACTCGTTTCCCTTGCTTTTGCAACTGTTCAACGATCGCTGCTTTCTGTTCTGGAAGCACTTCCGCATACACATATTCAATACCTACTTGCTTGGCGATAGCTTCAGCTGTTCGTTTATTGTCACCTGTCACCATATATACATCGATGCCCATTTGTTTTAATGTCGCAATCGCTTGCTTTGATGTCTCCTTGATCGTATCGGCAACAGCGATCATTCCAGCAAGCTGTCCATCGATCGCAATGAGCATGACCGTCTTTCCTTCGCTTTCAAGCTTTATCATTCGCTCCTCATGTTCGGCAATATTGACTGCACGTTCGTTCATTAACTTGCGCGTGCCGATGAGCACGTGTTTCCCGTTCACCACTGCTTCAATTCCATGCCCAACAAGCGCAGAGAAATGTGTCAACGGTTGCGCGATAATTCCGTTTTCTTTTCCGTAAGCCACAATCGCTTGTGCCAATGGATGTTCTGAAGCGCTCTCGGCCGAAACAGCATAATCGATCATGTTTTCTTGGAATGACAATACATCTGTCACTTCCGGTTTTCCTTTTGTCACTGTTCCTGTTTTATCCAGTAATACGGCATTGATTTTATGCGTTCCCTCTAGGTACTCACCTCCTTTAAAGAGAATCCCTTGTTCTGCCCCTTTACCTGTACCGACCATAATCGATGTCGGCGTTGCAAGACCGAGCGCACAAGGACACGCAATGACGAGAACGGCGATAGCCACCTCAAGCGCTTTTACCAAATCCCCCGGCGCAACAAAGAAGTACCATATAATGAATGCAACGACAGCAATGCCGACAACGATTGGGACGAAAATGCCAGAGATCGTGTCCGCCATCCGCTGAATCGGTGCTTTCGATCCTTGCGCCTCCTCAACGATTTTTATGATATTGGCGAGCGCGGTATCTTTCCCTACTTTTTCTGCGCGAATGGTCAGTACCCCATTTGTATTAATGGTTGCCCCGATCACATAGTCGCCTTCCTTCTTATCAACTGGAATCGATTCACCAGTAATCATCGATTCATCTACGGAAGATGCCCCGGCGATGACCGTACCGTCTACCGGGATTTTTTCTCCTGGCTTGACAAGAATCGTATCGCCGATCACCACTTCCTCGAGCGGAACCTTTCTTTCCTCCCCGTTACGGATGACAGTCGCTTCCTTTGCCTGAAGGCTCAACAGCTTAGAGATAGCTTCTGTTGTTCTCCCTTTCGCAAGATCCTCAAAGTATTTGCCGACAAGCACAAGCGTAATCAAGACGGCGCTCGTTTCAAAATATAATCTTGGCATATATTCAGGATTCCCAAGCGTCCGAAAAGCTTCATACAAGCTGTAAAAGTATGCGGCTGATGTTCCAAGCGCCACGAGGACGTCCATGTTTGCGCTCTTATTTCGTAACGCCCGGTACGCCCCGACATAGAAGGGACCGCCGATGTAGAACTGAACGGGTGTAGCTAAAAGAAGCTGGAACCACGGATTCATCAGCAGATGCGGCATCGGTAAGCCTATATCAAACGGCATATGAGCAATCATCGTATAAAGCAAAGGCAGTGATAAGATAATAGAAATGGCAAGCTGCCGTTGTTTTTGTTTAAGCCGCTCTTCTTTCCGGCCAGCATCGTCTTGTTCTTCGTTTCGAATCTGCCCCTTGTACCCAAGCTTTTTGATTTTTTCTAAAATGTCTTCGACAGATGTAACGCCTTCCTTGTATTCGACAACAGCACTGTTTGTCGCCAAGTTTACAGCAGCGCTTGTCACACCTTCCATCCGATTTAACCCTTTTTCAATCCGTGTCGCACATGCCGCGCATGTCATCCCTTCAATATCGAGCGTCACTTTTTCTGTCGCAACGCCATACCCCAGATTCTCAATTTTCGTTTCGATATCGGCGATTGTTTGTTTCGATGGATCGTATTGAATCGTCGCTTTTTCCATCGCCAAATTGACATTGGCTTCTACTCCATCCATCTTATTTAGTACTTTCTCAATCCGATTGGCACACGCGGCACATGTCATGCCAGTCACCTTCAGTGTCACGGTTCTTTGTTCATCCATCCACCTTTCCCTCCCTTACTTTGAAAATTGCTTAATGACATCCATTAATTCACGAATGGATTCTTCTCCGCTTCCTTCACGGATCGCCTTGGAAACGCAATGGCTGACATGGCGTTCTAACAAATTCAATCCGACTTTATTTAACGCGGCCGTAATCGCAGAAATTTGCACTAAAATATCGATGCAATACCGATTGTCTTCGACCATTTTTTGCACCCCGCGCACTTGTCCTTCAATACGCTTCAAGCGCTTCATAATGCTTTCGATTTCCTGTTCCGTTCGTGGAACCATTTTTTTATCCATATTATGATCTTCACAATGGTTCATGAAATATCACCTCTCTGATTACATTATACCGGTAATGGGTATACAACACAACAAAAGAGATTGTTGACACATCGTTATCGTCAACAATTTTTCATCATTTATTCACATTTTTTCGACAGCCGTTCAAATTCATCTAAAGAGATCTCTCCTTTGGCTAATCGTACTTTCAATATTTCTATCGGAGAGAGTTCTTCTTTACGACCATTGATAAAACGATATAAGAGATAAAAACCAACGGCGATTAATACAACCCAAAATAACATGATCCCAACCATCATGAAAGAACCGCCAAACATCATTGAGTTTCCCTCCTTTTCCTAACTTTAAAACCAATAAGTGATCGTATCTAATATACCAAGTAAAACCATCACGATTCCGGCTGTTTTCTGAACAATCCCCCCTACTTGTCTTCCTTTTTTCATT
>NZ_SDLG01000050.1:0-1356 GCF_013096965.1 Anoxybacillus sp. CHMUD
AGCGTACCCCGTCAATGTAAGATATACACATATTTAAGAAATAATGTTAGAAACTTTGTCGAAAAATATTTTTTTGACACCCCTGAAACGGCTACAACCGTTGATATATCAACATTTATAGAGGGAGAGATGAGAAAATGATCTTGCAACACCTCTAACGTTTGTTGAATATCAGCTGTTTCAGCGCTGCCCTTTCCAAAATTTCTCCCTAAAAAGGCATACACCGCTAAGGAAATAAGTAAGCCGGGAATTGTCGTATATAGCATATGGCGAATATGGACGAACAAATCGGTATTTGTTAAGCCTGAAGCTAAGTTTGTAGTGTCTGAAAGCGGTGACATTTTATCGCCAAAATAAGCCCCGGAAATAATAGCACCCGCAACCATTGGCGCAGGGATCCCCATGCTTAGTCCAATCCCCATTCCGGCGACACCTATTGTCCCCATGGTTGACCATGAGCTTCCGATGGCTAACGATACAACAACGCATATAATCGTGATTGAAACTAAAAATAGTGAAGGTGTCAAAAGCTTTAATCCGTAATAAATCATTGTTGCTACAATCCCGCCGCCAATCCAAGCCCCAATGGTTAAGCCGACAAGCATAATGATAACAATAGCCGGCAGAGCAAGACGAATCCCATTATACATCGCTTCTTCAATTTCTTTCCACCTGTATCCTGAACGCCATGCAATAAGGGCGGCGACAGTTGTTCCAACAATCAATGGAATATGTGGACTTTTCTCGAGAACAACAATGGTAATCGCCATTACTACAATTGTTACTAAGACTGGAATGATGGCTGCCTTAAAAGATATCTCTTTTTTCATCATTAATCCCCCCCTATGCCACTTTTTATAATTTTGAATTGTCATGAAATAGACGTTATTATGAATAATAAATATTATTTCTGAAAGCGTCAATCTATTTTTTGTCTGATTTTGTCGATTCTAATAAGAGATTTTTAGAATCAAACATCTTGGATAAAAGTTAGGAAATCATGGGAGGTTTATAAATACTTGACAACAGAATCACGATTCAGTATGTTGAATGAACCTAAAAGCTAAAATATGAAGAGGAAGGAGATATTTCTATACTTAATTAGCGTCTATTTAGCGACGTAAATTGGTGTAAAAGTGGTGAAAGGAGTTGTTGGGAATGGAAGATATTGAGTTACAAAATCGTTTACTAGAAATTTTTCATTACTTACATGAGCATCCTGAAACGAGGGTACCGTCAAGAATTTTGTGTAATGTAAATGGGGTAGGGTTTCTCTGAAATGGATTTGAATTGATAGGGGACTGATTTTCTCCACACAAGAGACTGAATATTCAGTCTCTTGTGTGGGAAGGGAGA
>NZ_SDLG01000051.1:0-1343 GCF_013096965.1 Anoxybacillus sp. CHMUD
CATTGAGTTTCCCTCCTTTTCCTAACTTTAAAACCAATAAGTGATCGTATCTAATATACCAAGTAAAACCATCACGATTCCGGCTGTTTTCTGAACAATCCCCCCTACTTGTCTTCCTTTTTTCATTACAGTGCCGCTAAATCCTAAGTACCAAAGGATAAAGATAAAGAAAATAACAGGTACAGAAGTTCCAACGGCAAAGATGCTCGGTAATAGTACCCCATAAGACGTTGAATAGACGAGAGGCATGAGAGTGACAAAAAACAGCACAAACATCGTTGGACAAAAAGCTAATGAAAAGCCAAATCCCATGAAAAACGAACCGATTTTTCCTTTTCGCCATCTCTCAGGCACTTTGAACAAGGTAACGTTCCAATACATTTTAAAAAGCCCTAACAAATATAAGCCTACAAGAATGAGAATGGGACCAATAAGCTTTCTTAACCACGGAAAATACAATATTAGCGTACTTTGAATCTCTTTCCCCATCAGCCAAACGATGAAACCTAAACCGGAAAAAGCAATAATTTTACCAAAAATAAATAGGAACAACTCTTTCCACGCAATTCCTTTTTGCAAGGACTGATTACTGTATAAAGTGATCGCTCCTAAATTACTAGTGATTTGACACGGAGCCATCGCTCCTACGATGCCAAGAAGAAAGGCTGACAAAATGGGAATCTCTGTCATGCTATTTGCCATATTAAGAAACGGTTGACTTAGAAAGTTACTGATTTGACTCAAGAACGAATACACCCTTCTTCTCACCTTCTTCTCTATCTGATGTCTATATTGTAGCAATGAATTTTGCAGAAATTGTGGAGCGATATATTTTCAGTAAGCAAAAAGACACGCACCCGCATGTCTTTTTATATTTTCCCTTTCGATGCTAGTTTTGTCCAGCTTGCACCGTTATTTTTTGTCATAAAAATATCCCCGTTCATCGTCGCAATCACTATTTCGTTTTCATTTGCTGGATTAGAAGTGATATACATGATATGGTCTTTTTCATCGAGCGTAGGAACGGAAAGAACTTCCTCTTGTTTTGTGTCTAATGATTGTTTGATTAGGATAGGTTTATCGTTCTCTACAGCTGCAAATACAATGAATTTTTCTTGGAACGCAAACGTCGTCGTATTGATTTTTCGCGTGAACCGTTCAAACGTATTCCCATTATCTCTTGAAACAAAAATTCCTTCCGATGTACTAATTCCAACCATATTTTCATCCGTTGGGTGGGCAGCAATCGTTCCTGCAGCAGTTTGCGGCAGGCCGTTCAATTGACTTGGCGACCACGTTTTGCCGTCGTCTTTACTGTAAAATACCCCTTGTCCGAGCGTTTT
>NZ_SDLG01000053.1:0-1214 GCF_013096965.1 Anoxybacillus sp. CHMUD
AGAAAAGTATCAAAAAGAAAATTACATTTCAAGTTTTGCAGGTGCGGTTTATGAACTGATCCGTAAAGGCTTGAAAAAGCAATGAAATACATCCATACATTGAAACACAAGGCGGCTAGGGCTTACACCCCCTAGCCTAAAGGCATAGGGGTTTTACGCGCAATCATATAAATATGGCGAATACCGTTTTCGCGCAATCCGCGAATGTATGAGTCGGTCAGTTTAACTCCCTTTGCAAGCAAAACTGCACCGTTCGGTTCGTAAATATCAACGGCGAGCACATCGCCGCTTTTTGCTTCAAACATGTGCACTTTTCGCATGCGATAACACCTCAGTGAAAAAATAGGAACGCTTTTCATCATCTATAAATTATAGCATAATTATCCATTGTTTTGTTCATCATTTTTTCACAAAAAATGTGACGATTGAGAAGGAGTTTTGTAGGGAATTGTAGAAATAAGTAACCAACCTTTCATAAAAGGAGGAACAGCGTATGAAATACAACATTCGCGGAGAAAACATCGAGGTTACACAAGCGATTCGAGAGTATGTCGAGAAGAAAATCGGAAAATTAGAGCGCTATTTTGAATCAACGGAAGGAGTAACGGTTCACGTTAATTTAAAAGTATATAACGATAAACAGGCGAAAATTGAAGTAACGATCCCAATGCCACAAATTGTGTTGCGTGCCGAAGAGCGTCATGATGATATGTATGCCGCCATCGATTTGGTCGTCGATAAACTCGAACGCCAAATTCGCAAACATAAAACAAAAGTAAATCGAAAAATGCGTGAAAAAGAAGCGAATGGTGTCACGCTAACAGCAACTGCTCCTGTCGCGACAGAAGAGCATGAAGAAGAGGAATTTGAAGTTGTACGTACGAAGCGCTTCAGCTTGAAGCCGATGGATAGCGAAGAAGCCATTTTACAAATGAATATGCTTGGCCATAACTTTTACGTCTTTATTAACGCGGAAACAAACCGCACAAACGTCGTTTACAAACGAAAAGACGGTAAATATGGCTTAATCGAAGCGAACTAACCTATTCACCCTCTGTCGAATGAAGACAGAGGGTGGTATAATGTGAAAGGAGCATTCCTGTTAGAAGTTTTTTCGGGGACTTGAATAAAAAAAGCCCTCTTGGTATGATTCGGGGGTGTCAATCGGATGAATTGACCCCTAATTTGGATACCAAGGAGGACTATACATGAAT
>NZ_SDLG01000054.1:0-1112 GCF_013096965.1 Anoxybacillus sp. CHMUD
ATCGTTTGTAGGGGAAGCTGTTGGGGCGATTGTTTCTTTCGTTTTATATCGAAAAGGATTTCATAAACTTTCGGAAACGAAATGGTTTTCCTATCCGAAAGTGAAACGTTTGCTTGAGGCAGAAGGGATAGAAGCCTTTTCGCTTGTTTTGTCTTTGCGTCTTCTTCCTTTTGTTCCGTCGGGACTTGTGACGTTTGTGGCAGCGATCGGACACACCTCCTTACTGATCTTTATCATTGCCAGCTCGCTTGGAAAGCTCCCAGCCCTTTTGTTAGAAGCATACTCGGTGTATCAAGTGATGAATTGGACATGGCAAGGAAAAGTCATATCAACATTTCTAGCTGTTTTTTTATTTTTATTTACTTGGAAGAAAATCGCTCACAAAAAGGCTTAAACGAATGAAAAAGGGTTTGCAATTCCATGCATTCTGCAAATATCTGTTATAAAATGTGCAAAATCTACATTATACAAAGGAGAGTCGACCATGACAAAAATGACGAAAGCAATCATCATTACATCATCCATTCTTCTTCTAAGCGCTTGTTCATCATCCAACGAAAAAGAGCAGGCCTTTATTACAAGCAAAGAACAAGCAAAATCGAATGTATCTGTTACCAATAATCCTTTCTTTCAAGAAAAAAAAGAAGGAAAGATCGAGCATTTACATGGAATCGGTTATGCAGGCAACCAAAATGCGATTTACTTTGCTACACATGAAGGTTTACTTGTTTACCAAAATAATAAGTGGTATGAAACGATTTCTAATAAGCATGATTATATGGGCTTTTCGGCTACAGACGACGGCTTTTATTCATCAGGGCATCCGGAAGAAGGTTCATCTTTAGGAAATCCACTTGGTCTTGTGAAAAGTTTTGATAATGGACAAACATTGATGAATTTAGGATTTTATAAAGAATCTGATTTTCATTATATGACAGTTGGCTATAAAAGCCATACCATTTATGTGGTGAACCAAGAAGAAAATAAAACGCTCGGACAAGGGGTATTTTACAGTAAAGACGACGGCAAAACGTGGTCGCCAAGTCAATTGAACGGCCTGCCGCAAACTGCTGCAGGAACGATTGCTGCCCACCCAACGGATGAAAATATGG
>NZ_SDLG01000055.1:0-1007 GCF_013096965.1 Anoxybacillus sp. CHMUD
TCACGAATCATGTGCAATACGGTCCACGGCTCACGGCGCTCGTTGTTTATTTACATCATATCCAATTGATCCCGTACAAGCGTTTAAGTGATACAATCGAAGCGTTATATCAACACTCGATTAGTACGGGAACCCTTGCCAATATGGTGAAACGAGGACGCGAAGCGCTGGAATCAAATATGGACCTCATCGAAGACGCCTTACTTGAATCCAACATCCTGCATGTCGATGAAACAAGTTTGCGCATCAATGGGAAACTCGCATGGGTGCATGTCGCGTGTACATCGAAATATACGTACTTGGCTCCTCACGTTTCTCGTGGAAAGAAAGCGACTGATGATATTGGGATTCTTCCCCGATATGAAGGGACGATGATGCACGATGGATTCGGTACGTATCCAAAATACACGCAAGCCACCCATGCCCTTTGTCACGCCCATCATTTGCGTGAGTTAAAAGGCTTCATCGAACAAGGGCATACATGGGCATCGCGCATGACGACGTTTCTGTTAGCCGCCAAACAGGCCGTCGAAGCTCATCACGGTGCGCTTTCCGAAGAAGAAGCGAAACGATGGGAACGAGTGTATGATCGCATCCTAGAAAGAGCACAACACCGATTGGAAACGGCGACGCCTCTTCCGAAAAAAGCACTCGCTTTTGTTCGACGCCTTCAAAAACGAAAGGAAGAAGCGTTGCGTTTCTTACGTGAAGTGCATGTTCCCTTTGACAACAACCAAGCCGAACGCGATCTTCGCATGGTTAAAGTCAAAGAGAACATTTCGGGTACATTTCGCGAAGAAACATTCGCCCAGTCTTTTTGCATCACAAGAAGCATCATTTCCACACTGACGAAACACGAAAAAAACGTGTGGGATTCGTTATGTCTTCTGTTGACGGGCGAAACGATAGATCGTGTTCTTTTTACCACTTAGGGCATTTTCTATTACGGGGATGCCCTATTTGTGTTGCGCTCCTTTACATACTACTATCGGGATGAATAGTTACCA
>NZ_SDLG01000056.1:0-1000 GCF_013096965.1 Anoxybacillus sp. CHMUD
AAGCGTTTAAAGGGAAAAGCAGTCGAATATTAAGGGAGAAATATCCTTCGTTAAAAAGCAGACTACCGTCGCTATGGACACGAAGTTATTTTTGTTGTACTGTCGGCTATATTTCAGAAGAAGCGGTTAAACAATACATCGAAAGTCAAAAGAACGTATAAAGGAAGTGGTGTCGTTGGCGAAAACAAAAACCAAAAGTTATGTGCTGACGTTGAAACTCAAAACAGAACTATGGCAGGCGTACATATTAGAGAAACGTTTTGAAATTGGCAGAAAAATATACAACGCTTGTTTGGGCGAATTGCTGAAACGGCATAAAAAACTACAACATGATAAGCAGTATCGTCATCTAGTCCAACAACCAAAATCAAAAGAAAGAAACAACTTGCTAAATGAGTTATATCGTCAGTACGGAATCAATGAATACGCTATGCACGATTTTGTTAAGCCAATGCAACACTATTTCAAGAAACACATCGACTCACACACCGCACAAAAAATCGCTACGAGAGCATGGATGGCAATGGAAAAACTCATCTTTGGTAATGCAAAAAAAGTGTCTTTTAAAAAATACAACGATATGGATTCATTAGAAGGAAAAACAAATAGCACAGGCATCCGTTTCAAAAACAAACATTTGCTTTGGAATGGTTTATCTATTCCTGTTATAATTCACCCAAACGACATATATACACATCTGGCTCTACAAGACCGTATAAAATATTGTCGCATCGTCCGTAGACGAATTAGAGGAAAAATCAAGTATTTTCTTCAACTCACTCTTGAAGGTGTGCCACCAAAGAAAATAAACCGCCAAACAGGAGAAATAAAACATCCAATAGGGCGAGGCGATGTTGGTATCGACATAGGAACACAAACCGTCGCTATTTGCTCGATGAATAATGTCAAGTTGCTTATTCTTGCGCCGAGTGTCGAAAACATAGAAAAGCAAAAGCGAGTTCTTCAACGAAAATTGGATCGTCAAAGACGGGCGAATAAT
>NZ_SDLG01000057.1:0-968 GCF_013096965.1 Anoxybacillus sp. CHMUD
AACTTTTATTCGTTGCTTATTCCAATTCGAGCCACCTTTTTTTCGTCTGGAAAGAATACGTTGTGCTTTTGCTAGTTGTTCTTCTAGCTTACGAAGCCATTTCGGGTTGACGTACTTTGTTCCATCAGAAAGAACGGCGAATTCCTTCAACCCAACATCGATGCCAACGGCTGAACCCGTTTTAGGCAACGCTTGCACGTCAGTTTCAACCAAAATGGACACAAAGTATTTCCCGCTCGGATTTCGTCTAATCGTAGCAGACAAGATACGCCCTTCTACTTCACGACTTTTTGCAAAACGAACAAGACCAAGTTTAGGTAGCTTGATGTGCTTATCTAGCACAGCAATATTCCCATTTGTATGCTTAGTTGTATACGATTGCACAGCATTCTTTTTAGACTTAAAGCACGGTTTGTCGTTTTGCTTTTTAAAAAAGCGATCGTACGCATCATCTAGATGTTTGAGTGAAGATTGAAGCGCAATGCTATCCACTTCTTTTAACCAAACGAATTGTTTCTTCAATTGTTTTAATTGAGAAGAACAAGTTTTATACGTTAGTCCCTTGCCTGTTTGCTTATAAGCATCCTCCCATTTCGCCAAAAAATAGTTGAATACAAAACGCGAGCAACCGAATGTTTTCGCGATTAATACTTCTTGTTCTTTATTTGGATAGATGCGAAATTTGTATGCTTTGTTGACCAACATTGACTTCACCTCCTTTCCAGTATATACTTATTATAAATCTAGTGTATTGTATGTATCAAGTATATTGGGGAGGTAGCAGACAAATGGAACGTATACCAAAATTAATTAAATTCCCTGCTGATTTGGTAGCAGAAATAGAAAAGTATCAAAAAGAAAATTACATTTCAAGTTTTGCAGGTGCGGTTTATGAACTGATCCGTAAAGGCTTGAAAAAGCAATGAAATACATCCATACATTGAAACACAAGGCGGCTAGGGCTTACA
>NZ_SDLG01000058.1:0-680 GCF_013096965.1 Anoxybacillus sp. CHMUD
GATACTTTCTTATTACAGCTGGTCACTGTTTAAATGGTGATAAAAGTGGAGCCTATCAATATGATGTACGCGTTGGTACAGATCATACCGTAGGCAATTGGAATGGAATTGATGTCGGTTTAATTCTACTAGATAGCACAAACGAGTTGAGTCCAAGGTATGTAACAAATTATTTTTATTGGCATGCAGAAGACAATGACGACTATGATAAGAGAATCGAGGGCATAGGCACTTATTATTATAGCGGTATGTATTTATGTAAATCAGGGAATACAACTGGGGTTACATGTGGCTACCTTGAAAGTACTAGTTATAAATATGTAGACTATGCTGGTGACCAGTATGGAAGTCAAAAATTGTTAAAGATTAATAATGATAATAATACAGGCATTTTGAATTATTCATCTGGTGGTGACAGTGGAGCCATCGTGTTTGATCCTTATGCATTCTTAATTTATGGTATTCATTCTGGTGGGGAAAGTCCTGATGGAAGTACAAATCCTACCTATGGTTTATTCACAAAAATCACTGATGTAATGAACATGTATTCTACTCCTTCTGCGAGCTTCTCTATATATATAAGTGATACAAATGTAAGATTTGACTAAAAGTTTTATTAGATTTTATAGAGCGTTTTGATTTTTTTGAAATTGTTTTTTAATACTAAAACTAATCTCTAT
>NZ_SDLG01000059.1:0-901 GCF_013096965.1 Anoxybacillus sp. CHMUD
CCGAAGTCGGTGAGGTAACCCTTACGGGAGCCAGCCGCCGAAGGTGGGGCAAATGATTGGGGTGAAGTCGTAACAAGGTAGCCGTATCGGAAGGTGCGGCTGGATCACCTCCTTTCTAAGGATAAATGCGAAAAGCGGAGGCGACTGTTCAGCTCCGACAAGCGCTGGAGGGCCTGCGAGGAGGCTGTTGCCGCCACAGCAGGACCGAAGCGGCTCGAGGGGCTAGGAGCCGTAGCTAGACATAAAGAAAAGCGGAGGACTTCTCCGTACATGTTGACAAACATAACAATCATATGATAAAATTCCGCTGTCTGTTTTGTTCAGTTTTGAGGGAACAGCCCCTCCTTTTTGAACAAAATATGTTTTGCGCCTGCGTCTGCGAGTGATGATTACAAAGGTGATTGATTCCTCGGCGCATGGTACGAAGAAGTTGATCATGGTAGCGACCATGTTCAGTTTTGAGGGAATACACCTCTAATAAAAAATATGATACGTATGTATGGGCCTATAGCTCAGCTGGTTAGAGCGCACGCCTGATAAGCGTGAGGTCGGTGGTTCAAGTCCACTTAGGCCCACCATACATGCCATGGGGTCTTAGCTCAGCTGGGAGAGCGCCTGCTTTGCACGCAGGAGGTCATCGGTTCGATCCCGATAGGCTCCACCATTTCTATTATGAATTGAAGAAGTGGTATGTTCCTTGAAAACTAGATAACAGGCAGTAAGAAAAGCGACAAACGGTTCTCGTTTGGAGCTAAACGATAAAGCCAAGCAACGCAAAGTGTGTTTAGTTAAGTTAGAAAGGGCGCACGGTGGATGCCTTGGCACTAGGAGCCGATGAAGGACGGGACAAACACCGATATGCTTCGGGGAGCTGTAAGTAAGCGTTGATCCGGAGATTTCC
>NZ_SDLG01000005.1:0-175375 GCF_013096965.1 Anoxybacillus sp. CHMUD
TCTTTGATCATAAAAAATTCCCCTCTCGTAATCATGAACCATAGCTCCTCTCGTTGACACTATGGTTCTATTGTAAGTGGGGAATTTTATTCCGGCTATATTGGGGATTTTATCATCGGCTTTAACAGAAAGGACGGTACATACTTCTACCTCTCCTTCTTCATAGTTTTCCTTTAACATATTAACAAAAGAAAAACGATTTTGTCCTTGACAAAATCGTTTTTCAACAGTCTGAAGATTATTAATCTTGCAATAGTATTATCTGAAAATTAAAATTATGCGTCAATAGTAAAAATTAGAAAAACATATACAATTTACAGCATTAAAGGAACAAAATTGAAATTTAATTATTTTAATATATTATTTTAAAACGATTATGTTTACTACTCTTTTACTTTCTCATATAATATCCCAACACAATCTTTTTTTTAAAAAATTTTTTTGTTAACAAATTTTTTTGATGATTAACATAAAAAACACCCAGAATGGTGGGTGTTTTACAATTTATGCAGCAGTAATTTCTTTAGCAATGGGGCTAAAAATATTGGTAATTGCTCTACGTTTGGAACGAGTACACTGTAATGTCCATATATATTTTCAATCGTTTTTTGTTGACTTTCGCTAATTATTCCGTTTGCTAAAAACACATTGACTACTTCAATTCCTAATTTTCTCGCTTCTACAACCGCTTCGTGTGTATCTACAATCCCATTTTGATCATAGCCGAAAGCAGCTGGTTCCCCATCCGAAAAGACGAGTAAAAATTTTTGTTTTTCGTTTCTTTTTTGTAATTCTTCTGTCATTAATCGAATAGCCAAACCATCACGATTATCTTCTTGTGGCTCCAATTGCATAATTCTTGCCCCATGATCTTTTCTTAGAGAATCATCAAAATCAATAACAGTTTGAAAATAATTAGGTTGATAAGACGATGTAGCGTCGTTCGTATCCTCCCAAAAACCAACAATTTTATGCGGAACGCGAAGCGCTTTAAGAGATTCGTGAAATAAAATAATTCCTTTTTTTGTTTCTTCCATTTTGTCATACATCGATGCAGAACAATCGACAAGCAAAACAAAAGCAGCATCTAATAACGGGGATGTTTCGTGTTTTTTATAGAATAAACGCGGATGTTCTTCTGTAAAAAAGCGTAATAGCTTTTTATTTAAACGACCTGCATGTAAATCCGTACGAGGGTGTATTTTTTTATGCTCGAGTACTTTTTCAATGGATCGTGTCAATTTTTTTTGATACGGCCCAATTACTCCCCGGTTACGTTCATACTGTTTAGTTTGCTCAATTGTCGGTGGCAAAGCATCCACAAATATCGGCTTAGCATAACGATTTTCTTTTCCGTATTCATACTCGGAACGTCCAGAAAGTTCGTAGCGATGCTCTTGTTGTTCTAAATGCGTATAATCATTATGTGTTGTTTTTTGTGATGAACCATGCACTATCCCAAGAGATTGGTCTCCTGCTTCCCCTTGACGAACCCCTTCCCCGAGCAAGTCAGTCTGTGAACCTTGTTCGAGATCAAACTGTAAAAAACTATTCGTCATATCGCTTGTTTCACGATGCCATGTATGCATCGTCTCTTGAAAAATATCTTCATTTTCCGATTTTTTATCAAGCACGTCATGGTTTTTCAATGGATCTTTCCGGCGAATATCTCCACTATCTTCTTGCTGATTAACGTAAATATACTCTGGGAGATGAAAATATGTGTTTAGCATATCAGTATCTAACAGTTCATCTAGCACATCTATCGTTGTGAGTACAATACGTGTAATGTGAGCAGTCGATTTTGCGTCATATACATTTCTTATTTCGCGCTCAACAAACGGAAGAGCTAAGCGTAAACGTTCAGGAAGAAAAATATCGTTTACGGGTTGTTCCGCTGTTAATAGTAAATATAAATAATTAAACAATGCATCTGTATAAACGCTTTTTATCATATTCACATTCCATTGAGTTTCGAAGTAATGGCGATATACATGTTTCCGAATAACGAACGCTTTTTTTGTACCAGGACGTACATGCCGGCATATATCTTCTAACCGCATATCTTCAAGCAACACAAATAACTGTTTAGCAAAGTTCGGAATAGAATATGCTTTTATTTGATGAAGGAAGAAAAGAATGTCTTTGTCACTTGTATAATGGAAATTTCCGATCGTCCGCAAAAACACATCGCTTTTTAATCCATATACGTACTGTTCTTTTGGACGATTATCCCAAAAGTGACTGACAACGACTTTTTTATGTTGCCGATCAAGATACGACTGATAACCGAACTCGAGCTCCATTTCCTCATCTTTTGTTAATGTTTTCACTAAATCAGATAGCTCCATAAACAAAAAAGAATCAACTTTTTTATCATTAAACATAATAAAACGATTCATGTAGCCACCCTCATTCATCAAACAACGTTTCGGCTAAATTGCGCACCGCAGCTTTTTCCCGGTCGTCCTCCAATTTTTCGACGATCGCTCGCTCGATTGCCCGTCGTGGTGGAATGTATACCGCTAAATCACAAGCATCGATCAACGCCCGAATGGAAGCAGCTTCTTCTGATACATATCCTTGCTTCACTTGAACAATTAAATCTGCGGATAGTGTAACAAAACGATCTAATAGCACTTCATTTGTTAGCTTCGTTTGTTGTTGTAAAATACGTTTTAATGCTTCACCTTGGACGTACGGCACATCAATGACAACAAAACGGTTTTTCAATGCTTCATTTAACGGTACTGTTCCAATGTATCCTTCGTTAATCGCTGCAATGACGCCAAATGTCGGCTTCGCTTTAACAACTTCCGCAGTAAATGGATTTGTAATCATTTTTCGATAATCGAGTACCCCGTTTAAAATCGGTAACGTTTCCGGCTTAGCCATGTTAATTTCATCAATATATAACAGATGCCCTTTTGTCATTGCTTCAATCACAGGCCCGGGGATAAATTCAATTGTTGCTTGCCCATTTGTTTGTTGAATCGTCTTGAAACCAAGCATCGCTTCAGCATCTAAATCAATTGAACAATTAATGCTGTGCATTGGCTGTCCAAAGAAAAGCGATAACGTTTCGGCTAGTTTTGTTTTCCCTGATCCTGTCGGCCCCTTTAACAACACATTTTTTCCTAGAGCCAAAGCAATAATTGCGTCATATAAAATGGACTCATGAGCGGGTGTATATGCCGTATATTCAGCCTGTTCGTCTATGTTATTTTTAAACATCTCTCTTCTTTCTTTAACGATCGCTTCAATCGTTTCTGGTAGTGTAAATGACTGTGTATAAATCATGATGTCATTCCTCTCTATATTTTCATACGTACGTATTGTACAAAAAACAAATGAATTTGTGCAAACAAAAGAACAGTTTAACATAATTATATTATGTTAACAAATGAATGAAAGAGGGAGCCACTCGGCACTACCGGCTTTTGACGAGTAGCTCTACCGCTTCTTGAATAAGTTTTTCACTTTCTAATGATCCTGTTTCTATATCCTTACGAATGCAATGTTCCAAATTAGCACTTACAACAACTGCAATAGCACGATCAACAGCACTACGAATAGCTGACAACTGAGCAACGACTTCTTTGCAGTCTTTCTGCTCATCCATCATTTTTAGTACGCCGCGAACTTGTCCTTCAATTCGCTTTAAACGGTTCTTCACTTGATTATCATATGTCATGTTCATCAAACCCCTTTTCTTATACCCTTATCAGTATATTAAATGAAATATAATTCTTTTGTCAACTAAAATTATCTTTGATCGCTTTACGGATAAGCGCTTCACAACGATCAAGTTCTGTTTTTAATTGTCGCTTATACAACTGGGCTTTCTTATATCCTTCCTCAGTAAAACGATAATAAACAACTTCTTGGTATTTCATTCCTTCTTTTTTCTTTTTTACTTGTTCTAAAATGCCATCTTCAATCAAATCATGTAGCGCTTTGTATACCTCTGAATGATTCGGACGATACCCAAATGGTTGAAACTCTTCACGAAGCACATCTAACAATTTCAATCCATACAATCGTTCCTGTTCAGTCAAAGTAATTAAATATAACTTTAAAAATGCGCGTTGCTTTAATAAAAATCCGCTCGGTTTTCTTTTTTCACTCATTTTTTCTCCTCCTTTCATATGACACATTCTTTACTTAAAAGAAAATTCCTTCTCCATTTCCATTATAATTGAACATTTTTATTTTTATTCAGTTTTTATTTAGAACATAGTTTTATGATATCAATTTTTTGTAAAAAAAAAGAAGAAGGTTCCCCCTCCTTCATTTAAAAACAATTGTTTTATTTTCATGAATAATGACACGGTCTTCTAAATGCCATTTTAGGGCGCGGACAAGAACCGTTTTTTCGATCATGCGCCCGATTCGCTTTAAGTCTTCTACATGATGCTTATGATCCACCCGCTCGACATCTTGTTCAATAATTGGGCCTTCATCTAAATCATCTGTTACATAATGAGAAGTGGCACCGATCAGTTTCACTCCGCGTCGATAAGCTTGCTCATATGGTCGTGCGCCAACAAATGCCGGTAAAAACGAATGATGAATATTAATGATTTGTGCTGGAAACGTTGCAACAAAATGTGGTGATAAAATTTGCATATAACGAGCAAGCACAATGACATCCACATCGTGTTCCTTTAATAGTTGGATTTGTTTTTCTTCCGCTTTCTCTTTTGTTTCTTTTGTTACCGGTATGTGATAGTATGGGATTCCGAAAGACTCTACCGTTTCTCTCATTTGCTCATGATTGCTAATAACTAGAGCCAAATCTGCAAGTAATTCACCCGCTTGCCACTCCCATAGTAACTCTAATAAACAATGCTCTTCTTTTGAAACAAATATCGCTACTTTTTTCACATGCGTATGTAAGCTCAATCGCCAATTCATCTCAAACTGTTGTGCAATCGTTGCAAATTCCTTCTCTATCGCCTTTCTTCTTTCTGATATATTCGGAGCATCGAACTCGATTCGTAAAAAAAACGTACCGCCTTCAGGATCTGTCGAGTATTGACTTGATTCCACAATATTAGCCCCCTTTTCGTACAAAAAAGTAGTGACAGCGGCCACAATGCCTGGTTGATCTGGGCATGAAATAAGCAAGCGTGCTCGATCTTTATATTTGTTCATAAACTTTTGCACATGTTTTTGTTGAAAATACATCGTAACTCCCCCCATAGACAGAAAAATGAAATAAAATAATAGCCTTTATTATAACAAATAAAAAAATAGTCGAGAACATATCCCGACTATTTTTTATTTGTTCAATATTTTTCTTACTCCAAACGCCCCTTTCCACGCAGGCGTAGATTGTTTATTAGATGAAAGATATGTGTATAACGCCCCCATAAATAATGAGCCACCAACGATATTCCCAAGCGTTACAGGTACGATGTTATGGATAATCCCCGCTACATGAATTGTATCTGGATGCTCGACAGCTAAAGCAAGTGAAAAAATAACAAAGTTTGCAATAGAGTGTTCATATCCGGAAGCAAAAAAGACGAAAACGATTAAAATCATCGCAAACATTTTTGCCATATCTTCTTTCATTTGCATTGGAATAAAAATAGCTAAACAAACAAGCCAGTTACATAAAATCCCTTTGACAAACAATTGTACCGTTGTTGCGTGCATTTTTTTCAAGGCAATTGCAAAAAGTAAATGATCCATCGGAATGTCATGAAAAATACCTGACTGTGCAATCAAAAAGGCGAAGAAAATCGCACCAAGCAAGTTGCCGCTATAACACGCCACCCAGTTACGAAGCGTGTCACCAATCGTCGTTTCTTTTTGAAGCGTACTTACAGTAAAGTACATCGTATTCCCTGTAAATAGTTCTGCACCGCCATACATAATCAACACAAGGGCAATTCCGAAGAAAATACCGCTCACTAAATACGTTACAGGTGAATGCGCCTCATAAAAGTATTGTCCGATACGTACGCAAAGAACGAGAGCAAAACCAATGTATACACCTGCCAACGCAGCACGAATCATGTATTGAAGAGGCGATGTTTGCAAAATGGAGCGCTTCTTTAATGCAAGCTCTTTACATGTTTGTAAAGCTTCCATTGTTTTCTCACTTCTCTTTCTATTTTGTGATATTTTTCACACTTATCCTACTCCTCTTCTTTCTATTTTTCAATGCATTCGTGTAAATGTTAAAAGAACTGTCAACACTTTATTTTTGTAAACGTTTGCGAATAAAGTGACTATTGCAATTTTTTTATCTGATGTTCTCATCCTTTGCAAACTCATGCACAAATGTATTAATATAAAGAAGGCGCAAAATACATTGTTAGAGGAGGAAGCTATGAACTACATAAAAGAGCAAAATGGACAGCTATGGTTAACAGAAGATGAGCGTGAAAATTTAAAGATTAGTTATCGTATCAAGGAGATCGTTTACTCAGAACGCTCACCATTTCAACATGTGATGATTTTAGACTCATATGACTTTGGAAGAATGCTTGTGCTTGATGGAATTGTACAAACAACTTCTATTGATGGACATATTTACAATGAGATGATCACACATGTTCCTCTTTCTCTTCATCCGTCGCCAAAAAAAGTTTTAATTATCGGTGGGGGCGATTGTGGTGCAGCTCGTGAAGTGGCGAAATATGAAGAGGTAGAAGAAATCCATCTCGTCGAAATCGATGAACTTGTTGTTCAAGCATGTAAAGAACATTTACCTGAAGTATCTGGAAATCTTTCCGACCCTCGTGTACAGTATGTGTATAAAGATGGGGTTCAATTTGTGAAAGATCATATGAATACGTACGATGTCATTATCATTGACTCGTCTGATCCTATTGGTCCTGCCCAAGTATTATTTGAATACGATTTTTATAAAAGTGTGCATGAAGCGCTCAAAGAAGATGGAATGATGGTTTGTCAAAGCCAATCACCGATTTTCCATATGGATGTATTGAAACAAACATATGCAAATATTCGTCATTTATTCCCGCATGTTCACGTATATACAGCTACTGTGCCAACGTATCCTGGCGGGCTATGGAGCTTCACTCTTGGTGCAAAACAGCCGATTTTATTTGACCGACTTCACACCTTCACAAAGCAAACGAAATATGCAAACGCTGATGTTTTAAGCCAATGTTTCCGTCTTCCACAATTTATGAAAGAGCATCTTCAATCGTAGTCGGAATGATTCCGGCTACGATTGTTGACAAAGTTTATATTATGATACAAAACGTAATGATTCCTATTTTCTTTGTAAGGAGAGTGCCTATATGCGTGTGAAAGTTGTTTTACAATGTACAGAAACTGGAGATCGCAACTACATAACAACGAAAAATAAGCGTAACAATCCTGAACGACTGGAATTAAGAAAATATTGCCCACGTTTGAAACGCCACACATTACATCGTGAAACAAAATAATCCGCGGCATATGCCACGGATTATTTTTAATGCAAATGAATACGTCGTGCAAAATCAACGAAGCGAAATTTATCAAGGCGGTGCCGGGATTCAGTATATTGAAACAAACTGGCATCATCTAAATAAACGTAATTTCGCACCACAACAACATGCGTATATTGCTTTAAGTTTAAATACATGCGATCTTCTTCGTTACATTCTTCAACGAAAAATTCCTTTTTCGCAAAGCTAATTTTTAATTGCAATTCCTTCTCCAAATATTCATAAATGGACCGTTCACATATATCTTTAGATAAAAACGGCACAAACTTTTTATTAAAGAAATCTTTGTCTAAAATAATGCGCTCGCCTTCAATTTCTCGTACACGCACCACTTTCCAAATTTCCTCTCGTGCGGTGACATGAAGATGCTTTTTTAACACTTCATCAGGTTTGACTATTTCAAGTTGCTCAACAATTGTTCGTGAAGGTTTTCCAAGTTTTTGCGCCAATTCCTTAAAACTAATGAGCCCCGAAATCGGAAAATCGAATTTACGAACATCTAATACAATTGAACCTTTTCCTTTAATTTTTTGAATATATCCGTGTTCAGAAAGCAAGTTGAGTGCTTTGCGAATCGTTTCTCGCGATGTTTCATATTGTTCAACGAGTTGATTTTCGGAGGGAATTTTCATCCCTGGCTTAAAAATTCCCTTTTCAATTTTTGATAACAAGTCATTGTAAATCGATAAATATTTATTTTCACTCATTGTTTATCACCGAAAAATATTTTACCATTATTTTTTCAAGTAATAAACAATGGATTCATACGGACGTAACGTCATTCGTTTAAAGTCGTTTGGTGAATCATCGTAGTTTGATAATAAAACTTGACTAGTATATTCACTTATATCTATATGTTTTGGCCATTCAAACAACGTTTCTTGTCCGTAGAAATTATTAATCACAACAAGTTTTTCATCGTTTCCGTTGCGAATATATGCAAAAATCGAAGGATGGTCTTCTAAAATGAGTTCGTAGTCCCCTGTCGTAATGATGTCATACTGTTTACGCAACTGAATGAGTTTTTGATAGTGATAAAAAATAGATGTTCGATCTTGTAATGCTCGTTGAACATTAATTTCTTTATAGTTATTCGCCACAGAAATCCAAGGTGTTCCCGTTGTGAAGCCTGCATGTGGTTCATCGCTCCATTGCATCGGTGTTCGCGAATTATCACGCGATTTTCGCTGTAAAATATGCAACACTTCTTGCTCGCTTTTTCCTTGTTCTTTTAGTATACGATACATGTTCAATGACTCTACATCACGATAGTCATCAATTCGTTCAAATTTCGGATCGGTCATCCCAATTTCTTCACCTTGATAAATATAAGGTGTTCCTTGCATCATATGAATCGTTGTCGCAAGCATTTTTGCTGATTGCTTATGATAGCGTCCGTCATTGCCGTAACGAGAAACGATGCGTGGCTGGTCATGATTGCACCAAAATAATGCGTTCCAACCCCCACCCTTATGCATGTGAATTTGCCATTCCGATAAAATCTTTTTTAACTGTAAAAAATCAAAATCAGCAACTGCCCACTTTTCTCCATTTGGATAGTCGACTTTTAAATGATGAAAGTTAAACGTCATATTCAGCTCATGACGTTCAGGATTTGTATATAAAATACAGTGATCAATTGTCGTTGATGACATTTCTCCTACTGTCATCATATCGTACTTCGAAAATACTTCTCGATTCATTTCTTGTAAAAATTCATGAATACGTGGACCGTCTGTATAATACTTTCTTCCATCACCCGGAGGAATAGAACCGTCATCATCTAAAAATCGCTGATCTTTTGAAATTAAATTAATGACGTCCAAACGAAAGCCATCTACCCCTTTTTGTAACCAAAAATGCATCATATCGTATACACGTTTGCGTACTTCTTCGTTTTCCCAATTCAAATCAGCTTGTGTAACATCGAACAAGTGTAAATAATACTGCCCCGTTTGTTCATCATATTCCCAAGCAGATCCTCCAAATTTTGATTGCCAATTGTTTGGCTCATCTCTCCAAATATAAAAATGACGATATGGGTTATCTTTCGATGAACGAGCTTGTTTGAACCATTCATGATCTGTTGACGTATGATTTACAACGATATCCATTACAATTTTTATGTTGCGCTTATGCGCTTCTTTAATAAGATTCTCAAAATCTTCCATAGTTCCGTACGGTTCATAAATACGATAGTAGTCGCTAATGTCATATCCATTATCGCGCTGCGGTGACTCGTAAATCGGGGTGAGCCAAATGGCATCCACCCCGAGCATTTTTAAATAATCGAGTTTTTCTATGACGCCTTGCAAGTCGCCAATTCCGTCACCGTTTGTATCTTTAAAACTTTTCGGATAAATTTGATACACGACCGCTGTTTTCCACCATGGATGCATATTACTTACCGCCTTTCGTCTTTGCCAAGATGTATGTCAACGTAAATGGAACGACAAGAACAATGGCCATGCCGATGAAAAATGGTACCCATTTATCAGGGAAGATTGATAAAAAGCCAGGTAATCCACCGACACCGATAGAAGACGCCTTTACTTTATTGATCGTAATAAAAATGCCTGCCGTTGCCGAACCAATTAAAGCCGAAATGAATGGATAACGGAATCGCAAGTTTACACCAAACATCGCTGGTTCTGTAATGCCTAAATAAGCGGATACAGCCGATGTAAACGATAAACCTTTCAATTTTTCATCTTTTGTTGCGAACATCATCGCGAGTGCTGCTGAACCTTGTGCAATGTTTGATAAAGCAAGCATCGGCCATAAAAATGTCCCACCTGTACTACCGATCAGTTGTAAATCTACCGCTAAAAACGTATGATGCATTCCTGTGACAACAAGAACAGCGTACAATCCCCCATATACGAGTCCACCTAATGCAGCAAAACGATCAAATAGTGCGACAAGACCATCTGTTAAAGCGTTTGCAATTCCGAATGTTACAGGTCCGATCGCAATGAAAGAAATAAATCCCGTCAAAAGCAACGCAATTGGAGCAACAAGCAACAATTGAAACGCTTCTGGAATACGTCTTTTTAAAAATACTTCTAATTTTGCTAACACATATGATGAAATTAAAATAGGTAACACTTGACCTTGGTAGCCGATTTTCTGAACGTCAAATCCAAATAAATTCCAATAAGGTACTGTTCCTTCTTGTACAGCGGAAGCGTATGCCCATGCATTTAGTAATGCTGGATGAACGAGCATAAGACCAAGTACAATTCCGAGCAGCTCGCTTCCTCCGAATTTTTTTACCGCTGACCAACCAATTAATCCTGGTAGAAAGACGAACGCTGTGTTAGCAATTAAGTTGATCATATCAGCAAAATCGCGCCATTGTTCATGAACATCAACAATCGATTTTCCTTCATAAAAAATTCCTGGACCTGTTAAAATATTGTTAATCCCCATCAATAAACCGGCTGTGACGATGGCTGGTAAAATCGGAATGAAAATGTCAGCTAATGTTTTAATGGCACGTTGTAACGGATTTAACTTTTTTTCTGCAGCGTCTTTTATTTCTTGCTTCGTTGCTCGACCAATCCCGGTCATTTCAACCATTTCGTTATACACTTTATCAACTAGTCCTTGTCCGATAACAACTTGAAACTGACCGTTCACCGAAAAAGAACCTTTCACAATATCAATGTTTTCTAGTGCTTCTTTGTCCACTTTCCCTTCATCTTTTAGTGCAAAACGAAGGCGCGTCACACAATGTGTAGCGGCGATAATATTCTCTTTCCCACCGACCGCTTGAACAATTTGCTCCACAGATTGTCGCATCCTTTATTCCTCCTTAGTTGAAGCGTTTACATTACCTTTTGTAACTTGTATATACAAGTCAACTTGTCTGCCTCTATTTTAACTTGTATATACAAGTTAGTCAACCGCTTTCAAATAATTTTCAAAGAAAAAAGATGTCCCATATTGAAGTGTCCTCTGTCAGAGAGGAGACACTTCATACACGGACATCTTCTTCTACTTACTTCCTTTTTTCCACGCATACATCGCTGCGTGTCGTTTTATTTCACCAATTAATTGTATTTCCTCTTGTTTTGAAATCTCTAGGGAAAGACCGTATTGAAATTCGTTTACATATGTTTTCTTCCAAATGACAATCCCACGCACGTTGATTGGTTGATCAACGATTGTAAATTGCAACTCCACTTCCAATTCGCCTTTGGCGGAATCAATTGGCAAATTTAAGGCTGTTTCCATTCGAATGCCGCGTGGACTAATGTCGTGAATTTCAGCCGCTCCTTTATCCGTTTCTACTTCCCGTTCCCCAATACGTGTGATACGAAACGTACACGGAAGCGGTTGACCAAATTGATATCGAAAAGGTTCTTGACGTTTAAACCTCATCATAAATCCCCCACATACAAACTATACCTTCTTCAATATAATTGAAATCATAAATGAATGCAAGGAAATTATGACCATTTCACCCATGTATCTGTCACGTTACCTGTTTCGTCACAATCAATTACATATGTAACATTGCCATATCGATCACTTAGTCGTAATTCATCGACATGAACTTCTTCCGTTATTCCTTTCTCTGTTTTTAAAATAACCCAACCATGTGAAATGAAATGACAACTTACTAATCGATGTGGATTCGTTTTCACTTCTTTAACGAGAAGTTGTCCTCGTTTCGCCCGAGTAGATAGTTCGATCTCTGCTCGCGCAATTTTTTTTGCTGCCCCGCGTTTTGTTACAAGAATTATGTTTTCGTCTGTTGCCTGTTGACCAGAAACAACATAATCTCCATCTTTCAAATGAATACCTTTTACTCCTGCTGCTCGAACACCTACTTCTCCAATTTCTTCTTCTGAAAACAATAATCCGTATCCGTATTGTGTGACAAGAAATATATGTCCCATTCCGTTTGTTGGATATACGTTCACGACTTCATCATCTTCTTTTAATCGCATGGCAACAAGCGGCTTAGAATAACGTTGCGCTTTATAATGAACGAGATGAGTTTTTTTCACAAATCCTTGTTTTGTAATAAATAATAAATGCCCGTTTTCAAAATCTGCGATTGGAATGGCGCTAGTCAGTTGTTCGTCTCGATCAAGCGGAATTATATGGGAAATGTGTTGACCAAGATCTTTCCAGCGAATGTCTGGAAGTTCATAAACAGGACAATATAAATAGTTCCCTTTATTTGTGAATAACAATAACGTATGTGTTGTATTCATTTCAAACATCCCAAGTAACCTATCGCCCTCTTTCATTCCGATATCTTGTCCGTTAGAGGCGCTATAAGATCGAAGGCTCGTGCGTTTAATATATCCGTCTTTTGTAATAGTGACGATGACATCTTCCTCCGGAATCACAACGTTCATTTCGATTTTAATTTCTTTTATTTCTTCTTCAATGGTCGTTCTTCGTTCATCGGCATACGTTTTTTTCATTTTTCTTAATTCCGATTTAATGACAGATAATAGTTTTTTTTCACTTTCTAAAATCGATGTTAGTTGCTCAATTTTATCATGGAGCGCATTTGCTTCTTCACGTAAATCATAAATATCTGTATTCGTCAAACGATATAACTGCAATGTGACAATGGCTTCTGCCTGAGGTTCTGTAAACCCATATCGATCCATTAAATTCGTTTTGGCATCTTTTTTATCTTGAGAAGCGCGAATCGTTGCGATGATTTCATCTAAAATAGAAACAGCTTTCATTAATCCTTCTACAATATGAGCACGTTCTTTTGCTTTCCGTAATTCATAACGTGAACGATTCGCGACAACTTCTTTTTGATGCTCAATATATGCATCCAACATTTGCGGCAAATTTAATAATTTTGGACGGCGCTCATGAATAGCGACCATATTGAGGCTATACGTAATTTGTAAATCTGTATTTTTATATAAATAGTTTAGGATACCTTCTGCATTTCCATCTTTTCTCACTTCAATGACAATGCGTAATCCTGTACGATCTGTTTCATCGCGCACATCAATAATTCCGTCCAATTTTTTTTCTAGACGCAATTCATCAATTTTTTTAACTAAGTTCGCTTTATTCACTTCATAAGGAATTTCTGTAATCACAATGGCTTGTTTACCGCCTTTGCCTTGCTCAATCGTGGCTTTCCCCCGAATAACGATTTTGCCTTTTCCTGTTTCGTAGGCTGTTTTAATGCCTTCTTTTCCTTGAATGATACCACCAGTTGGAAAATCTGGTCCTTTCAGTGCCGTCATTAAATCATCAACCGTACAAGTCGGATGATCAATACGCATGATAACGGCATCAATTACTTCTCCTAAATGATGTGGTGGAATTTCTGTGGCATAACCTGCTGAAATGCCTGTGGAACCGTTGACGAGCAAATTCGGAAACATCGCTGGTAATACAACGGGTTCTTTACTCGTATCATCGAAGTTCGGTACAAACTCTACCGTTTCTTTTTCAATATCGCGCAACAATTCCGATGCGATAGCGGATAATCTTGCTTCTGTATAACGCATCGCTGCGGGTGGATCTCCATCAATACTCCCATTATTTCCATGCATTTCAATAAGTACATTTCTTACTTTCCATTCCTGACTCATGCGTACCATTGCTTCATATACAGAAGAATCACCGTGCGGGTGAAAATTACCGATGACATTTCCGACCGTTTTAGCCGATTTACGAAATGGCTTATCCGATGTGTTTCCGTCTACGTACATTGCATATAAAATGCGGCGTTGCACCGGCTTTAATCCATCGCGCACATCCGGCAAGGCGCGTTCTTGAATAATATATTTACTATATCGGCCGAATCGGTCTCCAAGCACATCTTCAAATGGTAAATCTAATACGCGTTCCATTCCCTTATTCCCCCTCAGCTGTCATCACATGATCGTTTTCTAAAATATTCATATCGTCCTCTAAACCGAATTGCACATTCGATTCAATCCATTTCCTTCTCGGTTCTACTTTATCGCCCATTAATGTTGTTACACGACGTTCTGCACGTGCTGCATCATCAATACGAACACGAATAAGCGTCCGTGTTTCAGGGTTCATTGTCGTCTCCCATAATTGATCGGCATTCATCTCACCGAGTCCTTTGTAACGTTGAATCGTATATCCTTTACCGATCTTTTTCAAAATCGACTGCAATTGTTCATCCGTCCATGCATATTCCACCACTTCCTTTTTGCCAACTTTTTTACTCACTTTATACAGCGGTGGAAGAGCGATAAACACTTTGCCCGCTTCAATAAGCGGTCGCATATAGCGATAAAAGAACGTTAACAACAATACTTGAATATGCGCACCGTCTGTATCCGCGTCAGTCATAATGATCACTTTGTCATAGTGAATATCATCGAGTGAAAAATCAGCCCCGACACCGCCACCAATGGCATGAATGATTGTATTAATTTCTTCGTTTTTAAAAATATCGGTTAATTTCGCTTTTTCCGTGTTAATCACTTTCCCACGAAGAGGTAATACAGCTTGAAAGCGACGATCACGGCCTTGTTTCGCAGATCCACCAGCTGAATCCCCTTCAACTAAATACAACTCATTTTTTTTTGGATTTCGCGTTTGAGCAGGCGTTAACTTTCCGCTTAATACGTGCTCTTTTCCTTTTCGCTTTTTTCCCGACCTTGCTTCTTCCCGAGCTTTTCGTGCAGCCTCACGCGCTTGAAACGCGCGAATCGCTTTTTTAATTAACAGCGTTGCAATATCTGGGTTTTCATTTAAAAAATACGTCAGTTTTTCACTAACGACCGCTTCAACAGCGGAACGAGCTTCAGGTGTTCCTAATTTTCCTTTCGTTTGCCCTTCAAATTGCAAAAGTGCTTCTGGAATGCGAACAGAAATGATGGCAGATAATCCTTCACGGATGTCTGTCCCTTCTAAGTTTTTATCTCTTTCTTTTAATAAACCTACTTTTCGTGCATATTCATTAAACACGCGAGTCATCGCTGTTTTAGCCCCAATTTCATGCGTCCCTCCATCTTTCGTTCGGACATGGTTTACAAACGAAAGCATGTTTTCTGCATATCCGTCATGAAATTGGAAAGCAAACTCGACTTCAATATCACTTTGCTCACCATTAAAAAATACAACAGGGTGAAGCACGTCTTTTTCCTCATTTAAATATTGCACAAACGCCTCAATGCCGTTTTCGTAATAAAATGTATCGCGCAAACCTGTTCGTTCATCGTATAATTCAATCTTTAACCCCTTTAATAAAAATGCAGATTCTCTCAACCGTTCACTAATCGTTTCGTAATGAAACGTCGTTGTGCTAAAAATCGTTGGATCTGGTTTGAAGTGAATTTTTGTCCCTGTTTGTTTTGTTACTCCAATTTTCTCAAGTGTAGTTACAGGTTTTCCACCGTGTTCAAACCGTTGATAATAT
Organism: Anoxybacillus sp. CHMUD; assembly: GCF_013096965.1. Classification (NCBI taxonomy): domain Bacteria; kingdom Bacillati; phylum Bacillota; class Bacilli; order Caryophanales; family Anoxybacillaceae; genus Anoxybacillus; species Anoxybacillus sp. CHMUD. Next base: position 15,874 of record NZ_SDLG01000005.1, read on the forward strand.
ATAAACCCATCACGATGAATGGTCACTTCTAACCACTCAGACAAAGCATTCACAACAGAAGCGCCAACACCGTGCAACCCACCGCTCGTTTTATAGCCACCTTGACCAAATTTTCCCCCAGCATGTAATACCGTCAAAATAACTTCTGGAGTAGGCTTTCCTAACTTATGCATGCCTGTAGGCATCCCACGTCCTTCATCTTGCACGCTAATGCTTTGGTCATTATGTATCGTTACAATAATACGCTTTCCATATCCAGCAAGCGCCTCGTCAACTGCATTGTCTACAATCTCATATACGAGATGATGCAAACCTCGACTATCTGTACTTCCAATATACATGCCTGGCCGTTTACGAACCGCCTCTAACCCTTCTAACACTTGAATGGTGTCTTCGTTATATGTAAGAAGCTGCTTATCTGTCACAATCATTCCCCTTTCATAACAAGAACATTTGTTTCTATTTTTTCGACTTTCTCTATTTTAACATACATTCGTAAAACGTCCAACGTCGTGAAGAAAAAGAACGACCATTACAAAAAGAATGGTCGTTTTTACCGTGTGAGCGCATGTTCTACTTTGATACAGCGATCCATCACAACCGTATACCCTTTTTCTGTTAAATCATGATATACGTCTTCATCATATACACCTAATTGCGCCCAAAACACGTCTGCATCCATTTGAACAAACTGTTCAGCGATTTCACGTAAATGTTCGGAGCGACGGAACACATTCACAATATCGACATGTCCTTCGATATCTGTTAACGCAGCAACGGCTGGAATGCCTTCCCACTCTTTAATAAGAGGGTTAACTGGAATAATGTCGTAGCCTGCCTCTTTCATCGCTTTTGCAACCATATAAGATGTACGCTCCGGACGATCTGACAATCCTACCACAGCAATTCGCTTCGCCTTGTTTAAAATTTGCTTAATTTGTTCACGACTTGGACCCATATCATCTACCTCCCATAATAAACTAGTATTTCTTCATGTAAAAAAATAATCCTGCCTTCATTTTTTAAAAAAGCATGTTACAATAAAAACATAACCTCCATAGAGGAAATATGAATGGAGTAGAGGGGGCATATGATGTCTGTTTTGCTTTTGATTTTCGGTTACTTACTTGGTTCAATTCCGTTCGCGTTGATCGTTGGAAAAGTAGGGTACGGAATTGACATACGTGAACACGGGAGCGGCAATTTAGGTGGAACAAATACATTTCGCGTGCTCGGTGGAAAAGCGGGATTAATTGTGACAATTGCCGACATTTTAAAAGGAACGTTAGCCGCCAGCTTACCTGTATTGTTTTCTGTAGATATTCACCCGCTTCTTATAGGGATGTTTGCTGTGTTTGGTCATACATATCCGGTGTTTGCACAATTTCGCGGTGGAAAAGCGGTTGCTACATCTGGTGGAGTGTTGTTATTTTATTCACCCGTTCTATTTATGACGATGTTAGCTGTCTTTTTTCTCATTCTATATATATCAAAATACGTTTCACTTTCATCTATGTTAACAGGCGTGTATGCGACCGCTTATGCATTTATATGGACCGATGATGTTCCTTTGCGCATTGTCGTCACATTATTAACACTTTTTGTGTTTTATCGTCACCGAGCGAACATAAAACGTATTTTAAACAAAACAGAACCGAAAGTGAAGTGGTTATAGTGGCTACATGTCATTTACCAAAAGAATTTGTAACGAAAATGAGTGCTTTGCTTCAAGATGAAGCGGAGCGTTTTTTTGCGACATACAATGAAGAAAAAGTCAACGGTTTACGGATCAATTCATTGAAAGTATCACCATCAACATTTTTAAACATAAGCCCATGGGAACTTGAACCGATCCCTTTTTGTCCTACGGGATTTTATTATGACAACGCCCAACCCGGAAAACATCCGTATCATGCTGCCGGATTGTATTACATTCAAGAACCTAGCGCCATGTTTGTCGCTGAAGTGCTTGCCCCATCTCCAGGAGAACGAGTGCTCGATTTATGCGCAGCGCCGGGGGGGAAAACGACACAATTAGCAGCGATGATGAATAACGAAGGTTTTCTACTGGCAAACGAAATTCATCCAAAACGCGTCAAAGCTTTATCTGAAAATATTGAACGGCTCGGAATTACAAATACTGTTGTGACAAATGAAACGCCTGAAAAATTATCGGAAACGTTTGAAGAGTTTTTTGATAAAATTTTAGTTGACGCTCCATGTTCAGGGGAAGGCATGTTTCGAAAAGACGAAGAAGCGATCCAATTTTGGAGTTTAGAACACGTTCAAAAATGTGCACAAACACAACGACACATTTTATCATGTGCTTATAAGATGCTAAGTGAAGGAGGCACACTCGTTTACTCGACATGCACATTTTCTCCAGAAGAAAACGAGCAAATCATTGACTGGTTTTTAGCAACTTACGAGGATATGGAATTAATACCAATTGAAAAAGAACATGGTATTCAACCAGGTGTGTCACATTGGACAAACACACATCGTGGAAACATTGCACATACAGCAAGGCTCTGGCCGCATCATCTAAAAGGTGAAGGACATTTCGTTGCGAAAATGCGCAAACGAGGGAGCACAAAACATTGGAATGGAAAAACAGTTGCATGTAACGTCCCTAAAGTGATGTGGCGTGATTATGAAACGTTTATGAATCATACCATCCAAACACCAATAAAAGGAACGATGTATGCGTTTGGCACGCACTTATTTGCCCTCCCACATACCTGTCCTCGCTTAGATGGCTTAAAAGTTGTTCGTCCTGGTCTCCATATCGGAGAATGGAAAAAAAATCGCTTTGAACCAAACCACGCTTTAGCGATGGCATTAACAAAACAACAAGTACAAGCATATCTGTCTCTTACATTTGAAGAAAGCCTCCGATATATGAAAGGAGAAACATTACAAACGAACGGAGATCGTGGATGGATATTAGTGACTATTGATGGATATCCGCTTGGTTGGGGCAAAGAAGTAAAAGGAGTTGTAAAAAACTTTTATCCTAAAGGATTGCGAATCAAATAGGATGTCCCTCAGTAATGAGAGACATCCTCATTATTTTGTTATAGTAACTGTAAAAGTGATATCATTTTTATTTAAATCGAACGTTTTCGCCTTCAACACGAGTCCTTCTTTTATACGAATGTTGCTTACAACAATATAAATGCGTTCATGTTTCGCATCGATTTTCACCCAATTTGGCAATGAAGCATGTTTATTGATATACGTTAATACATACGGTACAGGTAAACGGAGTTGCCCAAACGTCATCGTCGGATGAGCAAGTACAACATGACCATTCTCATCCACCTTTGGATTAAATGCCATCGTCAAATCAACAGGCTTTCCAAATATCGGGATAGCACTTGTTATATACAACCGATCAGCTAATTGAACATTGTAAGACAAACCACCTTTTTTTTCATGCTTCTGAATATAGTCGTTCACTAACGCATTTAGATGTTGTTTAGATGTTTGAACAGTAAATGTCGGTCCTTCCACGTTAACATTCGATATATATGGGGAAGGAGATGATTGAAACATATAAAAAAGTAATAACGCCATCACTAAACTATTTATTCCTAACAAACTAAAAAATAACACTTTCCACTTCACTATTTATTCCCCTATCCATTCTTCATGTTTTTGTAGATGTTCATACATACGTTGTGCGATTAGTTCATAGCCACGTGTGTTCGGATGAAATTGATCGTCATACAATATATCATCACGTTCTTCAAACAAATCGTCAATAGGTACAAATAGCGCACGATCATAACGCGAGATCACTTTCTTACTTCCTTCGTTCCACATGTGTATGATCTCCCCCATTTCTTGTATATTCGGAAAAGCCGAAGAAAACGGATTGTATAACCCGATAAGTACAATATAAGCATCTGGATTTATATAGCGAAGAAGTTGCAATTGCTCGTCAAGTCGGGAAGCAAACATCTGTTGTTCTTTAACAAACAATTCATACGTTAAGGATAAAAAATGTGACCGGACAACTTTCATGACATCGTTTCCGCCAATTGTAATCAAAATAACATCTGCTTTTCGAATGACCGATTCATTGTTCATGATGACATCAGTTAGTTGTTCACTACGCAACCCCCGTTTGCCAAAATTTTGAACAAACACCTTATTCACATCTTCACGTTGCTCTAAATATTGCTTAATGAATGTGACATAGCCACCTTTACCATCCCCTACCCCTTCCGTTAACGAATCGCCTAACGCTACAACATGTAAATCACGTGGCTTGATTTGTTCTTGTTCATTTTCTTGTATGGTCGTTGGGACAGTAGTTGTAGAGGTCGAGGAACATCCGACTAAACATACACAAAGAAATAGAAGAAGCAGTTTGTTCATATGGGATCCCCTCTCTATAAAAGAAAAGACAAAAATGACACGGTCATCATTTTTGTCTGTATATGTTATTCTTGTAACATGTCAATATGTTTTAAAATTTCTTCGTACGGTACATCGTTTAAGCCACTATAATACTTCACGATCGTTCCATTTTGGTCAACGAGATAAAAATCTGTACCGTGAATGACTTGATCCCCTTCTTGTGGCTTTTTTACAACGGCTTTAAAGTTTTTCTGCGCAAAGCGTTCAATGTCTTGTTGGGTGTAACCTGTAAGTAAGTGCCAATTACTTAAATCTCCTTGAAACTTTTCAACATACGTTTTTAACGCATCTGGTGTATCGTTTTCGGGATCTACACTAAATGAAACAAAGTGCACATCTAACCCTTTTTCCTTCGCCATTTTTTGTAATTTCGCCATATTTGCTGTCATCGGTGGACAAACGTCAGCACATCGTGTGAAAATAAAATCGGCTACCCACACTTTTCCTTTTAAATCAGCTAGACCAAACTGTTGACCATGTTGGTCAGTAAATGTGAAATCTTCGATCGGCCAATTTTTTGCATCTGGAATCGCTTGTTGGCAAGCGACAAGCGAGAACAACAGCACAGCAAACAGCCATAAACGTATACGCTTCACCTTTTATGTCCTCCTATTCCGTATAGTACATAAACCCTATCGCTCCTGGACCTGTATGTGTCGAAATGATTGGAGTTGTATACACAATGTCCGTCTGTGTCCATCCTGTCGTTTCCGCAATGGATTGCTTTAATCGTTCACTTAAATCAAGCGCATCTGCGTGAGCAATTCCGACTGCTCGAACTTTTTTTCCCTTCGTATGTTCAACAAATTGATTGGTTAAATATTTGACAATTTGGGACTGGCTCCGAACTTTTGTGACAGGCGTATATACCCCATCTTCTAATGAAGCGATCGGTTTGATGTTTAGTAACGAACCTATCATCGCTTTCCCTCGTCCGATGCGTCCACCTTTGACGAGATTTTCAAGCGTATCAACAACAACGAATAAATGTGTATTCGCACGAACTGTATCGAGATGGGAAACAATCTCTGATACTGTCTTTTCCTCAGAGGCCATTTTGGCCGCTTCTAATACTTGAAAGCTAAGTGCAAGAGAAATAAAGCGTGAGTCGACAACGGTGACGTTTGTCTTTGTCATCGCAGCTGCACTTTCGGCAGAGCGCACCGTTCCGCTCATTCCTCCTGTCATATGAATCGAGATAACATCGTATCCCGCTTCTCCAAGTTCATCATACACTTGTAAAAACTGTCCTGCAGACGGTTGAGAGCTTTTCGGAAGTTCATTTGCTTGTTTCATTTTTTCAATAAATTGTTGTGGAGTTAAGTCAATACCATCTAAATATGTTTCCCCATCAATAGAGATGGATAATGGAACGACACGAATGTCCCACGCTTCAATTATTTCTTTGGGTAAATCGACCGTAGAGTCTGTTACAATTTTTACTTTACTCATTTTTTCACTTCCTGTATTTCATTCTAAAATTTTCGTACGGTGAAATTATATAATAAAATCGCCCTGCATGTCGTCGTTTTCATAAAATTTTTTGTAAAAAAAGAGCTGATTTGCACATTAGCAAAACAGCTCCTTCGTCATTTATGCATTGTTTTTTAAAATTTCAGATTTAAATATTTGTTCGTATACCGGCCACTTCAACACACGTTTTAAATAATCTTTAAACGAATACACCTTCTTTGTTTTTTTGCTCGCATACACTTGTGCAATAAACGTTTGTAACCTTACTTTTACCATAAATTGATAAGGGTTATCGTCCTCCAATACCGGAATTTCGATAATTTTTACTTTTTGCCCATCTACGTTTTTAAACTCTAGGCTTTTGAATAACAAAATATCAATCCTCTTTTTTGACCGATTTACTTATATTATACACGATTTTCGTGTTGAAGTATGTCACATTTCGTCATCGATTTATAAAAAATTTTTGTCAAATGAGCAAATGGAATAAACTACTATCTTTATTCACTTCCATAAACGGAAAACCTTTTTTCTTCATTCGTTCAACAAGCGGACCATAATCTTCACGACATTTCAATTCAATACCAACAAGAGCTGGACCACTATCTTTATTATTCTTTTTCGTATATTCAAACAATGTAATGTCATCTGTTGGTCCCAGCACTTCATCAAGAAATTCACGTAAAGCGCCTGCACGTTGTGGAAAATTGACAATAAAATAATGCTGAAGTCCTTCATAAATCATAGAACGCTCTTTAATTTCTTGCATACGTCCAATATCGTTGTTTCCTCCACTGATAATGCAAACAACTGTTTTGCCACGAATATGTTCTTTATATAAATCAAGTGCAGCAACCGGCAACGCTCCAGCAGGCTCGACTACAATCGCATTTTCATTATAAAGCTGTAAAATCGTTGTACACACTTTTCCTTCAGGAACAACAACAATATCATCGACTATTTCTTTGGCTAACGTGAATGTTTTTTCCCCGACACGCTTTACCGCTGCTCCATCTACAAATGGGTCGATTCCATTTAAAGTAACGACTTCTTTTGCTTCAAACGATTTTTTCATCGAAGGAGCTCCTTCAGGTTCGATACCGATTAATTTTGTCTTTGGTGAAATGCTTTTTATATACGTACCGACACCAGAAATAAGCCCTCCCCCGCCAATACTTGCGAACACATAGTCGATCGGCTCTTCACAATCATTTAAAATTTCAACCCCGACCGTTCCCTGTCCAGCAATGACAGCCTCATCATCAAACGGATGGATAAACGTTCGTTGCTCTTTCTTGGCACAAACAAGCGCCTGCTCATAAGAGTCATCAAATGTATCACCAACTAAAATGATATCAACAAATTCCCGACCAAAAAATTGTACTTGTGATACTTTTTGTCGTGGAGTAGTAGACGGCATATAAATTTTACCGTGTACGCCGAGTACTCGACACGAATAAGCAACGCCTTGGGCGTGATTTCCTGCACTTGCACAGACAACGCCGTTTTTCTTTTCTTCTTCACATAAACTTTTCATTCGATAATATGCCCCGCGAATTTTAAACGATCGAACGACTTGTAAATCTTCCCGTTTAAAGTATACGTGGCAATCATAACGTTCTGAAAGCAATTCATTTTTTTGTAAAGGAGTATGATACACGACATCTTTTAACGTTTGATAAGCAATTAAAATATCTTCTACATATACGCCATGTTTTCGTTTTACTTGTTGTTCCATCTTCTCGTTTCCTTTCCATTTATAAATTCGTTGTCACATTTATGTTATTCTAAAATATATCATATTTTCGGATAAAGAAAAGTAAATTTTCTAAAAATTATTTAAAAAGATAAAGCCCGCCGATTAGCGAGCTCGTTCATATATGCAAAATGTATGTGGATAGCGATTTTTTTCATCTTGCACACCCGGTTGGGCGATATAAAGCGTCCATTGTTTTTCATCGATTGGCGGGAAAAATGTATCGCCTGTAAACGTTGCGTCAATATGTGTAACATACAGGCGATCCGCTAGCGGCATCGCTTGCTCAAATACTTGTGCTCCTCCAATAACGAACGCATGGCCATATTGTTGCTCGATTTGTCGAATGTTATCTATCGAATGAATGACTTGCACATTCGCATCTGTTGAAAACATTTTGTCTCGTGTCAGTATGATATTGATTCTCCCAGGGAGTGGACGACCAATCGATGCAAACGTTTTTCGCCCCATAACAATCGGATGTCCGAAAGTGACACGTTTAAAATAAGCTAAATCCGCCGGCAAATGCCAAGGTAACGTATTGTTATAACCAATCACCCGATTGCGATCCATCGCAACAATGATAGAGATCAACTAAATCACTTCCTTATACAGACACGTCCGCCTTAATATGCGGATGCGGATCATAATCAACAATTTCAAAATCTTCAAAACGATACTCAAAAATAGAAGCAGGTTTTCGTTTGATTATCAATTTCGGGAGCGGGCGCGGTTCTCTCGTTAACTGCAATTTTGCTTGCTCAATATGATTCATGTATAAATGAACATCACCGCCAGTAAAAATAAGTTCTTTTGGCTGCAGATCGCATTGTTGAGCAACCATATATGTAAGTAACGCGTAGCTTGCGATATTGAACGGAAGACCTAAAAACGTATCGACAGATCGCTGTTGCCACATGCATGATAATGTCCCATTTTCCACATAAAACTGAAAAGCATAATGACAAGGTGGCAACTTCATATGATCTAATTCTGCAACGTTCCACGCGCTCACTAAAAGACGGCGGGAGTTTGGATTTGTTTTTATTTGTTCAATCACTTCACTTATTTGATCAATCGTTCGTCCGTCTGCTCCTCTCCACGAACGCCATTGCGCTCCGTACACCGGTCCTAAATCTCCGTTTTCATCTGCCCATTCATCCCAAATCGTTACACCATTTTCTTTTAAATAGCGAATATTCGTATCTCCGCTCAAAAACCAAAGCAATTCATGAATAATGGAACGAATATGTAATTTTTTGGTTGTCAGTAAAGGAAATCCTTCTCGTAAATCAAAACGTAACTGACGTCCAAATACAGAAAGCGTTCCCGTCCCCGTACGGTCATCTTTATACACACCGTTTTGCAAAATATCTTCAAGTAATTGTAAATATTGCTTCATGATGCCCTCACCCTTTTTTTATTTACTGTCATTTATTATGACATAAAGCAAAAAAGTAGGAAAGACAAAAAAACCGTAGGATTTGCCCTACGGTTTAACAAATACGAGGTAACATAAGCCCTGTCAGTCGATATAACCGTCGTGTTGTACCAAGCGGTGTCCGTAATAACAACTGCCCTTTGTTTGTTGCTCGAACTGTTCCGATCACAGCTGCGTCTTTTCCTTCTAGTTGGGAACGAAGTACATCAAGAATGGTCTGTTCATCTTCTTTTGGTACGATCATGACTACTTTTCCTTCGTTAGCCAAATAATTAAAAAACAAAAAGCGCCTTCTACTCTGAAGACGCTTCTTGCTCTGGCTGCTTTTCTTTGCGTTTATACACAAATTTTGAAATAGATATACTCACTTCATATAATAGGAGTAACGGGATGGTTACTAAAAAGTCAGAAATAAAGTCTGGCGGGGTAATCGTTACCGCAATAATAACTAATACAAAATACGCGTATTTTCTTACTTTTTGTAATGCGTACGGATTAATTAAACCAACGCTTGTTAAAAACATAACGATGATCGGTAATTCAAACAATATAGCAAACGGAATCGTCATGTTTAAAATAAATCGAAAATACTTCTCTGTTGTAAACATCGTCGCGAACAAATCTTCGCCAAGACTCATTAAAAAGTGGAACACCATCGGCAAAACAACAAAGTAACCAAAACATAAACCGAGAACAAATAACAAAAATGTCGCTGGAATATACGATAACGTTACTTTTCGTTCTCTTGGAGTAAGAGCAGGCTTCACGAACATCCATAGTTGCCAAACAAATACAGGAATCGTCATTGTGATGGCAAATACCCCTGCTAACATAACATATACCCATAAAATATCTGTCGGACCTAAAATAGTTAACTTTACATCTAAATCAGCAATCAACCAGCGATATAAATCTTGAACAAAAATAAATCCTACAATAAAAAATAAAATAAGAGCCCCGACAACAATAAACACGCGTTTGCGTAATTCTTCTAAGTGTTCGACTAACGTCATCTCTTGATCTTCATATCGTCTCTTTTGTTCCACGGGCGTAAACACCTACCTTTTTCCATGTTAAAAACGGCAACATACTGTTGCCGCCTTATCGTTGAATTCGTCTCTTCATTTTTTATTTTCATCAAGCTCTTCTAATACTTCGTCGCGCAATCCTTTTGTTGACTTTTTAAACTCACGCAACGTTTCACCGAAAGCACGTCCAATTTCAGGCAGTTTTTTCGGTCCGAAAATGACAAGAGCGATGACAAGAATTAAAATTAAACCAGGCACTCCGATATTTGAAAGCATAACGTCATCTCCTTTTTTCATACATACGCTTCTTTTATTGTATTGCTAAGATCTTCATTTTTCAATGACTAATTTTTAAGAGGTGTGAGAAATGTTTGACAATCAACATACAGTATATGCTATATTCTTCACCATAACTAGCAATGTTACTGTAGAAGTCGGTAAATTGGGTAGTTTTTTATTTCCGAGCGGAAACTATATTTATGTAGGGAGTGCGAAACGAAACATTCAATCACGTATTCGACGTCATATGCAACTGGAAAAACGAAAACGTTGGCATATCGATTACATTCGTCCATATGGAGAAATTACACACGTTCAAACATATTCTTCTGAGCTTAGTGAATGTGAGCGTGCCCAACAACTTTTACAACAATATAAAGGAACATGGCTCGTGAAAAAATTCGGTTCATCGGACTGTCATTGTTTCTCTCATCTCATCTATTATAAATAATAAACGAGGGATGGATTCCCTCGTTTAGCTCGCCTTTTCATATTTCTCTTCTGATTTCGCCACAATCACCGCACATGCCGCATCACCTGTAATATTCACAACTGTTCTCGTCATATCAAGCAAGCGATCAACTCCTAAAATAAGGGCAATTCCTTCAACAGGTAGACCGACGGATGTCAGTACCATAGAAAGCATAATTAAGCCAACACCCGGAACACCTGCTGTGCCAATGCTCGCAAGTGTTGCCGTCAAAATGACTGTCAAAAGATCACTTAATGTCAAATCTACACCGTACACTTGTGCGATAAACATTGTTGCCACACCTTGCATAATGGCCGTTCCGTCCATATTAATTGTCGCTCCAAGCGGCTGGACAAAACCACTGATGCTTTTTGGGACGTTTAAGTTTTTTTGTGCGGTTTCCATCGATACTGGTAATGTAGCGTTGCTACTTGATGTACTAAATGCTACAGCCATTGCTGGAGAAAACCCTTTAATAAACGCAATCGGGCTCATTTTTCCAAGTGTCCACACAGCTGTGCCGTATACGACAAAGAAATGAATAAACAAGGCTAACAATACCGCAAACATGTATTTCCCCATCGCCGCAATTGCATCGAATCCTTGTCCACCGATCGCAATCGCAATTAATGCAAACGCACCGTATGGGGCAAACTTCATGACCCATTCTACTAAGTACATGAGAATATCATTCGCTTGCTCTATTATCCCTCGTACTTGTTTTACCCGATCACCTAAACGAGCAATGGCCATTCCAACAAGCACCGCAAAAACAATCACTTGCAACATATTTCCTTCTACCATGGCTTGGAACGGGTTTGTTGGGATAATGTTTAATAACGTATCTACAACAGGTGGAGCTTCTTTTTTTTCAAACGCTGCTCCTTCTAAATTAAAATTCCCTTCTCCTGGGCGGATCACAGATCCTAACGTTAAAGAGATAACGAGCGCAAGGGACGTAGTAATTAAAAAGAATGCAATTGTTTTCATACCAATACGACCAAGTTTTTTCGGATCACCGACACCCGCTGCACCTAAAATAAGAGATACAAGTACGATCGGAACAACGAGCAATTTGATTAAGTTAATAAATATTGTGCCAAGTGGATTAAGTACGTACGTCTTTGCGAGGTCAAACCATTCTGTCGGAAGGGCTAGGTTGAAAACGAGACCTACGATGATTCCTGTAAGCATTCCAAGTAAAATTTTCTTCGTCATCGACATATCCACACCTCCATCAATTTCTGCGTCTTTTGCTGTAAAACGTATTCAACTTCGCATGGTAAAAGGGTTAAGGGAGAGGACCCATTCAATTCTAAATGTTTTTTTTAAGATTGTAAAGAAAAAATGAGTATAATTGTTAGAAAAGTATTTGAATTTCTTTTTTTACAAAAAAACTACCACAATGATGTGGTAGCCTACGCGCGCTTTGTTTTTTTACGACTTGAATCCAACTCAATGTTTCCTGTTTCATAGTCAGTCGTACCTTGCCCTTTGATCTCCGGTGAGCTTAATCCCGCTTTCGAAGCATCTTTTTTTCGTTTTCCCATCTGATTCACCCCCTACTGCTTTATTTTGTGCCATTTACGAAAGTTCAATCGTACCGAAATGAAATTTTGCTGTTTTTCTTCGATAAACAGAGAAACCAAATTGATGAAATCGCGAGCTTTGCCAATGATCTTTCAACACAACTCGTTGACGGGCTACTCGTTTCGCCTGTTCGATATCTTCTTTTGTTACGTTCGTATATAGCGCTACCTGTTTTAATCCCTTTATCCCATCCGACTCTTCAATACTTACTTCAAACATCGGATCCAAATAAACAACATCATATGATTTATCATCGCATTGCGCTAAAAATGAGCGAAAATCATCATGATGCACACAAATACGTCGCATCGCTTCATTAAGTTCAACTACATCGCTATCCCAATGACGTAACCCTTGTTTTGTTAAGTAAGCGATATATACACTCCCCTCAATTCCTACCACTTTTCCTTCCGGACCAACAGCTAAGCTGGCGATAATACTATCGGTCGCCAATCCAAGCGTACAATCTAAAAACGTCATCCCCTTTTGTAACTTCGTAGCTTGTAAAAACGGTTCACTTTCTCCTTTTAAAATGCGCTTTGCTCGAAAAGAAGCAGAATTAGGATGAAAAAATAACGGTTCACGTCCGTTCGGAAAATGGAGTTCTAATCTCTCTTTTCCAACGACAAGAACAGGTTGAGCTACGAATTGGTGGATGGTCGTAATGGAACGTTTTCGACGCGGAATGTATGAAGTTTGTAATTCTAACGCAATTTGTTTCGCTTTCTCGATCATTTGGTCATTCGTTCTACCTGCAGTTGTCACAATCATACGTTCACCTCAAAAGAAAAAGGATGTCTGTAGGACACCCTTAGCAATATTTTCCAAAAGCTTGCATAATATTTTGCATAATATTTTCGAGCGAGTTTGCTTCGATATCGTGACGTGGAATAAAATGAACAACTTCTTTACCTTTTAATAATGCCATCGATGGAGAAGAAGGTTCGATACCGACAAAATACTCACGCATTTTAGCTGTCGCTTCTCGATCTTGCCCTGCAAAAACCGTAACGAGATGATTCGGTTTTTTCTCGCTCATTTGTACCGCCTGAATAGCCGCTGGACGCGCAAGCCCTGCTGCACAACCACAAACAGAATTAACGACAACAAAAGTTGTTCCCTCTACCTGTTCCATAAACTGTTCCACTTCTTCACTCGTGCGCAATTCTTTAAATCCACCGTTTACTAATTCATCACGCATCGGTTGTACAACTTGGCGCATATATTCTTCATATGACATAAACATACGTACATCCCTCCAAATCATTATTGCTTTTACAAGAATACAACAATGTAAATAGAAAAATCAATAAAATAAAAAACATTGAACAATTTTCTAAAAATTTTTATAATGAATGTATTTATATAATGTAAATGGAGGTTGAGGACATTGCCAATTAATATTCCACATGATCTTCCTGCGAAAGAGGTACTAGAACAAGAAAATATTTTCGTCATGGATGAAGATCGTGCCTATTCTCAAGACATTCGACCGCTAAACATTATTATTTTAAACTTAATGCCCCAAAAAGAAAAAGCGGAAACACAATTGCTACGTTTACTTGGAAATTCACCGCTACAAGTGAATGTAACCTTCTTGCGTCCAGAAACACATGAAGCAAAAACAACATCAAAACACCATCTTGACCAATTTTATACAACATTTCAACATGTACGCCATCGAAAGTATGACGGTATGATCATTACCGGGGCACCTGTTGAACATTTACCGTTTGAACAAGTCGATTACTGGAATGAATTGACCAAAATAATGGAATGGACAAAAACAAATGTCACATCTACGCTACATATTTGTTGGGGTGCACAAGCAGGGATGTACTATCACTATGGCATTCCAAAATATGACTTGTCACAAAAATGTTTCGGGGTATTCGATCATGTGTTAGAACAAAAGCACGTGAAACTGATTCGTGGATTTGATGATATTCATAAGATTCCACACTCACGCCATACAGATGTAAAACGCGAACATATCGAAGCGGTTTCAGAGTTAACGATTTTATCTTCATCCGAAGAAGCTGGCGTCTGTCTCGTCATTTCAAACGATGGCAAACAAGTGTTTTTAACAGGGCACCCAGAGTATGATGCCACAACGCTAAAAGAAGAATACGAGCGCGACTTAGCCAAAGGTCTAGACATTCAAATTCCAAAATATTATTTTCCACATGACGATCCAAATAAACAACCGTATAACACATGGCGTTCTCACGCTAACTTACTGTTTGTCAATTGGCTCAACTATTATGTTTATCAAGAGACGCCTTACATTTGGGAGTAGGCTTTCGCTTTTCTGCGAGAGCTTTTTTATTTGTAAGTATGTAAAAAAAGAATATAATGTTTTGTATACATAAAGAAAGGAGATGTACACATGGTTGATCAAACCCGACATATTTCTTTTATTGTAGCGGGACTGTTATTAGCCATTTTTATGGCAGCAATGGATAATACAATTGTCGCAACCGCAATCGGTACAATTGTCGCAGATTTAGGCGGCGTAGATCAATTTGTTTGGGTCACATCTGCTTACATGGTGACCGTCATGGCCGGCATGCCAATTTTTGGGAAGTTATCTGATATGTATGGAAGAAAGCGATTTTTTCTTTTTGGACTCATTGTTTTTCTCATCGGCTCCGCTTTGTGTGGTTTAGCTCAAAACATCGTCCAGCTCAGCATTTTTCGTGCAATTCAAGGAGTTGGTGGCGGGGCATTAATGCCGATTGCCTTTACGATCGTATTTGACGTGTTCCCACCAGAAAAACGGGGAAAAATGACAGGATTGCTCGGGGCGGTCTTTGGGATATCAAGCGTGCTTGGTCCATTGCTCGGTGCTTATATTACCGATTATTTAAGTTGGCATTGGGTATTTTATGTGAATGTCCCAATCGGTTTATTGTCTATTTTTTTCATTGTTCGTTATTACAAAGAATCGACACAGCATACAAAACAAGCTATTGACTGGTTTGGCGCTTTGACTCTCGTTGTTGCTGTCGTTAGTTTAATGTTTGCATTAGAATTAGGTGGAAAACAATACGATTGGAAGTCAACTCCTATCATTTCATTGTTTTCTATTAGCTTTGTTTTCTTTGTGGCTTTCTTATATGTAGAAACAAAAGCAAAAGAGCCAATCATCTCATTTGTTTTGTTTAAACGGCGCACGTTTGCGATCGCACAACTATTAGCATTTTTATATGGAGCAACATTCGTTATTTTAACTGTGTTTATTCCTATTTTTGTCCAAGCTGTATATGGAGGAACTGCTAAAAATGCTGGCCTCATTTTAATGCCAATGATGCTTGGTTCTGTTGCGGGAAGCTCGGTAGCAGGAATTTCCCAAACGAAAACATCCTATCGAAATATTATGTTCGTTTCGATTATCGCCTATTTTTTTGGTATGCTTCTTCTCAGTATGATGACACCAGAAACATCGCGACTATGGTTAACTGTTTATATGGCATTAGCTGGATTTGGGGTGGGTTTCTCCTTCTCACTTTTACCGTCGGCATCTATGCATAACTTAGAACCTCGTTTTCGAGGTACAGCAAACTCAACAAACTCGTTTTTCCGCTCGCTTGGTATGACGATTGGTGTAACGATTTTCGGTACAATTCAATCAAACAAATTAATTAACGAGTTACATAACACGTTCGGTGCGAACACAGCTTCATTTTCTCCGGATCCGCATGCATTGTTTGAAGCTGGAACACGAGCTCAAATCCCACCCAATGTGTTGCAAAAAATTGTAGATGCCATGGCTTCATCCATCACGTATGCATTTTCTATCGCATTAGTTCCGATTGCACTCGCAGCGTTCGCCATTTTCTTTATGGGAAATGAGAAACTGGAAGTACAACAAAAAGGTAGGGGGCAATAATCCGTCCCCTACCTTTTTCGCAACATAAACAACCAAAGAAACGAAAGCGCTTGTTTTAATTCTGTTGGTAGTTGTTGGGGAATAGAAGCGTCAACTCCTCGCTTATATACCCCTTCTTGTGCAACAAGCGTGAAACCATTTTCTTTTGCTAATTGCTCGAACTCCCACGGCATCATCGTATTACAAATGACCGCTTCATTATATAAACGACGATAACTATTCACTCGAGGAGCGGCCGTTGGGCCAAGAATGCCGACGCATACATATGCATTTGTTTTTAACACCCGACGAACTTCTTCAAGTGCAGCAAGTGGACGTTCAGTCCATTCCAAGCAGTTAATAATCATCGCACCGGAAAACGTTTCATCTGGAAAAGGCAAGTTCATAATGTCTGCTTGTTGAAAATGAAGATGTTCATGATACCTTTGTTTTTTCGCTAATTCAATCATTTCACTCGATAAATCTAATCCGATGACACGATATCCTTGCTGACATAGTTTATATGACCCGTATCCATCCCCACATCCAATATCTGCAATATATCCTTCTTTCGGCATATATGTCGTCACAAACGGAATGATCGTTTTTCGACTTCCTCTCTCCCACATCTCCTCGCTGCTTTGATGCCACCACTCTGCTCGCTCATCCCATTGTTTTTCAGCCTCTTTATGCCACGCGCGCATAACTCCACCTCTTTTAAAAAAAAATAAACATGTTACGTTTATTGTAGCAGAAAGGAGCGAGAAACATGACAAAAAAGGTGAATCAAGGAAGCGAAAATCAAAATGCCCCAACGCAACATGGGAAGTTGCACGGACATACCGGAGACAATAGCAAAGGACGGAAGCAAAACAAAAGTCAAAACGATAAAACCGACCATTAAAAAAGTCGGGCGATTAGCCCGACTACAGACTGTTGACAAAATGGGTTTCAGACGAATGTCTGAAACCCATTTTGTTCCATTATTTGTTCCATTTAAACCTAAAAAACGAGGAAAACTCCCCACCATAAAACAGCAGGACCTTCTGCAATAGGCATTCGGTGGCCAAAAATATTTTGAATGATCGAAACGAGACCAATGACGAAAAAAGTTCTTTGTGCAAAACGCGCTATTTTCCCTTAGAGAAAGCTCAAAAGCCGATGGCTAACGGGGCGACCACACTCCCTGCTAAAATGAGAATGAACCATTGAATTGACGAAAATGTCAATTTCATGTTATAAAACCCCAAACTGTTCATCACGTAAATCGGTAATAAACATATGTCCTGGAGCATGGGTAATCATGATCTCCGGCTTCACTAGCATCGCGACCGCTTGAGGAGTAACTCCGCAAGCCCAAAACACAGGAATTTCTCCTTCCCGCATCGTCACAGGATCACCGAAATCAGGCTTATGAATATCCTTAATTCCAATACGATCCGGATTGCCTATGTGAATAGGGGCTCCGTGAACAGAAGGGAAACGGCTTGTCACTTGGACCGCCCTTACGACATCTTTCTCTGGAATAGGGCGCATACTGACAACCATCGGTCCTTCAAACCGTCCTGCCTTTACGCATGGAATATTAGTTTTATACATCGGAACATTGCAATTTTCTTCAATATGGCGGACGGGAATGCCGTTATTGATCAAAGCATACTCAAACGTAAAACTGCATCCTAATAAAAAACCGACCATTCTTTCATTCCAAAGATCGAGAATATCTGTTCTTTCTTCTGTTAATTCACCATTTCGGTAAATTCGGTACTTTGGAAGATCCACACGCAAATCAGCTTCCGGTGCCACTAAAGTAGGAACCCATGATCCAGGTTCAGTCACATCTAATACAGGACACGGTTTAGGATTGCGTTGGCAAAATAAAAGAAATTCAAACGCCAATTCTTTTGGCAAAACTACTAAATTAGCTTGAGTGTAGCCATTGGCTACACCCGCTGTTGGTTTCATCCACTCATTATTTCGTATCATTTCCCGAGCCTCCGCAGGACTCATTGTCGCAACAGAAAACATCATGATCCCCCTCGATTCTTATTCAAATAGTTTTGGTATACCATTAATTAAAGAGTAAACACCCATATAGGCCATAGCGATAACTATAATAACGCCAAAAATGGTCATCCATAATGGATGTTTGTAATCTCCGACAATTTTTGTTCTGTATGCCGCCACTAACATCACGCCTAGAGAAATTGGTAAGATCAGACCGTTTAATGAGCCTACTAAAATTAAGATTTTCACTGGTCTTCCGACTAAAACGAAAACTAACGTTGAAATGGCAATGAATCCGATAATAATCCACTTGTGGTACTTTTCTAAAATTGGATGAAAGGTACGAATAAATGAAACCGATGTATACGCGGCACCTACAACGGAAGTAATGGCTGCTGCCCACATAACCACTCCGAATATTTTGTAACCAATATTGCCTGCAGCTAATTTAAATACGGATGCCGGAGGGTTAGAAGGATCAAGGGTTAACCCTTGCGCGACAATACCTAAAGCTGCTAAAAATAAGAAAATTCGCATAATAGACGCAATACCGATTCCTGAAATCGAACTACGGGTCACCTCAGGAAGTGCTTCCTTTCCTTTTATTCCAGCATCCAATAAGCGGTGCCCGCCCGCAAACGTAATATATCCTCCAACCGTTCCGCCAACAAGTGTAACAATAGCAAGAATATCGATCGTATCTGGAACAAAGGTTTTTACCACTGCTTCTCCGATAGGTGGCTTAGCTGTAAACATCACATATAACGTTAGAGCAATCATGACAAAACCCATTAATTGAGCGAAGCGATCCATAATTTTTCCAGCTTCCCGTACGATAAAAATAGCGATCGCGACGATTCCGCTTAATAGTGCCCCCATTTCTGGAGAAATCCCAAATAATACGTTGGTTCCTAATCCAGCACCGGCAATGTTTCCAATGTTAAAAGCTAGACCACCGGCGACAATAAGTGCAGCAAGAAAATATCCCAATCCCGGCAATACTTCGTTAGCAATATCTTGAGCTCTTTTTTCTGCGACCGCCATAATGCGCCAAATGTTCATTTGTGCTCCAATATCAATAATGATGGACATTAAAATAACAAATCCGAAGCTTGCTGCAAGCGCTTGTGTGAAGTGAGTCGTTTGTGTCAAAAATCCAGGGCCGATGGCCGAAGTAGCCATCAAAAACGCCGCACCTAAAAGTACACTTATATTCTTTTTTTGTTGCATTTTCTATCCCCCTAAGAACCTATGAATCTTTATTTTAGAAAATCACCAAGTTTTGTAACTGTAATATTGGCTTCCTTCAACGCTTTACGTATGTATTTTGCAAAGTCTAGTGCATGTTCCCCATCTCCGTGTATGCAGATCGTATCAGCTTGAATCGATACATCTTTCCCTTGAAGAGATGTAACTTTCCCTTCTTTTACCATACGAATAACTTGCCGGCAAGCTACGTCATGGTCTTTGATGAGAGCATTCGCTTCCCGTCTTGATGTTAAGGACCCATCCTCTTGGTAAGTGCGGTCAGAGAACACTTCACTAGCGGTTTTAAGGCCGATTTTTTTTCCCGCTTTGACAAGCTCTCCACCCGCTAGTCCTAACAGGATTAATTCCGGATCTACTTTATAAACCGCTTCTGCAATGGCTTGAGCAATCGCAGCGTTTTTAGCGGCAATATTATATAATGCCCCATGCGGCTTTACATGCTGAAGCTTTCCACCTTCAGATTTTACAAATGCATATAAGGCGCCAATTTGATAAACAACAATGTCGTAAGCTTCCTGAGGAGTAATATCGATGTTTCTTCTACCAAATCCCACTAAATCTTGAAATCCGGGATGAGCGCCAATTCCAACGTTTTTTTCAAGGGCTAAACGGACTGTTTTCCTCATCGTTGACGGATCGCCCGCATGAAAACCACAAGCGATATTGGCTGATGTAACATAATCTAAAATTTCTTCGTCTCTCCCCATTTTATAAGCGCCAAAGCTCTCTCCCATATCACAGTTCAAATCGACAATATGCATGTTACATTTCTCCTTTCCATTTTATTGATAATGCTCGTTTCAGTTGTTGGATCTCTCTTTCTCTTTCTAAATAAAGTCTTTGTGCTTCTTCATGAGAAACTTCAACAAACTTTATTTTGTCACCTGGTTTTAATTGGGCGATGTATGGTAAATCCACGGTGGCAACTTGTCCGATTTTCGGATAACCGCCTGTCGTTTGCCGGTCAGCTAGAAGCACAATCGGATTTCCATCAGGCGGAACTTGAATGGTACCAAAATTTACGGCTTCCGAAATCATTTCCTCCGCAGATGTTAAAGACAAAATGGGACCTTTCAAACGATATCCCATCCGGTCGGATTGGGTTGTAATTTCAAATGGTTCACGAAAAAAACTTTTTTGACTTTCTTTTGAAAATAAATGGTATTGTCTCCCCTTTATTACCCGAATGGAAGGAATTTCATTAGAAATGGGAATAAATTCAGCAGATACCGACCATTTCGTCCCTACAAACTTTCGATCTCCTAGTTTTGAAGAAAAATCATGGATCATTCGGATAGATCGATTATTAGGGGGAGATAATTTTAATTCGTCCCCGGCTTGTAATGGACGTCCTTTAAATCCGCCGATGCCCGCTCTAAGGTAGGTGGAAGCACTCCCCATCACACGCGGAACATCGAATCCTCCCGCAACAGCTAGATAGCTTCGGCAGCCTGCTTTACATTGTCCAAAACGAAGCTGACTACCTTTCTTTACAAGAACTGGTCGCCATAACGGAACAAATTTTCCATCAATAGAAGGTGATAAATCTCCCCCGCAAATGGATATTAGTGTATCCCTTTCAAATTCAATAACAGGACCAACCATCGTTATTTCTAAAGTAGGGGCATTTTCTTCGTTACCCACTAGTAGATTTGCAATTCTGTGTGAAAGGGAATCCATTACCCCGCTTACAATCACTCCAAATTTTTGAAAACCGTATCTTCCTAAATCCTGAATGGTCGTAAGGAGGCCCGGCTTAATGATTTTTATCACTGTCGTCCTCCTTCCATTGTTCGTATTCTTCTATAGTGATGGGTATAAATCGGATTTTATCCCCCGCCTTTAATAAGCTAGGGGATTCGTCATCAGGACGAAACAGCTTTAACGGTGTTCGGCCAATAAGCTGCCATCCCCCTGGCGTTTCGATCGGATAAATACCGGTCTGTTTACCAGCAATGCCAACAGAACCCGCAGGAATTTTTAATCGCGGAGATTCTCTTCGCGGTGTGGCAATTTTCTCCGACATGCCTCCTATGTATGGAAATCCAGGGGCAAATCCGATCATATACACTAAATAATCACCGCTGGAATGGATATGAATGACTTCTTCAGGCGTGAGGCCATTATATTCCGCAACATATTCCAAATCAGGACCTAGCTCTCCTCCGTAACAAACCGGAATCTCCACGATCCTTTCAGATGAAAATTCACCGATCTTAAGCGATTCCAATAAGGGTTTCAATTGCCCACAAACGTAATCATACGGGAGTGTATAAGAGCTAAAATCCGAAATCTTTAACGGATCATAAAACACAGTTACTGTTGTAAATGCAGGAACATATTCGATCATCCACTCGAATGGCTGTTCATCAAACAAGGTTGTAACCATGTTCACCTTCTGGTGAGTCTCTAAATTAATATCTTCGCCCAGTTCAATTATTACTGCGTTATCACCCAATGAATGGAAAAGATAATCCATTTTTACAACTCCTAACCATTTTCGAAAATAAGCAAAATCTTACTTTTTATATTAACATTTATTAATTTTCGCGCAATTATGTATTATAATAATACTTCATTTTATTTCACCTAGCAATATGGAATAATGATTGATTCTGGCGCGAAGATAATTTCACAAAAAATAAAGGTGACTTATAAACAAATTGTATATAAGTCACCTCAGACTGTTGACAAAATGGGTTTCAGACGAATGTCTGAAACCCATTTTGTTCTATAAATAGACTATGTTTTCAAAACATACTGAATCAAATACATTTTAAACAACATCACTGGATCAATGCTCGGACGTCCATGATCAGGAGAATAGAGATCTTTCACCACATCATAGATAAAAGAAAAATCAATAGCCGCATCCAGCTTTCTTACCAAGTGATCCTCTGGGACCAGATCATCCAGTTTCACCGTGATTTCGGTATAGCGCCCATCTTCTTGGTGTGGTCGAAGCATCGTTCCTTTCCTCCATTTCTCCCTCGTCTTACCTTCATAATAAAACAGCTTGTCGACAAAGTCGACAAGCTGAAGTCGGGCTAATCGCCCGACTACTCTTCTTGTTTACTGACGCGAATGGCAGGTGTATTGTTGCCGACATAAAATGGGACAACTTCTTCAGGTTGATGCTCGTAAAAATATCGATTGATCTCTTGTTCAACAAATGCTACCTCGTCTTCTATCATCGTTCGCTTTTTATCCATCGTCTATTCCCCCTTTAGACGATAGGATAACCGAAAAAATGGCTATTCATGTAATGAATCATCTGAAACGATCACACCATCTTCATCAACATATACGTATGTACCTGGCTTCCACTCAATATCGCCAAAATGTACAATTGTATCTCGCATCCCTTTTCCTTCTTTTTTACTTTTGCGTGGGCATGTCCCAAGCGCAAGTACGCCAATTGGCATATTCCCTATTTCTTTTGAATCACGAATGCACCCATGTACAATAATGCCAGCCAATTGACGGTCACATGCAATTTGTGCAAGCCGATCTCCAACAAGGGCGCACTTGTTTGAACCTTTGCCATCCACAACGACGACGCTTCCTGACGGTGCCGTTTCTAGCGCTTCCCGAACAAGAACGTTATCATCACATACATCGACGGTTGTAATTCGTCCATAAAACGTTGCTTTTCCACCGTAATTTCGGAATGAAAGAGAGCAAACACGGACACTTTCTCCATATTGATCACACAAATCTGCCGTTTTCATCCTCATCCCCCACTTTTGTCAATCTCATCATAATAATAGTCAATCTATTCTAAAAAATCAATAAATTAAAACAAGAAGATCGAGTTACTATCTTCAATCGCACCATTTGTTAAAAAATAAATGAACAAAACAAGAAAGCAATAAAAAAGGAGTGTTTCTAAAAAGCTAGACGTACGATATGTTATCACAAACCGATATCTTTTTTTAGAAAATGGCCATAGTAATGGAACACCTTGACTTGAACAATAGTCGGCTAAAACATGAAACGCATATCCAAGACATAACCCGAGCGTAAAAGGAGAAAAATGTTGTAATAATAAAACGATAGTGATAGCCCCCCATGCTAATAATGAATGGGTAAACCCACGATGACCAAACGCCTTGTTCACCTGCTTGGCAACCCCAAACGAGCGACGACCGATGTATGAGTTAGGCTCATCAATATCTGGAAGCAAGCTCCCGAGCGTCAGCCCAGCCGCATAGGCGATTGTAAACGAAACAGGAGTGTACGCAGCAATCCCGGTTCCAACCGCTAATGATGAAACAATATGAGTATGGTAACGCATCGTTTTTCCCTTCCTTTTGTAAACGTTTTATATAATATTCGTTATTAATATTCATGAATTCGAGACGGTTTTTTCAATAAATGTTCACCGCTCCAGCCAACTTTGTGAAACTATTAGCATTATACTAATGTATGAACAAACTGACAAATAAAGCTGGTGAGGAAAATGAAAAAGAGTACACCCGCAGAATTAACCGTTATGAAAAGTTTAGCATTTTTAGCTGTTGTTTTTCAAAGCGCGTTACTATACGTAATGAATTATCGTTCCCCTCATCCAGAGGAAGCGATTATGATTGGCATGCTGTTTCATTTCGTCAAATTTTCTGCTCCTGTGTTCGTGTTTTTAGTAGGATTTCATATTGTTCAACATACTGTCATCGACTATCGTCAATACGTATTACACAAATGGAAAGAACTTGTTGTTCCATATGTGACGTGGTCATTTATTTATGTTATATTGTTTTCTAGTCATCTACACGTAATCGATGTGATGAAACAACTGTTTCTTGGAGAGGCAGCCTCTCATTTATGGTATGTCATCATGATCATGCAATTTCATTTGCTTATTGTCATCATCATTCCATTTTTTTATTGGATTGATCAAAAGAAGTATTGGAAATTATTTATTATCATTAGTGCCATGATTTACATTGGTTTTATTACATTCATTTTTCCAATTGTTCAAAGCACGTCATATATACATTATATCGATCGTACGTTTTTAGCTTATTTCTTTTATTTTGGCCTAGGCGGCATGGTTGCGTACACGCTCCCAACATGGCGAAAATTCGTCATTCGAGTTATTCCACTTAACACATTTTTGTTTTTATCACTTTTTATCTTTGTTAGTTATGAGCTATTTACATCACAAGGCATCTTTTCTATCGATTTAACGATGATTACGTATTTAAAGCCTTCGATGGTGTTGTATGTCACATCAGAAATTTTCTTGCTATACGCTTTATCGATTACCATTGTGCAAACAAAATCTCGATTGTATACGGTGTTACGTTTCATTAGTCGATATACTTATGGGGCATATATTGCACATATGTTTTTCTTATACGTGTTTGCACCGATCATTCCGACAACGATGTATTCGATGTTGCAAGCTGTTATATTATTTACAATCACAACAATCGTTTCCATTGGTGTTTGCTATATTATACATGCTACACCACTTAGCTTGCTGTTTATCGGTCAAGCGCGCGAACATCGGACTATTTCTATCCTATCGCTATCGAAATCTAAAAAGAGTGTCCCAAGTTAACATTTGGGATGCTTTTTTGTTTTGTTCACACAAACCACTTCTTATTTCAAACATATAATGATTGAACAAATAGGGCTACAGAAACTGGAATATCAATATTTTCTACTCGTGCAACAATTTTTACGCACAGCTCATGAACAAGAACACGCACATGTTGTCACTGAACTACAAAAAACTGAAGAACTCTTTTTACAAACAGCAAAAAAATGTTGCAACGACAAAAAGCACTACTGAAAGATGATCAGCAACGTGTTAAACAGTACACGAAACAAACATACACAATCGTTTTTACATGTATCGTATTTCTCACTTTGTTCGGTAGCACTTCTTCTTTTTTAATCAGTCGTCGGATCGCTAAACCAATTCACCTCGTTTCTGTGGAACTTCAGCATATAGCCAAACAAGATTTATCTTCCACACTTTTATCCGTTCAAACAAAAGACGAAACGAAGCATATGGTGCAATCCATTAATAACATGAAAGCAAAATTAAAAGAAACGATTCAAATGATGAAAGACGTATCTTTCCAAATCGCATCTCAAGCAGACAATTTGCAGCAAGCGCAGAATGAAGTACACAATCAGCAGAAAAAGCGGCAGAAATGGCGGAACTCACATTTACAGAAGCACAGAAACAACTTCACATGTTGCAACAATGCGATTTGTCATTACGCGAACTAGCAATAGGAATGAATCAAATCGCATAAAGTAGCGGGGACTTACTGACTTCAGCTGAGCGAGCACATGACTCAGTCAATAAAGGAAAACAGGCCATTCAAACAGCTATAGCACAAGCATATGACATGCGTGATGCAATGTTTACGACAAAAGCGCTCGTTGATTCCCTAGAGCTCCATTCAGAGAAAATTGAGAAAATTAAAAATATGCTCACTTCCATTGTGGAACAAACTAATTTGCTTCCCTTAAATGCTGCTATTGAAGCCGCGCGGGCCGGTGATCACGGAAAAGGATTCGCTGTGGTCGCTGATGAAGTCCGCAAACTATCCGAGCAGTCAAAAGAAGCGGCAAAAGAAATAGAAACAATGCTAGATAGAATAAAAGTGGAAACAAAAAAGTATCGCAATCCATGGAACATAGTACAAGAAAACTCGTTGATGGCGAGACATATTACGATACTGCAGAACGCTCGTTTTGCGCAATTGACGAGTCTGTGGAACAAGTGTTTTCTAAAGTGCTAACCATATCGGCAGCTATCGAGCAAATAACCGCCATTTCCAACGAGCTAACTCAAACAATGAGTCAACTGAAGCAACTTTCTGAGCAAGTGATGCAAAGAAGCAATGAAAGCATAATAACAGTTGAAGAACAATTAGCTATGAACGAACAAATCACTTCTAGTGCCCAAACGCTTACCAAACTCGACGAGCAACTCCGCACAACAGTTGAGTCATTTCATATGTAGACGTGCCATATTTGTGCACGTCTACATCATGCTATAGTACTTTGCTAACTCGATGACCATCGCTCCCATTCTTTCATGAGCCGGTGCAATCACACGATTAATTCCTTCCTCTTGTAACGCCTCTTTCGTTACTTTTCCAACAGCAACAGCTACGATATCTTCAGCAAAAGCCTGCTTGATCTGTTCGACATATCCGTGCTCACGAACAAACGAGAAGAAAAAGCGAACTTGAATCGCTGATGTAAAACAAACCGCTTGCACAGCACGGGAAATAATGTCATCAGTAAGCTGCTTCATTACATCGAATGTAGGCGGAGTATGTCGATATGGCCATATTTCCTTATATAAAGCCCCTCGCTTCACTAAAAATTGTTGTAATGATGGAATGGAATCTCCATAAAGCTGGACAACAACTTTTTTACTTTTCCAGTCGACTTCTTGTAATGCGCGGATCAAACCTTTTGTTGTTCCGTCGTCTGCACATATGCGAGGGGTAATTCCATATGTACGTAATACATTCATCGTTTTATAACCACGCACCGCCACATGTGCACGACGAATGGACTGAAGCAGTAATTGTTCAATCCCATATTCCTTCGCCTTTTTGATCAATGCCTCTACACCAATCCCTGTTGTAAAAATAAACCAATCATTTTGTTCTTGAACGATATGATGAAGATGTTGTTCTAACTCTTCATTCAAAAATGTCGTTCCTTGGGCGGGTCGCAAAATCGGAATCCCCCCTTGTTTGACAATAAGCGCGCTCATTTCTTCAATTTTCCGTGAAGCACATAGCACAATCTTTTTGTTTGCTAATGCCTTTTCCATACGTCGTCCCCCTTTTTCTTCCCATCATACCACATAAAGATGCGAAATTGCGCAAAATTTGTAGAAACATGACATAAAACATCGAACTATTATGTATTCACATCATCGTTAACTTTCCCTACAATGAAAAGAGATCATTCGACTTAAATATTCAAATAATTCGAAATATATGTCGAAAGGAGTGGCTTCACATGCCCTCACTAATCAAAGAAATATTGCTAAACTTATTTTTTATTATATTAGCATTATTGATCGTTCCGATTTGGCTTGAAGAACGTCGCATATCCGATCGCTCAAAGGCCATTTTAAAAACGTTTTCAATCGGCATATGTATTGTCTTTTGTATGACGTTTCCTATTCAAACAACAAATGAGTTCGTTTTTGATTTACGGCAAGTGGCCATTTGGATTGGTGGTTTATATGGTGGCGCATTTTCAGCTCTTTTTCTTTCGATAATTACTGTAGTTTACCGTATCATCATCGGCGGTACAGAGGGCATCATAGTAACAATGATCATTACAACCGTTCAAGTTGTGACTTGTTTCTTTTTGTACCGAAAGTTTACAACATCTTTATCATCCAAGCAACGAATAACTTTCATTACTTTTTTATCGATTGGCACAGCTATTTTAACAATGATACTCTCTCACATACATATTGATGATGAATACCAATTGTCACACATTATTTCAACATACTTTCCAGCGCAACCGCTTGCAGCATTTTTAGGTGCTTACATTACCGAAACGATTCAAAAACATAGCGAACTTCGGCGGCGTATTGTCCGCGCTGAAAAAATGGAAGTCGTTGGACATTTAGCTGCTTCTATTTCACATGAGGTGCGTAACCCATTAACCGTATCGAGAGGATTTATGCAATTGCTACTCCAAAGCGAACGAATGAATTATAAAGATAAACAATATATTCAAATTGCCATTGAGGAGATTGATCGCGCTGAGGCTATTATTACCGATTATTTAACATTTGCAAAACCGGCGCCAGAACATGTTGAAAAGTTAAATGTAAAAACAGAAATCGAACGAGTGATTGATATTTTACGCCCCTTTGCCAACATGAGTAGCATTGAAATTCAAACATCTCTTGTCCCGTTTGCAGTGAAAGGAGAACGTCAAAAGTTTCAGCAATGTTTACTCAATGTAATGAAGAACGCCATTGAAGCGATGCCAAATGGAGGTACGTTGCGTATTAACGTATCGATCGATAAAGATTACGTACTTATTCATATTGGTGATACAGGAGTTGGCATGACGAAAGAACAAATTGAACGTTTAGGAGAACCGTATTTTACAACAAAAGGAGCAAAAGGAACCGGTCTCGGAATGATGGTTGTATACCGCATCGTTGAGACGATGAAAGGAGATTTATTTATTCATAGTGAAGTTGGAGAAGGAACAGATGTGTATATGTATTTTCCATCTTATTATAAGTCAGATATCGAAACATCATCAAAGCGCTCTCGATTTGAACAAGTTAGTTATTGACTTGTTCTTTCTTTTTTATTGATTATTTAGAACATAGTTTATTTAAAAAAGGTCGTGTGTAAAACGACCTTTTACAAATGTTTTACAAAATCTCGACCGAATAAACGACATAATTGTTTCTCTTCATTTGTCGGTGTCAATTCAACCTTGAGCCCGTCGAGAACGACTTCAGCCCCACGTTCTTGCAACTTTTCAATTAAAATATCAACGGCAGCACCGTATTTTTCATAACTTGAATCGCATGAGCCGAAAACAGCCGCTTTTTTACCTGTCAAATCAACGCTATCTAATTCATCGTAAAAATCTAAAAAGTCATCTGGTAATTCACCATCTCCCCATGTGTACGCTCCAAGCAAAATACCGTCATATTCCTCGAGCTCTGTTGCTGTGGCGTCTAATACTTCTTTCACATCTAACTCCGCACTTTGTTCTCGAACACCTTCAGCAATCGCTTCCGCCATCTCTTCTGTATTCCCTGTCATACTTGTGAATACCATAATGACTTTTGCCATTAGTAATCCCCCTATCCTTATTATTGATAATCATTTTCAATAACTATATATTAAATGATAATGATTATCTTTGTCAAAGTATTTTTTTTAAGAAAAAACGCGCGATTTTTTATCGCGCGCTCTTTATCTATTATTCTTTTACTTCTTTTTTCCACAAACCAACCATGAATGCAGTCACAAGTGAACCAATTAAAATGGCAAGCACATATAACAACGGGTTTCCTTTTACGATCGGGATTACAAAAATTCCACCATGTGGAGCTGGGAGACCGATACCAAACATCATCGTCAACGCTCCGGCAACCGCTGAACCAACAATAATTGATGGAATGACACGTCCTGGATCAGCCGCTGCAAACGGAATGGCCCCTTCTGTGATAAATGAAGCCCCCATAATATAGCATGTTTTTCCTGCTTCCCGCTCTGCTTTTGTAAATTTCTTTTTAAATAATGTTGTCGCAATCGCTAATCCTAAAGGTGGAACCATTCCACCTGCCATAATAGCTGCATGCGGTGCATAGTTCCCTGCATCAATCATCGCAATTCCAAACGTAAACGCCGCTTTATTGATCGGTCCACCCATATCGACTGCCATCATTCCTCCAAGGACAAGGCCAAGCAAAACAAGGTTACCTGTGCCTATATTTTCAAGCCATGTTTTCATTCCTACATTTAATGCTTTCACTGGGTCAATGACGACATACATCATAATAAGTCCCGTGAGCAATATTCCGAATAATGGATAAAGTAGAACAGGTTTAATTCCTTCAAGTGATTGTGGCAAACGGCTAAACCATTTTTTCAATCCAACAACGAGATAACCGGCTAAAAATCCCGCAATTAGTCCACCTAAAAAGCCTGCACCGCCATTCGCGGCCATAAATCCTCCGACCATCCCCGGTGCAAATCCTGGGCGATCGGCGATGCTCATCGCGATAAATCCAGCTAAAACAGGAATCATGAGGGCAAAGGCACTACCACCACCGATGTCCATTAATGCTTTTGCAATCGGATGGAATGACGGATCATTTGGATCAAACGCTTTAATACCAAAAATAAATGAGATCGCAATTAAAATTCCGCCACCAACAACGAACGGAAGCATATTCGATACGCCGTTCATTAAATGTTTATAAAAACCTGTTCGTTCTTTCGATGCATACGAGCGATTGCCACCACTTGCACGATAAATTGGGGCATCTTGTTTTAATGCTCGGTCAATGAGGTGCTCTGGTTTACGAATCGCATCGGCAACAGGTACTTGGATGACATGTTTTCCATCGAATCGGTCCATTTCTACTTGCTTATCTGCTGCAACGATAATGGCAACAGCATCTTCAATTTCTTGTTGTGTTAACTCATTTTTCACCCCGCTTGAACCATTCGTTTCTACCTTTATGTCCACTCCCATTTCTTTTGCTTTCGCCTTCAGAGCATCAGCAGCCATATACGTATGCGCAATCCCTGTTGGGCACGCTGTCACGGCTAATACTTTTTTCTTTCCAACCGTCTGTTTTTCTTCAGTCACCATTTCTCCCTCCTTTTCTTGAATCGTCTGAATAATTTGTTGTTTTGATGAAGCGTTTTCAATTCCTGAGCGAAACGATGTATCCATTAACAATGTTGACAAGCGGGATAGCGCTTCTAAGTGAGTGTCGTTGGCTCCTTCTGGTGCAGCAATCATGAAAAACAAATGGCTTCTTTTTCCGTCCAACGCATCGTAATCAATTCCCTCTTTCGAACGTCCAAAAACAACGGCTGGGGTGCGCACCGCCTTCGTTTTTGCGTGAGGGATGGCAATTCCTTCTCCGATTCCTGTCGTACTTTGCGCTTCGCGAGCAAAAATTGCTTCGATAAACGTCTGACGATCGTACAATTTCCCCGTATTCTCAAGAACATTTGCTAATTCTTCAATCACTTCTTTTTTTGTTCGGGCTTTCAAATCAAGAACAATCGTATCTTCTGTCAACAAATCTGTTATTCTCATACACGATCCTCCATTCTGATGATGGTCACTTGTTCTAATAAGCGATAAACCTCATCTTCTGTGCATAAATCTTCCGAAAATGCCGTCGCACTCCCTGCTGCGACGCTATATCGAAATGCTTCTTCAAGTGGTGCTTCGTTCACGTACGCAGCTAAAAATCCTGCTACCATCGAATCACCTGCCCCAACTGAATTTTTTACCATTCCTTTTGGGGCTTGAGCGATTAATATGACGTCTTTATGGAACAAAATTGCTCCATCTCCAGCAAGGGACACAATGACATGTTGCACACCATTGTCAATTAGTTTTTTTCCGTATTCTATAATTTGATGGCGACTATGAATACTCACTCCGAACAATTCCCCAAGCTCCATTTGATTCGGTTTAAGTAAAAATGGTTCGTATGCGATTGCTTGTTTCAATGCACTACCACTCGTATCAACAACAACTGCAACTTTTCGTTTTTTCGCTTCTTCCATCATCATGACGTAAAATGTATCATCTATCGACGGCGGAAGGCTTCCTGCTAAAACAAGGATATCTCCTTTTTTTAGCTGCTTAATTTTATCGATCAGCGCTTCTTTATGTTTATCGCTAATGACAGGCCCTTCGCCATTTATTTCTGTTTCTCTTTCTCCTTTTAACTTAATGTTTAATCGCGTTTGTCCAGGCACAGCAATAAAATCCGTTAAAATATGTTCTCGTTTCAATTCATCGGCAATAAACTGCCCCGTAAATCCACCAATAAAACCAAGCGCAACATTATGAACATGTAGTCGTTTTAGTACGCGTGATACATTAATTCCTTTCCCCCCAGGAAAATAGGATGTTTTTGTCGCACGATTTAATTTTCCGAGTTCGATCTGTTGCGCTTCAACAACATAGTCGACGGAAGGGTTTAACGTACATGTATAAATCATCATTTCACAACCTCTACTGTCGTTTTTGCTTCATACATCGCTAGCAACTCTTCATCTGTTTCATCCGTAATCATCGTTGCCTCTTGTAATTCGGCAATTTTAGCGAACGTGCTTTCGTTAAGTTTTGAATGATCCGCTAATACGAAAGCTTGTCGAGATAAATGAATCGCTGTTTGTTTCATAAATGCTTCTTCAGGATCTGGAGTCGTATAACCAAAATCAATGTGAACGCCATTTACTCCAATAAAACATTTGTCAAAACTATATTGCTGCAACGAGTGAATAGCTCCCCGCCCGATTAATGCATTCGTTTTTTTCTTAATTAATCCGCCAACAACATACGTCGGGATATCCTTTTCTAATAGTGCATCAATATGCATCATTCCATTTGTCACAACGACGATATTTTTTGCTTGAATATAAGGAATCATCTGTAATGTTGTCGTTCCCGCATCTAAATAAATGCAATCTCCATCTTGAATAAGACTTGCTGCATATTTGCCGATGAGCTGTTTTTCATGAATGTTTTTCGTCGATTTTTCAAAAACGCTCAGCTCTTCTCTTTTTTGTTGTAACAACGCTGCACCACCATGGACGCGCTTTAATTTTTTTTCTTTTTCTAACTGACTTAAATCACGTCGAATTGTCGACTCGGAGCATTGCGTTGCTTCAACGAGTTCATGTAGCTTGACAACTTCTTTTTCTTGTAAAAGCTGTAAAATAATGCGATGTCGTTCTGGTGTTAACAACTTCACGCCTCCTTTTTAAACCGCTTACATTTTTATCATACTGAAATATATACAAAAAATCAATCAAATTCATTCAATTTTAATCAAAAAATAATCATTTTATTTCATATATCATTCACAAACGATCAATTTTCAGAAAAAATAAAAACTGCCTCACGGTGAGACAGTTTTTATTTTTTTATTGATTATTTAGAACATAGTTTTATTTATAGAAAAACCGACTGCCTAAAAAGCAGCCGGTTTTATTTTTATTTAAACGCTTGTGCAGCGCGAACGGCTTTTTTCCATCCATCATACAATCGTTGCTGAGTATCAGCGTTCATTTTTGGTTCGAAAGCACGATCAACATTCCACTGTTTAGCAATTTCTTCTCTGCTTTCCCAATATCCAACGGCAAGACCTGCTAAATAAGCAGCACCGAGGGCGGTCGTTTCATTCACAATCGGTCTCTCAACTGGCACGCCAAGAATATCGCTTTGGAACTGCATTAAAAAGTTGTTTTTTACGGCGCCACCATCTACTCGTAACGTTTTCAACGTAATGCCTGCGTCCGCTTCCATGGCTGTTAATACATCTTTTGTTTGATATGCGAGTGACTCAAGTGTTGCACGAATGAAATGTTCTTTCGCTGTTCCCCGCGTTAAACCAAATACAGCACCTCGTACATCGCTATCCCAATATGGCGTTCCGAGTCCTACAAACGCAGGCACAACATATACTCCATCTGTTGATTGTACTTTCGTTGCATACGCTTCACTATCTTTTGCTTCTTTAATC
Source organism: Anoxybacillus sp. CHMUD (assembly GCF_013096965.1). Taxonomy (NCBI): domain Bacteria; kingdom Bacillati; phylum Bacillota; class Bacilli; order Caryophanales; family Anoxybacillaceae; genus Anoxybacillus; species Anoxybacillus sp. CHMUD. The sequence continues at coordinate 49,751 of NZ_SDLG01000005.1, forward strand.
ATCCGTAATCCGTCACGCAACCATTGAATGGCAGATCCGGCAACGAAAATGCTTCCTTCTAACGCATATTCGACTTTTCCATCGACTCCCCATGCAATTGTCGTTAATAAACCGTGTTTAGACTGAACTGCTTTTTCGCCCGTATTCATTAACATAAAGCAACCTGTACCGTATGTGTTTTTCGCCATACCTTCTTCAAAGCATGCCTGCCCAAACAAAGCTGCCTGTTGATCTCCTGCAATTCCAGCGATCGGCACTTCTTGCCCGAAGAAATGGTACGGTGCTGTATGTGCGTAAATTTCTGAAGATGGCCGAACATCCGGTAGCATTGCTTTTGGCACTTGTAAAATGCCGAGTAGTTCATCATCCCATCTTTGTTCATAAATATTGAACATTAACGTTCTTGAAGCGTTAGAGTAGTCTGTCACATGCACTTTTCCACCAGATAGCTTCCAAGTAAGCCATGTATCAATCGTTCCAAACAACAAATCCCCACGTTCTGCTTTTTCGCGCGCCCCCGCAACATGATCTAAAATCCATTTAACTTTTGTTCCTGAGAAATACGCATCGATTAGCAAACCTGTTTTCTGACGAAATAGGTCATCGTATCCATTCTTTTTCAACTCTTCGCAAATTTGTGCTGTCTGGCGCGATTGCCACACGATGGCATTATATATTGGCTGACCTGTTTGCTTATCCCACACTACTGTCGTTTCACGCTGGTTTGTTATACCGATGGCAGCAACTTGTTTCGGCTCAACAGCTGCTTCTGATAATACTGTTGCAATAACAGCTAAAATTGATCCCCAAATTTCATTCGGATTATGTTCAACCCATCCTGGTTGAGGGAAATATTGTGTAAATTCTTTTTGAGCAATGTGCACAACTTCCCCTTTTCGATTAAACAAAATGGCACGTGAACTCGTCGTTCCTTGATCAAGAGCTAAAATGTACTTATCCATACTTCTTTCTCCTCTCCTTAATTTTCTTCTACTAATGACTATATAGTTACTTTACTTCTAACTTGCGCATTGTCATCTTTTCTCTGTTCTACTAAAAAAGCCATCGCTAAAATAGCTACTGTTAAGACAAGAACATACCAGAACGATTGTGTCATCTGACCTTTAAACACCGCTTTATAAAAAAGTCCACCTAGTGAACCACCTAACAAAGGTCCAATAACTGGGATCCAAGCATAACCCCAATTAGACTTACCCTTACCGGGTATTGGTAATATAAAATGAGCAATTCTTGGTCCTAAATCCCTTGCTGGGTTAATTGCATACCCAGTGGTTCCTCCCAGAGAAAGACCTATACTGACTATAAAAAATCCAACAATCAATGGATTCAAACCTTCCGTAAACTTATTAGCTCCGATTGCTAAAATTCCAAGAATTAAAATAAATGTCCCCAATATTTCACTAAGTAAATTCGCAAAACGATGCGGAATTGCTGGACCCGTAGAAAATACACCGAGTTTCACATTTGGATCTTCTGTTTCTTTCCAATGTGGCAAATAGTACAAAAATACAAATATTGCGCCAATCATTGCGCCAATCATTTGAGCTAAAACATACTCAGGAACTTGATTCCATGGAAAATCTCCATTAAATGCTAAACCTAATGTAACAGCAGGGTTTAAATGAGCTCCACTATATTGTCCGACTACATATACCGCAATGGCTACTCCGAGTCCCCACCCCATTGCTATCACAATCCAACCGCCATTCTGAGCAAATGACTTCTTCAAACTAACTGCTGCACAAACCCCTCCTCCAAAAATAATTAATAGTGCTGTTCCTAAAACTTCGGCTATAAATGGTGTCATAGCCTCTCCTCCCCTTTGCTATTTTTTTGACGGAAACAAAAAGACTCACACATATCCCTGCTACATGGAACATGCGTGAGTCTCCTTTTCTCCGTCACAAAGTTGATTAACTTGTTTACAAGTGTAATAAATATTGAAAACGCTGTCAATAGATTTTTGTATTATTTTTGCTCGAAATATCGCCAAAGTTCGACATTTGATGTCGTTACTGCCACCGCCCCTGCAGCAAGTGCTGCTTCAACTTCGCTTTCGTTTTCAATCAACCCTCCAGCGACTATTTTTTTACTTGTTCGTTCATGAAGTTTGGAAATAACTTTCGGAACAACACCAGGTAATACCTCGATATAATCAGGATTTGTTTTTTCTACGAGTTGAACGCTTCTTTCAAAGGCATTTGAATCGATAATAAATGTTCGTTGAATCGCGATGACTCCCTTTTGTTTTGCTTTTGTAATCACACTGCTTTTTGTAGAAATCAATCCGTACGGCCTCACAAGTTGGCATAAAAACTCCGTGGCATACTCATCACTTTTTAACCCCTGTATCAAATCAACATGGAGAAACATCTTTTTCCCGTGTTCATTCGCATATGCATATACACTTTTCAACATGCCAACATGAATGTCTAAAAAAACGCCATACTCATAATTCATTTTGATTAATTTATCAAAATCTTTCATTGAACGTACAGCTGGTAAAATACGTTGTCCATTCATCCTTCGATCACCTTTGTATAAAATGTGCGAGTCCTTGGCCCATCGAACTCGCAAAAATAAATGCCTTGCCACGTACCAAGAAGTAACTGACCTTTTGTCACAATGACGTGTACAGACGATCCGACAGTACTTGCTTTCATATGAGCGGCTGTATTTCCTTCACTATGCCGATCCATCGAATGATACCATGGATATAATTCATCGAAACGACGGATCATATCCCGTATTACATCAGGATCGGCATTTTCATTAATCGTTATCCCCGCGGTCGTATGCGGGCAATAAACAACTACCATTCCTTCTTGAACGCTAGTTTCTGTGACGAATGATTGGACAAAAGAAGTAATGTCTACAAATTCATCCCGTTTTTGTGTATGAATAGTCCATTGTTTCAACATTATAACTTCCCACCTTTATACTGCATATACATACATTATACATATTTTCATTTTCTTTGACGAGGAGCTTCCCGACATAAACGAATAGGGAAGTTAGCACCAACCATGTTGAGTTTTACTCATACACATGATGGGATGGGATAATATAATCTACTGAAATGACAGGCAAATCATGTTGTTCGACGGACGCGACGATAAATCCTTGCTTGCTTACAATACCAAATTGTTCTTTCTGTTGGTCAAATGCAGCTTCACTAAATGCTAAAACCGTTTGGTATAGCTTTTCTTGATCGATCTTTTGTCTCCGTACATGGTTGCTTAACTTAATAATTACTTCTTTTCCATGAATTTTACCACGATACATACCGCTCACTCCTTTCCATACGTCTTACTGTTAATGTTATGCACTTATAGTAAAAATCCTCCTACAAAAAAATTTTTTGAAAAAATCGCCTTTTTGTCTTGACTCTTCCTCATCATTCGTGTATAGTCTAATTATCATCTAACTGAATATATGTCCTGCACCGACTTGGTTGCTGTGAGTATATTCCGTTATATGAAAAATTTGTTCATTAGCCTTTTGGCTAAAAGGTATTAGGAGGATTCAGTATTATGCAAAACGGTAAAGTAAAATGGTTTAACAACGAAAAAGGTTACGGATTCATCGAAGTTGAAGGTGGAGACGATGTATTCGTACACTTCACAGCAATCCAAGGTGAAGGCTACAAAACATTAGAAGAAGGTCAAGCTGTTTCTTTTGAAATCGTTCAAGGAAACCGTGGCCCTCAAGCTGCAAACGTAGTGAAATTATAATCGTCTGAGATGATTCATATATAGCTCGACGAAAAGACCAGCATATGCTGGTCTTTTTTATTACATACTCTCCCCTCCCCACACCAATACTATAAAACGAGGAGGGATAACAATGACACAAAATCCAAAACATCCGCATGTTCAGTCAAATAGCGTATTTACTAAAATTGAGCATGCGCATTTAGCAGTTGAATCAGCAAAAAAAATGGTTGCAGCGGCAACGATGAGTTTAGACAGTCACACTTTCGATCACGCAAAACAAGCGATCGAAAATGCAAAAGAAGCGATCGCACGCGCTAAAACAAACATCGAGGATCCACTGCTATTACAATGTGAAAAGGAATTAGCAGACGCATATCATCAATTATCAGAAACGATCCACCACACGTAATGATGAGGTGTCCCGTATCTCGGGGCACCTTGTTACGTTTTTTGTTTCACAAGCAACTGACCGTATTGCTTCATTTTTTCTCCTATTGTACATGTTTGGATGCCAAACGATTGTGCATATAATTTCCCGTATTCTTTACGGAGTGCACGTTTTACAAAACACTCCTCACAATACGTGTCAAATAGTTCATTTATTCGAAGTAACACATCTTTTCGATTCATCATTCACGCTCCAATTGTATTGTACTTACAATTATCTTCCCACGAAGAGCTTGTGTTGCTAACTGATCTGCTTCACTATTTTCTTTTCTATTAATGGGTTCATAAATTGGAGAAATACGAAGCTTTTTCATTTTTTGCTCAATTCGCTCCACCCATCTCCCCTCGTCTGAAAATACAGGCCAATCATTAGACAATTGATGCAATACAACATGCGCATCCCCACGGAATACAACAGGCAAATGATGAACACCGAGATGCTCGATTTGTTCGAGTAAAAAATAAAAGGCTGCATACTCTGCTTCATTATTTGACTGCAATTCGTCTAACTGCGCATTTGCTCGCCTACGAAATTGTGCACCGTTTTGTTTATAATAAATCACGATTCCAATTCCTGCTTTTTTTGATTGACGATCATAACCGCCATCAAAATAAGCAATCACGTCGTGCGGCTCCGTTTCAATTTCTTTCATAAGCTTCATTAACTCCTTTTTCGTCCAAGCCACACCACTTGCATCATAAAATAAAAGTTGTTTCACTCTCCCTGTTCTTTCTATATCCTCTGCAAAAAATAGAGCCTCTGTCACTTCCATCTCTGTTGATGTCCACACCATTTCCTTTTTCTTCGGTGTTACATATGTCCATTCCATAAAAACCTTCATATGTCACTCACCTTTTCTTTTTATTTTATTATAACAGTTTAGACAAAAAATGATGTCAGTTGTATAATATCGCTTGTGTCTTTATATTTTCATACGAGGAGGGATCACGATGTTTAACGAAATACTCGGTCTTTTTTCTGCCATCGTCACATTTTCACTTGTATTGCTCATTTATCGTTTCTTCGGTCGCTCAGGTTTATTCGTATGGATCGGCTTTTCTACTGTCGTTGCTAATTTACAAGTCGTCAAAACCGTTGAATTGCTTAGTATGACAGCTACACTCGGAAACGTCATGTACGGAACCGCCTTTTTAGTGACTGATATTTTAAGTGAAAAATACGGAAAAAAAGAAGCACAAAAAGCGGTATGGCTCGGCTTCTTTACACTTATTTCACTCACAATCGTCATGCAAATCGCTTTATTATTTAAGCCGCATGCGAGCGATTTTGCTCAACCAGCGTTAGAAACGATTTTTGGTTTATTGCCACGTATCGCGCTTGGTAGCTTACTTGCTTTTGTAATTAGTCAATCGCTTGATGTTCACTTATTTCATTGGTTTAAAAAGAAATTTCCGCGCGATTCGCAACTTTGGATTCGCAATAATGGAAGCACAATGATTAGCCAGTTGATCGATACACTCGTTTTCACATCCATTGCATTTCTCGGTGTATTTCCGTTGCATGATTGGATACAAATTTTTATGACAACATATGTACTGAAATGGATTGTTGCAATGTTGGATACACCTTTTGTATATTTTGCAAAAAAAATATCTCCAAAATATACAGAATAATGGTAAAATGTTGTATGAGACTTCGGTCTTATACAACATTTTTTTGTAAAGGAGAGTCAAATGAAATACAAAGCTGATATTAGTTTATTATTTGTTGCATTTGTTTGGGGGGCTACGTTTGTCATCGTTCAAAACGCCATTGCTTTTTTACCTCCGTTAATGTTTAATGGCGTACGTTTTGCGATCGCTAGCGTACTGCTATGGGCTTGGGTGCTTATCTTCGAACGTAAACCTCTCGATCGACAACTTATATGTGCTGGATCGCTTCTTGGCATATGGCTATGTCTTGGATATGCCTTTCAAACGATTGGTTTATTGTATACGACTTCATCAAAAGCGGGATTCATTACCGGATTAAATGTTGTTATCGTTCCTTTCCTTTCATTTATCATTTTAAAGCAAAGACCTTCGTTTAACGCCGTTGTCGGAAGCATACTCGCTACATGCGGACTATATCTTTTAACCGCAAGCGGAGATATGTCGATCAATAAAGGAGATGTGTTCGTCTTTTTGTGCGCTATCGCTTTTGCGCTACATATCGTAACGACAAGCATATATGCAACAAAATTTTCACCTATCCTACTAACAACGATTCAAGTTCAAACAGTATCCATCATTTTTTTTATATGTTCATATTTGTTTGAAGACTGGTCTCTTATTCCACTATCCACTTTTTTTGAATTTGATGTGTGGCTGGCTCTACTCATTACCGCACTGTTCGCAACAACGATTGCTTTCTTTATTCAAACGCATTTTCAACAATATACATCTCCAACACGTGTTGCTTTAATTTTTGCTTTAGAACCTGTTTTTGCGGCTCTAACTGCATATATATGGAATGATGAGTATCTTCAACAAGCGGCCTTATTTGGAGCTGGACTTATTTTATTAGGGATGATTTTGTCAGAACTCCCTCAACATATATGGCAAAGAAAAAAGAGCGCTCGTCTGTCATAGCGAGCGCCTTCGTCTGCCGATTACATATGATAATCCACCTGTAACGATGCCGAGAAGTGCCCCACCAACCACTTCAATCGGTTGATGACCGAGCCGCTCGCGCAACAACTCCTCTTTTCGGTCCAACTTTCCGTCGTCTTGAGCACCTTTTAACCGTTCGATTTCCTCAGTTAATTCGTTCACACGAATAGCTAACTCTCCTGCTTGATGACGCACTCCTTGGGCGTCATACATAACAATTAAACCAAAAATGGCTGCAAGGGCAAAATCTATACTATGCACTCCTCTTTTTAAAGCAACATATGTGGCAAGGGAGGCAACACCCGCAGAATGTGAACTTGGCATGCCTCCCGTTTCAAAAAAAAGCGACCAATCCCACTTTTTCGTTTTTCTTTTCGTCAATGGAATTTTTAAAAATTGGGCTAAAGCAATGGTACACAATGCTGTTTGAATGGCTCGATTCATGTCACTGCCTCCTCTTATATATATTTTTTGAAAAAGACGGATACAATATGCGCAGGAGGTGGACATGATGAGTAAAAATAACGGAAGAAATCGTGGGCAAAACGCTCCGAGCGTCAATCCACAAGGATATGATGCCACATTTACCCCTGATCCAAAAAGTGCATTAGAAAACGCAGCGAAAAAGACAAACACAAAATAAAGAAGAGAGCAGATCGCTCTCTTCTTATCGTTTTAACTTCTCGCGCAATACCATCGGCAAAATTCCACCATGACGGTAGTAGTCGATTTCTACTTCGCTATCGAAACGAACAAGCACTTCAAATTCTTTTTTGTTTCCTTGCTCGTCTGTCGCTGTTACTTTGACGTAGTCGCGCGGTTTGACGTTTTCATCAATATGCACTTCAAATACTTCTTTACCTGTCAATCCAAGCGTCTCAGCATTTTCCCCTTCTTTAAATTGGAGTGGTAACACACCCATAAGCACAAGGTTTGAACGATGGATACGTTCAAAGCTTTCCGCAATAACCGTTTTGATACCGAGCAAGTATGTTCCTTTTGCCGCCCAGTCGCGCGAACTTCCCATACCGTAATCTTTTCCAGCAATAACAACAAGCCCTGTACCATCTTGTTTATACTTCATGCATGCGTCGTAAATCGACATGACTTCGCCTGTTGGCCAGTATGTTGTATATCCACCTTCTGTACCCGGAGCAATTTGGTTACGAATACGAATATTTGCAAACGTACCACGCATCATCACTTCATGGTTACCACGACGAGAACCGTACGAGTTAAAGTCTTTCGGATCAACACCTTTAGAAATTAAATATTGTCCTGCTGGTGTATTTACACCGATCGATCCAGCTGGCGAAATATGATCTGTTGTAACAGAGTCGCCAAATTTACCAACTACCCGTAATCCAGTAAGTGGTTTTACTTCTTCCACTTCTGGCGATAATCCCTCGAAGAATGGTGGATTTTGAATGTACGTTGAATTTTCATCCCATTGATAAAGCGGCTCGTCCGTCGTTTCAATCGCGTTCCATCGCGCGTTATCGTCGAATACTCGCTCGTATTCTTTACGGAACAATTCTGGTGTCACCGTCTTTTTCACAACTTCTTTCACTTCTTCTGTAGATGGCCAAATGTCGTTAAAGTACACATCATTGCCGTTTTGATCTTTACCGATCGGATCATTTAACAAATCGATGTCGACTGTTCCGGCAAGCGCATATGCTACGACAAGCGGCGGTGATGCTAAATAGTTGCCTTTGACGAGCGGATGAATACGCCCTTCAAAGTTTCGGTTACCAGACAATACGCTCGTGACAAGCAAATCGTTTTCGGCAATCGCTTTTTCAAGCTCTGGAGCAAGCGGACCAGAGTTACCGATACATGTCGTACAACCGTAACCGACAATATTAAAGCCAATTTGCTCTAAGTAAGGGAGAAGACCTGAATCTTTTAAGTAACCTGTGACAACTTTCGAACCTGGCGCAAGCGAAGTTTTTACATATTTCGGTACTTTCAATCCTTTTTCTACCGCTTTTTTCGCCACCAAGCCTGCTCCGATCAACACATATGGGTTAGATGTGTTCGTACAGCTTGTAATCGCCGCAATTGCGATCGCACCTGTTTTCATTTTTACTTCTTCGCCGTTTAACGTAACCGTCATTTCTTTATCAAGGTCTGCCTCAGTCAAGCCAAAACCTTGGTTTCCTTGCGGAGAAACGACAGCTTGGCGGAACGATTCTTTCATTTTTGAAAGCGGAATTAAATCTTGTGGACGTTTTGGCCCAGAAAGATTTGGTTCAATTTCTGATAAGTTAATTTCAACAACATCTGTAAACACAGGCTCTTGTGCATCTGGTGTATAGAACAAACCATTCGCTTTGCAATATGCTTCAACGACTTGAACATGTTGTTCGTCACGACCTGTTAAACGTAAATAATCAAGCGCCTCAGCATCAACCGGGAAGAAGCCACACGTTGCACCATATTCAGGTGCCATGTTGGCCACAGTTGCACGGTCGGCCAACGGCAATGTCGCCACACCTGGACCGAAAAATTCAACAAACTTGCCGACAACCCCTTTTTTCCGAAGCACTTGTGTCACTTTTAACGCAAGGTCTGTTGCTGTCGTACCATTCGGTAATTTTCCTGTTAAACGTACACCAATTACTTCTGGTACTGGGAAGTAAGATGGTTGTCCAAGCATGCCTGCTTCCGCCTCGATACCACCAACACCCCAACCGAGTACGCCAATACCGTTAATCATTGTTGTGTGGGAGTCTGTGCCAACAAGCGTATCTGGGAACGCCTCATACTCACCATTTTCCCCTTCAACAACATGCACCACATTCGCTAAATACTCTAAGTTAACTTGGTGCACAATACCTGTTGCTGGAGGAACAGCACGATAATTGCTAAACGCTTTTTGTGCCCACTTTAAAAACTTATAACGCTCTGCATTGCGTTCAAATTCTAAATTCATGTTATACTCGAGCGCATCTTCTGTCCCTGCTTTATCAACTTGGACAGAATGGTCGATCACAAGATCAACAGGAATTTCGGGGTTGATTTCATACGGATCTCCGCCGATGTCGGCCATTGCTTTCCGCATGGAAGCTAAGTCAACAACAGCAGGGACACCTGTAAAGTCTTGCAAGATGACGCGAGATGGTTTAAACGGAACGTCTACATCTTTTAGTTCGCTCGTTCCCCATTTCGCTAAATTTTCAACATGCTCTTTCGTAATGACACGTCCATCAACTTGACGAAGTACTGATTCAAGAAGCACTTTAATAGAATACGGAAGACGCGATACATTTCCGATTCCTGCTTCTTCAAGCGCTTGTAAACGATAATAATGATATTTTTTCCCGTTCACCTCAAACGTATCACGCGCTTGAAATACATCATTTTTTACCATTATGTATTACCCCCTTCTAACAGATCATCTTCTCCCACACCCACAAAATTCCTACGCTTTTATCTTAATACAATGCTCTCCATAAGTAAATAATAATTGTTTATAAGTTTCAGATAAATGCATATTTTTTTGCTCTATTTCCAACAATAGTTGTAGGAGGTGAAAAAAGATGGTAAAAAGAAAAGCAAATCATGTCATTCCTGGCATGAACGATGCGAGCGCACAAGGAAAAGGTGCTGGCTACAATGAGGAGCTCTCCAACGAGCCACTCACCGAAGCTCAAAAACAAAATAATAAAAAACGAAAGAAAAATCAATAATCCCGCTTGAAGCGGGATTATTCATACATGTTAACTTCGTCGACAATCGCTTGCAAATCATGACGAAATTGTTCAAGCTGTTTGCGTTGTTTTTCCGAGGCTACTTCAAGCGCGTTATTAATTTGTTCAAACGCCTCGTTTACTTCCTGCTTTAGATGATGCAACTGACTTCCATAGTCTGCGTCACTTTTCACCAGATGATCATACCATTCTTTTGCCTCCATTGTTCCTTGTTGCGCAGCTTCAAACGCCTGTTGCTTATTTTTATGATAAGGCATCGCTTTCACTCCTCTCTTTTTGTTATTATCGTGCCTATTGACGGATGAAATATGCATAAATACGGTTTATCATGCCATCATATGAAAGAAAGGAGTGTGTCGCATGAACAAAAATACAAGCAAAGACATGCGTAAAAATGCCCCAAAAGGAGATAACCCAGGACAACCAGAACCGCTTAGTGGTTCGAAAAAAGTAAAAAATCAAAATCATACCCGCCAAAAGCATAACTCAAGTCACGATATGTAAAAGAGCTGACGCAACTGTCAGCTCTTTTACTTGATTCTGCCATTGTTTTTTTACATAATAAACGTTGAGGTGGAATGTATGCTAACAGGTTGGTTTTTATGGTTTATTTTATTTTGGGTCGTTTTTCTTCTTGTTACGATGTCAATCGGTGGCTTCTTCATGTTTAGGAAATTTTTAAAACGGCTACCAAAAGAGGATGGGAAGTCAGAATTGGATTGGCAACAATATTATATTGAGCAAACGCGTCATTTATGGTCTGAAAAAGAAAAAGCGCTACTTGAAGATTTAGTTCGCCCAGTTCCTGAGTTGTTTCGCGATGTGGCACGCCAAAAAATTGCTGGGAAAATTGGAGAGTTGGCGTTGCAAGAAAATGCGAATCAAATTACAGAAGATTTAGTTGTTCGTGGCTATATTCTCGCCACACCAAAGCGTGATCATAAATTTTTAATTAAAGCGCTAAGAGAAAAACAAATTGATTTTACAAAATACGAACATTTACTAACAAAAAAAAGCTAATCGCCTGTTGCTGATTAGCTTTTTTCTTTTACTTCACGTTGGAGGCGACGATATGATGCATACATCGCCACGCGCCACGGAACAATCATCGAGAAGGCTAAAATCCAAAACATTCCCGCGAGTTCTCCGTACTCAATGGTGCGGCTTAAATATGTTTTTAAAGCGAGACGCAATACAATTAAGCCAACAAAAATAAAAGCGAACGCTTTTGAACGTTGTAAATAAATTTTGTTGCCTCGAACTTCAAACGAAGATGTTTTAATTAACAAAATAGAAAAAAGCGCTCCAACAAAAACTGCTTCTACACATTCTAACATCGTTACTCGAAACATTGGATGAAGAAACATAAGAGCGCCTGTGCTCATAAAAATAGGGGGTAATATAATTTTTTTGGCGTTTGTCGGTTTTTCTGCTGCTTTCATGCGAATAAAGAAAACAAGTCCAGCCATAAACACCGCAAATACCGAACTAAAAATAGCCAAAATCAATCTTCCTTTCACATCTTACTGTAACACACGTTGAATAGCCTCCATGACGCGACTTTCATCAAATGGTTTTACGATAAAATCTAGCGCCCCTGCTTCAATAGCTTCAACAACCATTTTTTGTTGCCCCATCGCGGAACACATAATAATCTTCGCATGAGGATCATGACGTTTAATTTCCCTCACAGCTTCAAGACCACTCATCACTGGCATTGTAATATCGAGTGTCACCACGTCTGGCTTTAACTCTATATATAATTCAACAGCTTCCCTTCCGTTTTCTGCTTCCCCAACTACTTCATGATTCGCTTTTTTCAAAATATTTGCTAACGTCATACGCATAAATTTCGCGTCATCGACAATTAAAATTCTTGCCATTTCCTTTCCCTCCACACCATAAGAAACTAGAAACCTGTAAAGCCACCAAATATGTTTGTCATATAAATCGTAATTTTCGTCATCCAATCAAAAAACAGTACAACCCCCATGCCTATCATGACATATCCGCCGACTTTCATTAGCTTAACATGATGTTTCCGAATCCAGCCCATTTTTCCAATAAAAAACGATAAAAGTAAAAATGGCAAAGCAAAGCCTAGTGAATACGCCGTCATATAAACTACACCTAAACTTGGGTTTGTCGCCGCCAAAGCGATGACTGATACTAAAATCGGCCCTGTACATGGCGTCCAACCGGCAGCAAACGCTATTCCGATAAGAAAAGAACCAATGTAGCCAGACGGTCGATGTTGAAAAGATAAACGACGATCGGTCATTAAAAACTTCGGCTTAAAGACGCCGATAATAACAAACCCGAAAAATACCATCAATATTGCACCAATTTGACGAATGAGATCTTGGTATGTATAAAAAAAACGACCTAGAATGGACGTACCAAAACCAATTGCAATAAAAATAAATGAAAATCCGAGCAAAAAAAATAACGTATGTAACAAACTTCTTTTTTGTAGCAATGCATAGTCTGATTTCAAATCACTAACTGAAATTCCCGTAATATATGACAAGAAAGCTGGATAAAGCGGCAAACAACACGGAGAAATAAACGAAAGCACACCTGCCCCAAACGCAACAAACAGTTGAATGTCCATATGATTGGCACTCCATTCTTTCTTCATTTAGCTATATTTTATCAAAAAAATACAAATACGGGCAACAGCTTCTTTCCATGCTAAAAAAGACACTCGTTGTGAGTGCCTTACCTTTATTTCAACTGATTGTTCATCGCTTTCATCATTTGGTTGATCTTTTTTTGCGATGGCGTCATACCCATTTGCATCATCATCATTCGAATCATTTGTTCATTAATCGGTGGATTTTTCTTTAAGTAGTTCATCATTGTTTTACGCGCGATAAAAAATCCGAGCGCAACGCCAGCAGCAAGCGCTACAATGCCTACTAAAATCATTTCCCACATATTTTTTCCTCCTTCATGTTGTCTACACTACACTATACTAAACAATAACGGTTTGTACAATATGTTCAACAAAAAATCTTTATTCGATAATAAAACGGGGAGCACATCTCCCCGTTTTATTATTTACTTAATAATGCTTTGACTCGCGCTACAACGTTTTCTACTGTAAATCCATATTCTTGCATAATTTTTTCACCAGGTGCTGAGGCCCCAAAGCGATCGATAGCTAAAATATCTCCTTCGTCACCTGTATAGCGTTCCCAACCAAGCGACGCGCCCATTTCAATCGCAAGACGTTTTTTCACATGCTTTGGAATGACGCTTTCTTTATATTGCGCTGATTGCGCTTCAAAACGGTCCCACGAAGGCATGCTCACAACAGAAACATGAATTCCTTCATTCGCTAACGCTTTTTGTGCCTCTACTGCTAGGCTAACTTCTGAACCAGATGCTAGCAACAGGGCTTGTACTTCTCCTTGAGCTTCAGAAACAACATACGCTCCTCTTTTCACTCCTTCATACGCACGCTCTGCTGTTGTCGCTAGCGTAGGAAGGTTTTGACGTGTCAATACAAGTGCTGTCGGACGATCCGTAGACTCTACTGCCAAACGCCATGCTGCCGCTGTCTCATTCGCATCTGCCGGACGAATGACGCATAAATTCGGCATCGCTCTTAACGAAGCAAGCTGCTCAATCGGCTCATGCGTTGGACCATCTTCCCCAACAGCAATGCTATCGTGCGTAAGTACGTATGTGACAGGCAAGCCCATCAAAGCAGCAAGTCGAATCGCTGGACGTAAATAATCTGAAAAGACGAAGAACGTACCACCGTACACTTTTACACCGCCATGGAGCGCCATACCATTTAACGCTGCGCCCATCGCAAATTCACGTACACCAAACCAAATGTTACGTCCTTCATAACTTCCAGGTAAGAAGTCTCCTGCTCCTTTAATCAACGTTTTATTTGAACCTGCTAAGTCTGCGGATCCACCTAAAAATTGTGGCACAACTTTTGCGATAGCATTCAATACTTCTCCAGAAGAAGCACGTGTTGCTAGACTCTTCCCTTCAGCATATACAGGCAACGCTTTTTCCCAACCTTCAGGAAGTTTACCTTCAATCGCCATGCGCAATTGTTTTGCTAAATCCGGATACTCCTTCTCATATTCAGCAAACAGCGCATTCCACTCTGCTTCTTTTTTCTCGCCAGCCTCTTTTACGACTTTTTCAAAATGGGCATACACTTCATTTGGAACGTAAAAATCTTCTTCAAACGTCCAGTTATACGCTTCTTTCGTTAGTTTAATTTCATCTTTACCGAGCGGCGCACCGTGTACATCCGCTGTTCCGGCTTTGTTTGGTGAACCGTAGCCAATCGTTGTCTTTACCTCAATTAACGTTGGACGTTCTAAATCTTTTTGAGCTTCAGCGATGGCTTGAGCAACTTCTTCAATATTGTTGCCGTCTTCTACGCGAATGTACTGCCATCCATACGCTTTAAAGCGTTGCTCTACGCTTTCCGAAAACGAAAGATTTAATTCCCCATCTAATGAAATATCATTTGAATCATAAAGCACAATGAGACGGCCAAGCTTTAAATGCCCTGCTAGTGAAGCAGCTTCTGCAGAAACACCTTCCATTAAGTCACCGTCGCCACAAATGGCGTATGTAAAATGATTAATGATTTCGAATTTGTCCTTGTTGTATGTAGCTGCTAAATGACGCTCTGCCATTGCCATTCCGACAGCCATCGCAATCCCTTGACCAAGCGGTCCAGTCGTCGCTTCTACCCCTGGTGTATGACCGTACTCCGGATGTCCCGGTGTTTTACTTCCCCATTGACGAAACTGCTTAATATCTTCCATCGTGACGTCGTAACCACTTAAATGGAGCAAGCTATACAATAGCATTGAACCGTGCCCTGCTGACAGCACAAAGCGATCGCGATTAAACCACTTTGGATTGCGTGGGTTATGATTCATAAACTTCGTCCATAGTGTGTACGCCATCGGTGCTGCGCCCATCGGCATACCCGGATGACCGGAATTAGCTTTTTCGATAGCATCAATGGACAACGTACGAATCGCCGCAATCGATAATTGTTCAATAGAGTGTGTCATCGTCTTCATCCTTTCATTTGCAAACATGTTCATCTTTTATGATATAGAAAAGTGCGTAAAATGTACAATGCTTCACAACATTTTTTTTGACAAACTGACGAAAAAAGAGAACATCTATACTCGTATGTTCTCCATGATAGGCGTATTAATGCAGGCGTTTTTTCTTACTATCCTTTAATTTTTGGGGAGTGACATCGTTTCCGTTCGGATCAATGACTTTCACGGCATGCAACGTTTCGATCATTGACGCACGAAACGCCGCAATATACTCTGTACGAAGTTGGAGTTGCTCTTGTTTTTCTTCGTCCGTAAGACCTTCCATTTTTGCTTTTTTAGCTAATGCATTAATTCGTGCAATTTTTTCAGAAGATAACATTCAACCTCATTCCTTTGTATTGATTTTTTTGCTCGTATCATCATACAAAAACTTTTCTTTGTTGACAAGTTGTTCGTGTTCTTTGTATCGCCGATGAACAGTCGCTTTAGATACATCATAACCAAATGAACGAAGCGTAGCCGCAATTTCTGTAAACGTTAAGCCATTTTGGCGTAAACGAACAATATCTTCAATCGGCACATCTTTCCGATCGCGTCCAGCGTGTTCACCAATGTTGCGCAAATTGTTTTCTGGACGATATCCGTTTTGGACAGCTCTTTGCATCCCACGTTTAATTTTTAAGTTATGTATTTTTCTTTGATACTCCTCTACAATGCTAATGATTTCTAAAACCATTGAGTCAGCCTCCGATAACTGAAGCTCCCCGCGATGGCTTACTGTATAGACGCGAATACCTTCTTTTTGTAAACAACGAAGAAGCGCAATTTTTGCATTTCCTCGTCCAAGTCTTGTTTCATCTTGAACAAGAACGACGTCAATATGATGTTGTTTGATTGCATCGAGCAGCTCCATAATTCCTGCGCGCTCGATATCATAACCGCTTGCTTGCTCTTCAATGATTTTGACAACATTCATGCCATATTCCGTTGCAAGTTGTTTAAGTTCCTCTCTTTGTCTTTGTAAAGATGTTTCTTGCGCTTGCTTCGTCGTACTTACACGACAATAAATAATTGCGTTCATTCGCCATCCCTTTCTACTGACTATTGTTTGTTAGCGACAAGCTGGTTCTCGCCATTTGATTTTAACACAGGGATCACGATTTTTTCACCAACAATTAATCGGTCGTCTGAACGTCGATTGACTTCCATCACCCATTCAATAAATTGTTGACGGGACAATCGATGTTCATGTTTATACTTATCCGCTAGTTCCCATAATGTATCACCAGCTGACACAGTAATTTCAACATACTTTTCTTTATCAACAGATTGTGTTACATGTAAAAACGCCCACACGAACAATGCACTAAATAAGATCATCATCACGTAATGTATTTTTCCCATATCATCTACCCCCTTAATACAGAACGTTTGTTTGTATTTATCATAACGAGAACTTTTGTTCGTGTCAACCTTTTTTTCGAACTTATGTTTGTATCCATGTACGAATATATGTTATAATGTGGGCAAAGATTGAAAAGGAAGAGGTGTATAAAGATGGCGAAATTATCAAAACGACAACAACAAATTTTGGACTTTATTAAACAAGAAGTGCGCACGAAAGGGTATCCACCATCAGTAAGGGAAATTGGCGAGGCAGTTGGTTTAGCTTCAAGTTCTACCGTTCACGGACATTTAGCTCGTTTAGAAAGCAAAGGGTTCATTAGACGTGATCCAACAAAACCTCGCGCCATTGAGATTTTGGACGAACATGAATCCATCCCGAGAACAAATGTCATCAATGTCCCAATCGTTGGAAAAGTCACAGCCGGACAACCAATTACTGCAATTGAAAATATTGAAGAATACTTCCCCCTCCCAGAACGGTTCGTCTCACCAGATGATCAAGTATTTATGTTGCAAATTGTCGGAGAAAGCATGATTGAAGCCGGTATTTTAGACGGAGACTACGTAATCGTCCGTCAACAACAAACAGCAAATAACGGGGATATCGTTGTAGCGATGACGGAAGATCATGAAGCGACAGTAAAACGGTTTTTTAAAGAAAAAGATCATATCCGTTTGCAGCCTGAGAACTCTTCAATGGAGCCGATCATTGTCCAAAACGCTACAATTTTAGGGAAAGTCATCGGTGTATATCGAACTATTCATTAAGAAAAAGAAACGGAAAAAAGCTAACGGAAAAACCGTTAGCTTTTTTAGTAAAGGCTCATATATTGTTCACGTTCCCACGGATGCACAGCCGTGCGGAACATATCCCATTCAATTTCTTTCGCTTCGACAAAGTGTTCGAATAAATGTTTACCGAGCGCATTAACAATTACTTCATCCGATTTTAAGTTTTGGAGCGCTTCTGCTAATGTTGCAGGTAAGTCAACAATACCTTCCTCTAAACGCTCCTCTTTTGTCATCACATAAATGTTGCGATCGACTGGCGCAGGTGGCGTCAATTTGTTTTTAATTCCATCTAGTCCGGCTGCCAACAATACAGCCATGGCCAAATATGGATTAGCTGCAGGATCTACACTACGCACTTCAATTCGTGTGCTCATGCCACGTGACGCTGGGATACGAATAAGTGGGCTACGATTACGTGCCGACCATGCAACGTAACAAGGTGCCTCATATCCTGGAACGAGACGTTTATATGAGTTTACTGTTGGGTTCGTTACCGCTGTAAAGTTTGGCGCGTGTTTTAACACACCTGCGATGAACTGTAATGCTGTTTCGCTCAGTTGTAATTGACCATTTGGATCAAAGAAAGCATTTTCACCATTTTTAAAGAGCGATAAGTTACAATGCATACCAGATCCGTTTACACCAAAAAGTGGTTTTGGCATAAATGTCGCGTGCAAACCGTGTTTACGTGCAACAGTCTTGACCACAAGCTTAAATGTTTGAATGTCATCACACGCTTTTACCGCATTTGCATACTTGAAGTCAATTTCATGTTGCCCTGGCGCAACTTCATGGTGAGACGCTTCAATTTCGAATCCCATCTCTTCTAATTCTAATACAATATCCCGTCGGCAGTTTTCTCCTAAATCGGTTGGTGCTAAGTCAAAGTAACCGCCATTATCGTTTAACTCTAATGTAGGCTCTCCTTTTTCATCTAACTTAAACAAGAAGAACTCTGGCTCTGGCCCTAGGTTGAACTCTGTAAATCCGAGCTCCTCCATTTCTTTTAGTACACGTTTTAAGTTGTAACGCGGACACCCCTCAAACGGTGTACCATCCGGATTATAAATATCACAAATAAAACGTGCCACTTTCCCTTTTTCAGCTGTCCATGGGAAAATAACGAATGTATCTAAATCTGGGTACAAGTACATATCTGATTCTTCGATGCGAACAAATCCCTCGATCGATGATCCATCAAACATCATCTTATTATCGAGCGCTTTTTGTAGCTGGCTCACTGGAATTTCTACGTTTTTAATCGTGCCGAGAATGTCAGTAAATTGCAAGCGAATATACTTTACATTCTCTTCCTTTACAATACGAAAAATGTCTTCTTTTGTGTACTTAGTCATACATATTCCTCCCCCAAAAATGAAAAGATCATTTATGTTAAAAACATAAATTCTTTAATGAAAAAAACGAGCGATATCGCCTTGACGAAGTGAAGCGCGATTAAAGCGACCTGCTTGCATCAGCTCGGCACGCAAAAGTTTGCGCAACTCCGCTTCCGACAAATCTTGCTTCATGACTTTCGGCGCAACAGGTGGCGTTGCTTCAGCGTGTTGTTGCTGACGTGAAGCAAAAATTTGTTTAATTCCCGCCAAATTAACCCCTTGCTCGATTAGATCTTTAATTTCAAGCAACCGATCCACGTCATTAAACGAGAACAACCGCCGATTACCTTCTGTCCGTGCAGGTGAAATAAGACCGTGTTCTTCATAATAGCGAATTTGTCGCGCTGATAAGTCTGTTAACTGCATAACGATACCGATAGGAAATAACGGCATGGAGCGACGAATGTGACTATTCATGTCGACCCCTCCTTACGTAATACGTATTTTTATTTTATTATATGTTAGTTTATATGTCAATGACACGTTACATTTTATCACATATTTTTTTCTGAAAATTTTATAATCGAATTAACTGTTTCTCAAGCAACTGATCAATTGCCATGCAAACAGCGATTTTGACATGTGAGTACGTTAGTCCCCCTTGGACGTATGCAACATATGGAGGCCGAATCGGGCCATCGGCGGATAGCTCAATGCTTGCACCTTGTACAAATGTCCCTGCCGCCATAATGACGTCATCCTCATAGCCTGGCATATAGTTCGGGTATGGGGTGAAATGGGCATTGACTGGTGATGCAAATTGAATCGCCTGACAAAATGCAATCATTTGTTCTGCATCATCAAATTGCACCGATTGAATTAAATCTGTACGTACTGCATCCCACGTTGGATACGTATTCATTCCAATCCGTTCGAGCATCGCTGATGTGAAAACCGCCCCTTTTAACGCTTGTCCAACAACATGCGGAGCTAAGAAAAAACCTTGATACATTTCTTGCAAACTATATAAAGAGGCGCCTGCCTCTCCCCCGATTCCCGGAGATGTCATGCGGTACGCACACATCTCGATACATTCGCGTTTACCAACGAGATATCCTCCCGTTTTTGCTAATCCGCCACCTGGATTTTTAATAAGTGAACCCGCCATTAAATCGGCACCAACATGGCACGGCTCTTGGTTTTCCACAAATTCTCCGTAACAGTTATCAACAAACACAATAACGTCTTGTTTGATTGCTTTGACAAAATCAATCATCTCTTTTATTTCGGCGATAGTGAACGATGGTCGAGGATCGTACCCTTTCGAGCGTTGAATACCAATCATCTTTGTCCGTTCGTTGATCGCCTGTTTGACCGCTACGAAGTCAACTTTTCCTTCTGGAGTGAGCGGTACACTTTGATAGCCGATATGAAACTCTTTTAACGAGCCGATACCTTTGCCACGAATGCCGACAATTTCTTCGAGTGTATCGTACGGTTTGCCAGTGATGTATAAAAGCTCATCGCCGGGGCGCAAAATGCCAAATAAGGCAATCGTAATGGCGTGCGTACCGGAAATGATTTGCGGACGAACGAGCGCCGCTTCCCCACCGAATACGTCCGCATACACTTTTTCAAGCGTATCACGTCCGATGTCATCATAACCATATCCCGTTGATGGAATAAAATGAGCATCGCTCACTTGATGGTGACGAAAACTCTGCAAAACACGATATTGGTTATAGTCGATCCGCTCGTCAATTGCCCGATGAACTGGCGCAATTTGTGCTTCAATTTCTTTGACGAGCGCTTCAATTTTTTCTCCATGAGTTAAATGTTGAAACATAAAACAACCCTTTCTATTTTTGATATGTTCTTAGTTGTGCTAAAAGTGGATGTTCTGGCAATAAATAGCCGCTACACTCGTACATACCACTTTGTTCATTGAAATACATGTGTTGCACAATCGTTTCTGCTTTTAGTTGTGCAAGCAATTTTCCTGCAAACGACGGAATCGCTACATTATAATGTTCCATCGCCTCTATCATTTTTTGTTCAATAAAATGGCGCAAGGTTTGGACGTCTTGTTCATGAAAGGCACTCACTAACAAATAGTCCGTTTTCGGGCTTGGCACGAAGCTCGGAAGGACGATGTCGCGTTTATTATACACGGTAGCAATTGGAATAGATGTCGCCTCCAACTCCTCAAGCAAGCGGTAAACAGTTTGTTCATGTTGAATATAGTTCGGATTGGACGAATCGACAATATGTAAAATCAAATCAGCTTCTTTCACTTCTTCTAACGTCGAACGAAACGCTGCAACAAGCGTTGTCGGCAAGTCTTGAATAAAGCCGACCGTGTCCGTCAACAGCGCGGTGTAGCCGCTTGGCAGCACAAGTTTTCTAGTGAGCGGATCCAACGTAGCGAACAATAAATTTTCTTCCAACGCATCTGCGTTCGTTAGGCGGTTAAAAAGCGTGGATTTTCCAGCGTTTGTATAGCCGACGAGCGCAATTTGAAACACAGCATTTTTTTTCCGTCGCTCACGATACCGTTCACGATGTTCGACGACCGCTTTTAGCTGCGCTTTAATTTCATCGATGCGACGGCGAATATGACGACGATCCGTTTCTAGTTTCGTTTCCCCCGGTCCCCTCGTTCCAATTCCACCACCTAAACGAGAGAGTTCTACACCTTGCCCGCTTAACCGAGGCAAGATGTATTGTAACTGAGCAAGCTCAACTTGCAATTTCCCTTCTTTTGAACGGGCTCGGCTTGCGAAAATGTCTAAAATAAGCTGCGTCCGATCAATGACACGCACGTTTAATACCTTCGTTAAGTTGCGGTTTTGGCTTGGTGACAATTCATCATTAAAAATAACAACATCTGGTTCAAACTGTTCAATAAGTCGAACAAGCTCTTCCACTTTTCCTTTACCAATATATGTAGCCGGATGGATCGTGTCCCGTCTTTGTGTGAGACTTATGACTACCTCACCATTTGCCGTATGAACGAGCGAGGAAAGCTCTTCCATCGAATACGAAAACCGTTCATCATCAACATGTGGCAACTGACACCCAACAATAATCACTCTTTCTTTTTGCATATTTTCCCTCTTTCCTGTTGAACGTCTGTTCTCATCATAACAAATCTTATGTAAAAGTGCTATGACTGAAAAATGAGCATTGATTTTTTTATATTTTACACATAAAATTTTAACGTGATGTTACACGACAGAAAGGAATGCGACGATGACTTGGGAAGTATTAAGTATGATTGGCACCATTGCCTTTGCGATTAGCGGAGCCATTGTTGCTATGGAAGAAGAATACGATGTTTTAGGAGTGTATATTCTCGGAATTGTAACCGCATTCGGCGGCGGTGCTGTACGCAACGTATTAATTGGTGTACCTGTATCGATCCTTTGGCAGCAACAAACTCTTTTTTTGATTGCGTTTATTGCGATGACGATTGTCTATTTGTTTCCGCAAAAAATGCTACCACATTGGCAGCGGTGGGGGAATTTTTTTGATGCCCTCGGTCTTTCAGCGTTCGCTATTCAAGGAGCGCTATATGCTGTTCAAATGAATCGTCCGTTGAGTGCAGTCATCGTCGCTGCTGTATTGACCGGGAGCGGTGGGGGAATGATCCGCGATGTATTGGCCGGAAGAAAACCGCTCGTATTACGGGATGAAATTTATGCTGTGTGGGCCATTGTCGCTGGCATTGCAGTCGGAACCGGAATCGCACATTCTTCAATTAGTTTGTATGTATTGTTTGTTATTGTTGCAACATTGCGCATTTTATCGTATACATATAACTGGAAATTGCCAAATAAATCGTTGAAGGCAGGAAACTGAAATCGGATGTCTCGATGGAAACATCCGGTTTCTTTTTATTCTTCCCACCGTTCGATGATGGTCGCAGTGGACATGCCGTGCCCGATGCAAATCGTTAATAAGCCGTAGCGCCCCTTTCGTCGTTCGAGTTCGTGAACGAGCGATGTCATCAGTTTCACGCCCGTTGCGCCGAGCGGATGGCCTAAAGCGATAGCACCACCGTTAACGTTCACTTTCGAAAGGGGAGCACCGATTTCTTTTTGCCAAGCGAGGACGACAGGCGCAAACGCTTCGTTAATTTCGACAAGGTCAATATCATCAATGGTGAGGTTTGCTTTTTGCAACACTTTTTTCGTCGCTGGAATGACACCGTCAAGCATATATGTCGGGTCGGAGCCAACGACCGTTTGCGCGACGATTTTTGCTTTCGGCTTCAAGCCGAGGCGAAGCGCTGTTTCGCGCTCCATCAGTAGCGTCGCCGCAGCACCGTCGCTCATTTGACTTGCGTTTCCAGCCGTAATTTTTCCGTTTGGTTTAAAGACCGGCTTCAATGTCGCCAACGCTTCAAGCGATGTATCTTGGCGCGGTCCTTCGTCGGCTGTTACGATGATGTCGTTTCCATCTTTATCAAGCCCGTGGATGGGTATGATTTCTTCGGTGAAACGACCTTCCGCTTGTGCCCGAAGCGCCCGTTGGTGACTTTCATATGCATATTCGTCCAACTGTTCTCTTGTCAATCCGTATTTTTCGGCAATTAGTTCCGCAGAAACGCCTTGGTGCACAAACTCGTATTTTTCATGAAGCGATGCTGGAATCGTTCGCTCGTTTCCGTCGCTTAAAATCGGCACTTTCGTCATGCTTTCGACGCCAGCCGCAATCGTAATATTCATATCACCTGATTTAATTTCTTGCGCAGCGAAATGAATCGCTTGCTGTCCCGACCCGCACATCCGGTTGATTTGCACCGCCGGTACTTCCACCGGAAAGCCTGCCTCTAATGCTGCTAGCCTCCCGATATTGTAGCCTTGTTCGCCAATCGGCGTTACGCATCCCATCACGATATCTTCGATCAGCTGTTTTTCAATCCCCGCTCGTCTCACGACTTCATCGAGCACCACAGCTGCTAAGTGAACAGGATGTTTGTCACGGAACACCCCGTTTCGCTTGCCAACAGGAGTGCGTACCGCTTCGACAATCACGACTTCGCGCATATCTTTCCCTTCTTTCATTCGTATGTGTAAAATCCTTTGCCTGTTTTTCGACCGAGATGCCCCGCTTCGACAAGTTTGCGAAGCGTTTGTGGTGGACGGAATCGGTCGCCATACGCTTCTGTCATATTTTCACTCACAAACAACATCGTATCTAATCCGACTAAATCGGCAAGTTCTAATGGTCCCATCGGGTAATTCAGCCCGAGGCGAATCGCTTTGTCGATATGCTCGGCGGAAGCAACTCCTTCTTCGTACATGCGAATGCATTCAATCATATGCGCCGCAAGCGCTCTTGTTGTCACAAATCCTTGCATATCTTTGACAACGACTGTTTCTTTGCCGATTTCTTCGGACAGTTGTTGAATCACTTCGATCGTTTGTTCGGATGTTGCCACGCCTTTGACGGTCTCAATGAGCTTCATGACTGGCGCTGGGTTAAACCAATGCATGCCGACGATTTGGCTCGGACGTTTAGTCGCTGCAGCAATCGCCGTGACGCTTAATTCTGACGTATTTGTCGCCAAAATTGCTTCTTGTTTCGCATAGCGGTCAAGCTGTTCAAATACTTGTTTTTTGAGCGACAAATGTTCTGGCACCGCTTCGATGACAACGTCCGCTTCTTTTACTGCTTCTTGCAAATTCGTTTCGGTTTGGATGCGGGCAAGAATAGCCGTTGCTTCTTGTTCTTGTAGTTTACCAGCCTTTACAAAGCGAGCAAGGCTTTTTTGAATCGACTGCATTCCTTTTTCAAGCGCTGCTTCGGAAATATCGTATAAATAAACCGTTTTTCCGCCCATCGCTAGCGACTGGGCAATGCCGCTTCCCATTAAGCCAGCACCGATGACTGCAATTGTTTGCATCGCTACTCCCCCTATTGAACATTCGTGAAATAATCGTGCAATTGTTCGCGTAATTTCATTTTTAAAAATTTTCCGACACTTGTTTTCGGAATTTCGTTCATAAAAATAATCTCATCCGGCAGCCACCATTTCGCAAATTGCGGACGTAAAAAGTCGTATAGTTCCTCTTTTGTCACATGTTTTCCTTCTTTCACTACCACGCAAGCGATCGGTCGCTCTTGCCATTGCGGGTGTGGCACCGCCACAACGGCAGCTTCAAACACCGCTTCGTGCGCCATCAAGGCATTTTCTAAATCGACAGACGAAATCCACTCCCCACCGCTTTTAATGACATCTTTCGTCCGATCGACGATTTTAATAAACCCTTCCTCATCGACAGTGACGACATCACCTGTATATAGCCAACCATCGCGAAATGCGTCTTTGCTTCGCTCATCGTTGTAGTATTCGTCGGCAATCCACGGACCGCGCAAGCATAGTTCGCCCATTTCTGTTCCGTTCCACGCTACTTCGCCGTCTTTGCCAATCACTTTCATTTCTACCCCAGGGACAAGAAATCCTTGCTTTGCGCGAATATCCAATTTTTCTTCGTTCGATACGTGCTGCTGGTAGCTTTTTAGACGCGATAAAACGACAAGCGGACTCGTTTCCGTCATGCCGTAGGCGTGCACGAACGGGATGCCGTATTTTTCTTCAAAGGCTCGAATCATTCCTTTTGGAGCTGCTGAACCACCGCATAAAATGCGCGTCACACTGCGTAAATCGTACGTGCCTTTTTCCAACTCATTCAATAAGCCAAGCCAAACGGTCGGCACACCAGCGGCAAGCGTCACTTTTTCTTGTTCCATTAGTTCTGCCAATATTTTCGGTGTAAATGCCGCCCCCGGCATAACGAGCGTCGTCCCAAACCAAACCGATGCAAACGGCAAGCCCCACGCATTCGCATGAAACATCGGCACGACTGGCAGCGCCACATCCGATTCCGACAGCGCCGCACTATCAGCAAGACCTAACGCCATGCTATGGAGAACGATGCCGCGATGGGAGTATAACACGCCCTTTGGATTTCCAGTTGTCGCGGACGTATAGCACATCCCAGCAGGATGATGCTCATCGATATCTTTGACAAACGAAATCGGCTCGGCTTGTTGTAACAATTCCTCATAATGATAAACAGGCGACAGCGTCGTCTCGGGAAGCGTGGGGTCATCGGTCATAATGATAAACGCTTCGACATTTATTTCGTCTTTCACCCGTTCAATGAGCGGCAGTAAATCGTCGTCAATCAATAGCACACGGTCGTTGGCGTGATTAATAATATAGGCGATATGTTGCGGCGACAGGCGAATGTTAATCGTATGCAACACCGCCCCGATGCCTGGAATGGCAAAATACGCTTCTAAATGGCGATGATGGTTCCATGCAAACGTACCGACGCGGTCTCCTGTATGGACGCCAAGTGTTCGTAATGCGCTCGCAAGCTTTCTCGTCCGTTCGCCAATTTCTTGATACGTGTGGCGGACAAGCCCGTTCTTCATCCGCGAAATGACTTGTTTTTTCGGAAAAAACATTTCTGCCCGTTCAAGCATTGTCGCAATATTTAATGGAACGTTCATCATATGCATGCACTCCTCCATGTTCGTTTAGCTTTGGTGCTTTTGTACGTTTTGTAAAAAAATGTTCGTCATAACGAGTCGCCACTTCAATTTGGTCATTGTCGATATGAATCATTTTTCGGTACGCGTTATTTGCAAACCACGTTTTCGCTTCATTCGTTTCGAATACCGGCGTTAAGCAACAATCGACTTGCTCGGCAAACGCAATCCATTGTTGGAACGTTTTTGTGCGAAACAACTGCTTTATTTCTAGAAAGAGAGGATTGTCGTCACAAGCTGCCGATAAATGTCCTTCATACCATTCTGGCTTTTCGACTGCGCCACAAAAATTGCGCCAAAAGTGTGCTTCCAGCGCGGCAAGCGCCATATAGCGCCCGTCTTTCGTTTCGTACAAATGATACGACACAACCGTTCCAGCTAATACAGGAATCCCGTTTTTTTGCCCCGTATAGTGTTCTACTACAAAATGGTTTGTCATCATTGAAAGTAAGCCGTCGACAAGGGCAACGTCTATATAACGCCCTTCTCCCGTCCGCTCCCGGGCATACAAAGCAGCGGCAACTTGTTCGACGACATGCATGCTCGTAATGAGATCGGCAAGCGTGATCGTCGGGTGAATCGGACGGCCGTTGTCGTCTTTGAGTTGTGCTAAGACACCGGTCAGCGCCATATAATTTAAGTCATGACTCCCAAACGACGCATACCGGCTATGTTGACCGTAGCCACTAATCGAACAATATACGATCGATCGGTTGAGGGCGGATACATCTTCATAGCCAAGCCCAAACTTTTTCATGACACCGGGGCGGAAACTTTCGATAACGACGTCTGCTTCGCGGATAAGCTGTTGCGCGATTTGAACATCTTGCTCGTCCTTCAAATCGAGCGCGATGCTTTTTTTATTTTTATTGTTCGCGTCAAAAAGGTAATCATCGGCTAACTCCCGCATTCGATCGCCTGTTTTCGGCTCGATTTTGATTACTTCCGCCCCTAAATCCGCTAAGCGAAGACTCGCAAACGGACCGGGGAGATAATGGGAAAAATCAATC
Source organism: Anoxybacillus sp. CHMUD (assembly GCF_013096965.1). Taxonomy (NCBI): domain Bacteria; kingdom Bacillati; phylum Bacillota; class Bacilli; order Caryophanales; family Anoxybacillaceae; genus Anoxybacillus; species Anoxybacillus sp. CHMUD. The sequence goes on from NZ_SDLG01000005.1 coordinate 77,436, forward strand.
ACTTTTATTCCAGCAAGCAACAAAATCCCCCCTAAAGCCCAAGATGTTTCGCAATGATCATTTTCATCACTTCATTCGTTCCGGCATAAATGGCGCTCACCGGAATATCGCGGTAACGTCTGGCAATCTCGTATTCTTCCATATAGCCATAGCCGCCATGAAGCTGCATCCCTTCCGAAGCAACACGCTTTGCCATTTCTGTCATCCACCATTTCGCCATCGATACGTTTGCTACGACGTCTTTGCCTGCGATATGCTGTTCGATGACATCATCAAGAAACGCGCGCCCTAACGCAATTTCCGTCGCCATTTCCGCAAGCCGAAATTGGACGGTTTGAAATTGGCTAATCGTTTTCCCAAACGCCGTACGTTCTTTCACATACCGCTTCGTTAAGTCAAACATCACTTCTGCTGCTGTTTGTGCAGCAATCGCAACAATGAGCCGCTCTTGTTGCAATTTTTCCATTAAATAGTAAAATCCTTTTCCTTCTTCTCCAAGTAAGTTTTCCACCGGAACTTTCGCGTCGCTAAAAAATAACTCCGCTGTATCTTGGGCATGCAATCCGACTTTTTCGAGCTTCCGACCGCGTGTAAACCCCGGTGTTTCTCGCTCTACCACAAGCAAACTAATTCCTTTATGCGGCGGGTTCGCACTCGGGTTCGTTTTGCAAACGACGAGGACTAAATCCGCATGAATGCCATTTGTAATGAACGTTTTTTGCCCGTTGACGATATAATGGTCACCTTGTTTCACCGCCGTTGTTTGGATACCTGCTAAATCAGAACCTGCGCCTGGTTCGGTCATCGCAATGGCGGTGATGAGTTCTCCAGATACACACCTCGGTAGCCATTTCTTCTTTTGTTCTTCTGTGCCGTACGAGGCGATATACGGAACGACGATATCGTTATGCAAGCCGATGCCGACAAGGCTAGACCCTACTTTTTCTAACTCTTCATTGATAACGACTGAATAGCCGAAATCGGCACCAAATCCACCGTACGCTTCATCTACCCACGGACAAAGAAATCCGTTCTCCCCCATTTTCCGCCAAAACTCCCGTGGAATGATTCCTTGTTTTTCCCATTCCGCATAAAACGGGTACGCTTCTTTTTGCAAAAACTTTCGGAACGCCTCCCGAAAAATGTGATGTTCTTCATGCAAATATGTTGCCATGTTGTCCCCACCTTATGATTGCGCCATTTTTTTCATTTGTTCACGCAATAAAAACTTTTGAATTTTTCCGCTCGCATTGCGTGGCAGTGCCTCGACAAAATAGTACGCGCGCGGTCGTTTGTACGGAGCGAGCTTGTCGCTTTGTTTACAAAACTCCTCTAATTGTTCGGCGGTAAGCTGTAGATCTTTTTTGACGACGAAAGCAACGACTTTTTCTCCCCATAGCGCATCTGGCTCGCCAAGCACTGCGACATCAAGCACGCCCTCATGTTCGTAAAGCACGTCTTCTACTTCGCGCGGATAGACATTTTCGCCGCCGCTAATAATCATGTCATCGACGCGGTCGGCCACGTATAAATAACCGTCTTCATCCATATAGCCTAAATCGCCAGAATGATACCAGCCTTTATACATCGCTTTTTCGGTCGCATCTTCACGGTTGTAGTAGCCAACCATCATGCATGGACCTTTAACGATAATTTCGCCAACTTGTCCCGGTGGCAAGATGTCGTCTGGGTCGGATGGACCGTCTTCGCGCGGTTTGACGATGCGAATTTCATGGTTTAAGCACGCACGCCCAGCAGATCCAGCTTTCGTTAACTGCTCATCTTCGTACAAGAACGTCACAGCTGGTCCCATTTCCGTCATGCCGTACGCTTGGATTAAATCAATGCCTAACCGCTCTTTGCATTCTTTCACAAGCACTGGCGCCATCGGAGCGGCTCCGTATAGACCGATGCGAAGCGACGATAAATCATAATCGGATAATTTTTCTTGCAAGAGCATATTCCACATCGTCGGTGCGGCAAATAAGACGGTAATTTGTTCTTGTTCGATGACCGTTAATACTTGTTTCGGGTCGAAATGATGAACAATTACGTTTGTTGCGCCAGCATGGACGCGTGGAAGGAAGCAACAATGCAATTCTGCGCAATGGAACATTGGTGCGGTGACAAGCCCTCGCTCTGTTTCGCGAATGCGCATGACCGAATTGCAAATTAAACTTTGTTCGATCATATCGCGGTGGCGATGCATCACTCCTTTTGGCCGCCCTGTCGTTCCGCTTGTATACATAATCGCATACAAATCATTTTCGGAAACGTCGATGGCTGGAAGTTCGTTGCTTGCGCATTGGATTTGTTCGTGATAAGAAGCAGCGTACGCTGGCACCTGTCCGTCAATGATCCAAAAAGAAATGTGTGGAAATTCGTGATGAATGGCTGTGATTTGTGGTTCGACTGCTTGTTCAAATAGCACGATTTTTGGGGTAGCATCCGCTAAAATGTAAGCGATTTCTTTTGGTCGCAAACGAAAATTAATCGGATTGAAGACAGCGCCGATTTTGGCGCACGCAAAAAAAGCAGTCGCCAGTTCTGCCGTATTAAATAGCACAGTCGATACACGGTCTCCTTTTCGCACACCCGCTTTTAAGAAAGCGTTTGCAAGTTTGTCCACTTCTTTTGCCCATTGTTCGTACGTGTAGCGAAGGTCTGTACGAACATCAACGAGCGCTTCTTTTTTCGGGAACTTTCTTACCGTCTGTGTGAACACTTCACCAATCGTTAAATACAAAACAATCCCTCCCTTATATTTTTATATCGATATAAATAATATTTTTTATTTTCAGATTATATTCTACAAATAAAAAAGAAACCCTTCTTTACTCACATAAAAAAATAGGAAAGGCTCCCTTTCCTATTCATTCAACAACTAGGTCACGTTCACGTATAATCATTAATTCTTTTTTATCGTAACGCCCTTCGTGCAACAGACGTACCGCTTGTTTTCGAATTGCTTTTTCAATCAAATTTCGAATGTAACGGCCGTTGCTAAATTTTCTTTGATATCCGTCGGCTAATAGTTGCTCAATATGTTCACGTAGCTTTCGTTCTGCTTCATTAGTAAGCTCGTATTCTCTTGTATGAAGCATTTGTTTTGCAATTTGTACAAGTTCCTCTGCTGTATAGTCAGGAAATTCAAGTATTAACGGAAAGCGTGACGGCAATCCTGGATTTAAAGATAAAAAATAGTCCATTTCGGCTGGATATCCTGCTAAAATAACGACTAAGTCATCAGAAAAATCTTCAATTCCTTTTACTAACGTATCAATCGCTTCTTTTCCAAAATCTTTCTCCCCTCCACGCGCAAGGGAGTATGCTTCGTCAATAAATAAAATACCTCCACGTGCTTTCTTAATTAAGTCACGTGTTTTATTGGCGGTATGACCGATATATTCGCCAACTAAATCCGCACGTTCTGCTTCAATAAAATGTCCTTTAGATAACACATTCATTTCTAAAAATAACTTACCAAGAATACGAGCAACTGTCGTTTTCCCAGTCCCGGGATTCCCTTTAAAAATCATGTGAAGAGACTGTTTATTTCCCTTTAATCCATTTGCTTGACGTGCTTTATTAATGTATAACCATGCGTAAATTTCTTTAATTAATTTTTTCACTTCACTTAGTCCAACTAACTCATCTAGTTCCTTCTGAATCTCTTTCAATACTGCATGTTGATGATAATCAATGCGATTCGGTGTTTCTTCTTTCGGTAAATAATTAACGTTTTTCGCATTAAGCACGATATTAATTTGACTTTTTGTTTGCTTCATCGTCAACTCTGACAAGGCAACGTCACCTCTCCTTCATCGTTGCTTCTTTTATCAATATACGCTACCATCGCCCATTTCGTGACAAATGCCTAACGAAAAAATCGCCCACCGATATAGGTGAGCGATATATCTTACTCAATCTCAATTTTTACGTTTTTTTGTGGTGCAAATGTGGAAATGGCATGTTTATAAATTAATTGTTGTTTTCCATCCACTTCTAACAATACTGTGAAATTGTCAAATCCTTTCACTAACCCACGCAATTGAAATCCATTTAGCAAAAATACAGTAACCGTTGTTTCTTCCTTCCGCAATTGGTTTAAAAACTGATCTTGAATGTTTATCGTGTTTTTCATTGCTTCGTCCTCCTCTTTTTCTCTCTACATTACGTTTACATATTCGACTGAAAGTGAAACTTTCCTTCTATGTAATGCAAAATTTCACTCACTCGTCTTTCAAATATTGTATCATCGGTCATGTCAAACCATTGAACAGGCATTTGATTTCGGAACCATGTGAACTGACGCTTTGCGTAGCGACGAGAGTTTTGTTTCAATTGTTCGATTGCCTCTTTCAGCGTAAGCATCCCGTCAAAATACGCATATAACTCTTTATAGCCGATTGCCTGAATTGCTTGACAGTCACGTAAACCTTGTTTATATAATCGTTTCACTTCTTCAATCAACCCTTGATCAATCATTTGATCTACTCGTTGATTAATACGTGCATATAGCTTCTCTCGTTCCATTGTCAATCCAATAAGTGCTACGTTATATACCAGCTGACGTTTTTGCTCTTTCAGCCATTCTGTCATTGTTTTTCCTGTACAATGATAAATTTCTAACGCACGAATGACACGACGAACGTTATTCGGATGAATGCGTTCTGCACTTAAGGGATCAATTTGTTTCAGTTGTTCATACAACTCATCAGGTGAACAACGTTCAAGTGACTGGCGATACAAGTCGTTAGAAGGGGCGTCTGAAAATTGATAATCGTAAATAACAGATTGGATATATAGCCCTGTACCACCAACGATGATCGGAAGTTTTCCTCGTTTCGTTATATCTTTAATAAGTGAACGGGCAAGCGTCTGAAACTCTGCCACAGAAAAAGATTCATGCGGCTCCTTTATATCTAATAAATGATGTGGAATACCTTCCGTTTCTTCTTGACGAATTTTAGCTGTTCCAATATCCAATCCTTTATATACTTGCATCGAATCGCCATTAATAATTTCCCCGTTTAAGCGTTTCGCCAATTGTATACTCATTTTCGTTTTCCCTACAGCCGTTGGACCGATTAACACAACGACTTTCTCTCCCATAAAATACCACTACTTTCCATTCTAATTCACATTCATCTATTATAGACAAACAATATGCATTTTATCATTTCATTTTGAAAAAATGTGAAAAAACATCCATTTTCACATGACGCGTTTAAACATTTTTTCTAATTCATACGTAGAAAAATGAATAATAATTGGGCGACCGTGCGGACATGTAAACGGATCGCTCGTTTTTCGCAACGATTCGAGCAACGCAAATATTTCATCGTTACGCAAAAATTGATTCGCTTTAATCGACTGTTTGCAACTCATCATGATGGCAGCTTTTTCCCTTAGTTGCTTCATATCCACTTTTTTCATCTCTAATACTTGCTTGATCATTTCCTCGATAATTGCTACTTCTTCCCCTTTCGGAAACCATTGGGGATGAGAACGAACAATAAAACTGTTATGACCAAACGGCTCTAAAAACACACCACAAGCAGCTAATTGATCACGGTAACTTTCAATAAGTACATACTCACTTGATGAATAAGTAAGCGTCAATGGGATAAGCAACGGCTGTAATTCATTTGTAACGGTTGCTAGTTTTTCACGAAAGTATTCGTATTTAATTCGTTCTTGGGCAGCATGTTGATCAATAATATATAGCCCGTTTTCATTTTGAGCTAAGATATACGTCCCGTGCATTTGGCCAATCGGATATAATGGCGGAATGCGTTCTTGATCCATCTCTCCTGTTACATGTTCGCTTGGAACAACGGATTCTACATCAAGCGGCTTGACATCTTGATCACGAACACGTTCGTCACTTTTCTCCAACACGATTCGCTCTTCTGTTTTCTTTTCTTGATCACGATATATCTCCGTTACACGTGGTGACATCGTATTTGATTCTTTCACGATATGTTCAAACGAAAACGTTTGTTGTTCTGCTTTCGTTTTTTCTACTCGCGGTGCCGTTACCTCAGGAATTAACGTCTTTTTTTGAAATGATTGGCGAATCGTTTGTTGAACAAGCTCGTTTAACTCGGCTTCTTTACTAAAACGCACTTCCAATTTTGCTGGATGAACATTCACATCTATAAGAAGCGGATCCATCATAATATTTAAAAAGGTAATCGGATGCCGTCCAATTGGGAGAAGCGTATGATATCCTTCTTCAATCGCTTTATATAACGAATAGTTTTTAATATACCGTCCATTTACGATCGTCGTCATATAATTCCGAGACGCACGCGTCACCTCAGGTAAAGCAACGTAACCGTCAATTGTAAAATCGAGCGTCTCCGCATGAATCGCAATCATTTTTTTGGCGACATCCAATCCGTAAATCGCTGCCAATACTTGCCTTACATCCCCATTTCCGTTCGTATAAAACAGTTGTTTTCCGTTATGTGTTAACCGAAATGAAATATGCGGATGTGCAAGCGCTAGACGATTTATCACATCAACAACATGACCAAGTTCCGTATGAATGGTTTTCATATATTTTAGACGCGCTGGCGTATTGAAAAATAAATGAGAAACGGTAATATCTGTTCCTTTTCGACTGCTTGTCCGACCATGCTGCACAAGTTCTCCGCCTTTTAAAACGAGCCACGTCCCTGGTCCTTCACCGGTACTCGTCTTCAATTCTAAATGTGAAACGGAAGCAATGCTAGGCAACGCCTCTCCTCGAAAGCCGAGCGTACGAATGCGAAACAAATCTGCCTCATCTTTAATTTTGCTTGTTGCATGTCGTTCAAACGCTAAAAAACAATCTTCCTCCTCAAAACCATCTCCATTGTCAACAACACGAATTTTCGCTAATCCCGCTTCTTCTAATTCCACTTCAATAATCGTGCTATGAGCATCAATCGCATTTTCAATAAGTTCTTTCACGACAGAAGCCGGGCGCTCCACAACTTCCCCTGCCGCAATTTTATTCGCTAACGCATCATCAAGCTTACGAATTTTCCCCACGTTTTCCCTCCTTTCACTTTAATAATTTTTGAATTTCGTATAATTTATTCATTGCTTCTAACGGTGTCATATCAAGCAAATTAAGAGATTGGATACGCTTGATCACTTCTTTTTCTTTTTTCGATGCACTTGAGCGCCCTTCGTCGTGTTGTTCTTCAAACATGCTTAACTGCTCAAACTGCTTTCTATTTTCTTTAACGATCGGTGTTGCATTTGTCTCAAATTCCCGCAAAATTTGCTCCGCCCGCTGAATTAAGTCTAACGGCAGCTTCGCTAATTGCGCGACATGAATGCCGTAACTTTTATCCGCCGGACCTTCTTTAATTTGATGCAAAAAGATAACGTTACCATTTTCTTCAACTGCACTCACATGCACATTTTTTAAACGCGGCAATTGTTGTTCAAGTGCTGTTAATTCATGATAGTGGGTACTAAATAGCGTTTTAGCGCCGATACGATCATGAATATATTCAATCATCGCTTGTGCAAGCGCCATCCCATCGTATGTGGATGTTCCGCGACCAATTTCATCAAACAAGATGAGGCTGTTTTGTGTTGCGTGAACGATTGCATGACGCGCCTCAAGCATTTCTACCATAAACGTACTTTGCCCGGCAACTAAATCGTCAGCCGCTCCAATGCGCGTAAATACTTGATCAAAGATCGGTAATACCGCTTCCTCCGCCGGGACAAAACAACCAATTTGTGCCATGATCGCCGTTAATGCGATTTGACGCATATATGTGCTTTTTCCAGACATATTCGGACCTGTAATAAGCAACATTTCTCGTTCAGCATCCATATAACAATCGTTTGGAACATAAACATTTGCTCCTAACACTTTCTCTACAACGGGGTGTCGTCCTTGTCGAACGACAAGACGGCGATCATAAGAAAACTGCGGTTTACAATAATTATATTTTTCACTAACCGTAGCAAAACATTGTAAAACATCTAATTGGCTCATGTATTTCGCTAATTTTTGTAAACGAACAATATATTGTTTCACTTGTTCACGTATAGAAACAAACAGTTCGTATTCAAGTTCCATGCTTTTTTCTTCTGCTTCCAAAATTAGTGCCTCTTTTTCTTTTAGTTCTTTCGTCACAAAACGTTCAGCATTCGCTAACGTTTGTTTACGTTCATATCGACCCTCTGGCAATAAATGTAGATTCGCTTTTGTTACTTCGATATAGTATCCAAATACGCGATTGTAACCAATCTTTAATGATTTAATTCCTGTTACTTCTCTCTCTTTTGCTTCCAATTGCGCAATCCATGTCTTTCCATTACGACTAGCATCCCGGAAGCGATCTAACGTTTCGTTATAACCATCTTTAATGATGCCACCCTCTCTCACGGAAAGCGGTGGGTTTTCCTCAATTGCTTCTTCCAACAATTGAACAAGTTCTTCACATGCATCTAAATGTTTTGCAAATGATTGAACGTGATCATCTTGAATTTGCATAAGAAGTGAGGAAATGAAAGGTACTTGTTTTAACGACTTTTTCAATTGAATTAAATCACGCGCGTTCACATTTCCAAACGCCACACGCCCAGCTAATCGCTCCAAATCATATACACTGCGAAGATATTCGCGTAATTCTTGACGCTCGAAATAATGGATCAACAGTTGTTCAACAAAATGCCATCGCTGTTCAATTTTTTCACGATCTAATAACGGACGATCAATCCATTGCTTAAGTAGACGTCCACCCATCGCAGTCATCGTTTCGTCCAGAAGCCAAAAAAGAGAACCTGTTTTTCCTTTACTCCGAATCGTTTCCGTCAACTCTAAATTACGTTTAGAGTACATGTCGATTTTCATATGTGCATCGACTTCGTACAGCTCGACCGGCTGTAAATGATCTAAATGTCGCTTCTGTGTTTTTACTAAATAATTTAATAATCTCCCAAACGTCACGAGTAATTTTTCTTGTTTCAAATGTGAAACAATAGATGTACAATCAAGCGGAATGGTTGTTTCATCTTCATACGAAATGGTAAGAGCATATCTTTCTCGCAATAATTCCCATTTTTCTTGATACGCTGTTGGAACGACTATTTCTTTCGCGCCAATAGAATAAATTTCATTGAGCACATCTTCAAATGCATGGAGCATCGTCATACGACTTTCTCCAGTCGTTAAATCTGCATATGCAAATCCATACGTACCATCCTCAAATGATGTCAATGAAGCTAAATAGTTATTTGCTTTGTCTTCCAGTTGCTTCCCTTCCATAACTGTTCCAGGGGTAATGAGTTGAACGACTTCGCGTCGCACAACCCCTTTGGCAGTTTTCGGGTCTTCAACTTGTTCACAAATCGCAACTTTATATCCTTTCTCAATCAAACGTTCAATATACATCGCGGCTGAATGATAAGGTACACCGCACATTGGCACGCGTTCTTCTCCGCCCCCGTCACGACTAGTAAGCGTAATTTCTAGCTCTTGTGATGCTTTAATCGCATCTTCAAAAAACATCTCATAAAAATCACCGAGACGAAAAAATAAAAAGGCATCTTTATATTGTGATTTAATTGCTAAATATTGCTGAATCATTGGTGTATAAGCCATGACCTTTCCTCCAACGTCCGAAATCTTGACTTCAATTATTATAACAAAAAATAAAAACTAGGAAGAACAAACTTCCTAGTTTTTATTGCTTCCTTCTTGAAGAAGCTCTTCATCTAACTGTTCTAATTCAGCTTCAATATCCTCATCGACTTCTTCAGATGATGTATCAACGACCGCAATCCGTACTTTTGTTTCCCCGATGACCTCAGCGATGAACTCTCGCTCTACTTCCACAGTTACCTTATTTCCAGTTGAAGCAATCGTACATTCTAAACAATTTGGTTGCTGAACAACACGTGCAATCACTTCTTGTTCTTCGCTAATGAGTTCTTCGTTACGATACTTCAACGGAATGACATCGGTATAAGATACCGTTTCTGTGAGCACTTCCGTTTTTGTATTATCGTTGTACGAATACCAAACATTCACATCATACTTTCCATGAATTTCAACACTACGATCCACTTTTTTCGCTTCGTACCGATGATTAATAATCCAACAACCGAGCACGCTCGTTGGACGATGTTGCGCGGAAACGGTATGCGTCGATTGCGTAAACTTTCTCCCTTTTCCAACAACTGCCTTTGTAATAATTTCTCTGTATTGGGACATGAAACAAACCCTCCTCAAAAATGCATTGTTCATTTTATCCTATGCACGAAAAAACTAAAAGTGTACATAAAAAAACAATCATTCCGTATAGTTCATTGTATGCAACTTGTTCGAAATATGTGACAAAAATAAAAAAAGAGCCCATGTGAAATGGACTCTTTAATGGCAATGGCCGCAATGGCTATGTTTCACTTGGGCACCCGTTTCTCCTCGTAACACATCGCCACCTGTCGATGTAATAATTTCATCTGTCACCGTCTTTGAAATCGTGGACGCAACAAGCTGCAACAAATCATTAATTTCTACTTGCGATTGTTTAAATTGTTCTACAATCGGAATGTCTGATAGCTGTTCGTAAATCTCATCAATTTCTGCTTCTACTTTTTTTAACGCTTCAACTTTTCCGTAATGTTGCAAGTTTACGGCTTGTTTTTGTAACGATTTAATTTTAGCAATCATCGTGCGTACTTTTTCATTTTCATGAATTTTGGCTTCTGCTTGTTTAAAAATCTCTACTTCTTCCGTTTCAGCAATCATTTTAGCTAATTCTTTTGCTTTTTGGACGATGTCATCCTTTGTATATTTCGCCACGTTATTTCACCTCGATCGTTTCTTCTACCATTTCTCCATTTAATGTCCATGTTTTTGCTTCTGTAATGCGCACGTTTACAAGTTGACCGATCGCAGACTTAGGTCCAACGAAGTTCACAAGCTTGTTTTTACGTGTGTATCCAGCGAGAACGTCTGGGTTATTTTTACTTTCCCCTTCTACTAATACTTCGACAACTTGTCCCTCATATTCCTTCATTTTTTTCGCAGAAATTTCGTTTACTAATGCGTTTAAGCGTTGTAAACGTTCTTTTTTCACTTCCATTGGCACGTTATCAACCATTTTTGCTGCCGGTGTTCCCTCACGTGGCGAGTAAATAAACGTAAATGCAGAATCAAATTCGACTTCGCGATAGAGCGACAACGTTTCTTCAAATTGCTCATCTGTTTCATTCGGGAATCCGACAATAATGTCTGTTGTAAGCGCCACACCTGGAATGGCTTCTTTAATTTTACGAACAAGCTCTAAATATTGTTCACGTGTATATTTACGCGCCATCATTTTTAACACTTCACTACTTCCCGACTGTACAGGCAAGTGAATGTGCTCAACTAAATTTCCACCTTTTGCTAACACTTCGATTAAACGATCATCAAAATCACGTGGATGGCTTGTTGTAAAGCGAATGCGCGGAATATCAATTTTGCGCAGTTCGTCCATTAAATCCCCAAGACCATATTTCATATCAGTAAAATCTTTTCCATACGCATTCACGTTTTGTCCTAAAAGCGTAATTTCTTTATACCCTTGTGCAGCTAAGTGACGTACCTCTTGAATAATATCTTCTGGACGACGGCTACGCTCTTTACCGCGTGTATACGGAACGATACAGTACGTACAAAACTTATCGCAACCGTACATAATATTAACCCACGCTTTAATATTTCCTTTGCGCACTTTCGGCAAGTTTTCGATGACATCGCCTTCTTTTGACCATACTTCAACAACCATTTCTTTTGACATATAGGCTTCTTTCAAAATATACGGAAGACGATGAATATTGTGCGTGCCAAAGATCATATCAACGTATTGGAATTGCTTCAAAATTTTATTGACGACTGATTCTTCTTGCGACATACAGCCGCATACCCCAAGCAATAAATCCGGGTTATTTTGTTTGAGTGGCTTTAAATGTCCAATTTCTCCGAATACTTTATTCTCTGCATTTTCACGAATGGCACACGTATTTAACAAAATGACGTTGGCATCCTCTGGGCGATCCGTTGGTTCATAGCCGAGCGCCATAAAAATTCCAGCCATCACTTCTGTGTCATGTTCATTCATTTGACAGCCGTACGTACGAATGTAAAATTTACGACCGTTCCCCATGCCACGAAACTCTTCTGGAATGGAGAAATCTTTATGATATTTCACTTCCTCTTTTCCACGTTTTTTCGCTTCTTTTAAAGATGGAGGAACAAATACAGTTGAAAAATATTTTTCATAGTCTTGACTCGTTTTTTGCTTGAGACGTTGCAAATTTTCATCCAAAGCGGATTTTTTGTCCGTTGGATGATCTGTTTCAATTTGTGCTGTGTACTGTAAACGTTGTTTTTCGTTCATCATAATTCTCCTTTCTTTTGTTCATAGACGCACACTAACATAGTATATTATTTTCTGGACTTTTAAACAATGTTTTTTCCATGAAAAAGAGGATGGCTTTCACCACCCTCTTTTTTCTTACATAAACTCAGCCACAAGCTGATCAAATTTTTCCTTGCTCATTGCTAAATCTGCTTCTGCCAATGGTTTTTCGCTATAACCAGGCACAAGATCTTGATATGATTTGCGCTCTTTATTTTGATAAATGAGCCCTGTAACAAGCCCTTTATGTTTCATCAACGTTTGCATCGCCATTTCGCGGTTAGATGGATCATATCCTTCAATGGAGCTCAAGCTCGTTAAATTGTCTTTAAACCAATCATATGTGTTTACTTTATTGTACGTGACGCACGGGCTGAATACGTTAATGAGCGAGAATCCTTTATGTTTTATGCCTTCTTCGATTAATTGCGTCAACTCTTTTAAATCACTAGAAAAGCTTTGGGCGACGAATGTAGCCCCTGCTGTTAACGCCATCTCCATAATCGACAACGCTGGCTCAACCGATCCTTGTGGTGTACTTTTCGTCTTAAATCCGACTTCACTACGTGGCGATGTTTGCCCTTTTGTTAAACCGTAAATTTGGTTATCCATAACGATGTACGTAATGTCGATGTTACGACGAATCGCATGGATCGTGTGCCCCATTCCGATCGCGAATCCATCTCCGTCACCACCAGCAGCAATGACAGTCAAGTCACGATTGGCCATTTTTACCCCTTGAGCAATTGGAAGTGCCCGACCGTGAACACCATGAAAACCATACGAATTAATGTAACCAGAAATACGTCCAGAACAACCAATTCCAGAGACAACAACAAGCTCATGTGGTTCAAGTCCAACGTTGGCAGCCGCACGTTGAATAGCTGCTTGCACAGAAAAGTCACCACAACCTGGACACCAGTTCGGTTTAATGTTATTTCGGAAATCTTTAAATGTCGCCATGTTTAAAACAACTCCTTGCATTTTGTATAAACTTCGTGCGGTAAGAACGGGTTGCCATCATATTTCAACACGTTAAATACTTTCTCAGCATGTCCAACGTTCATTTTTAAAATGTTGGCAAGTTGTCCTGTTGCATTATTTTCAACAACAACAACTTTTTTTGCTGATTGCACAAGTGGCAACATTTCTTCCGTTGGGAACGGATGAATGAGACGAACGTGAGCATGATTCACCTTGATGCCATCTCGCTCTAGACGTTCCATCGCTTCCTCAATCGCTCCACGCGTTGAGTTAAACCCAACGATTAACACATCGGCTTCTTCATGCTTCACATGTTTATGAACTGGTGTCGGGAATTGAATATGTTTCAACTTGCGCAGACGCTTATCCATTTGTGCAATACGGTTCGCTGCTACTTCAGAAGGACGGCCTGTTTCATCGTGCTCAACGCCCGTCACATGGTGAATACCGTTTTTCATTCCTGGTAATACACGCGGTGACACGCCATCTTCCGTCACTTCATATCGTTTAAAACAACCTTTGTCTGGAATTTCAGGGAGTTCTCCCGTAACAAGTTTGCCACGACGAATTTCAATTTTATCGTATTCTAGCGGCTCAACTGTTTGTTTACCTAACGAAAGTTGCAAGTCTGTTAAAACGATGACTGGACATTGATACTCTTCTGCAATGTTAAACGCTTCAACCATATCGTAAAACGCTTCTTGTACAGTACTTGGCGCCATGACTACTTTCGGAATTTCTCCATGTGTTCCATAAATCATTGCCATCAAATCGGACTGTTCTTGTTTCGTCGGAAGACCTGTACTCGGACCACCACGTTGCGTATCAACAATGACAATTGGCGTTTCTGTAATTCCAGCTAATCCGATCGCTTCCATCATAAGCGAAAGACCTGGTCCGGCCGAAGCTGTCAACGTGCGAACACCCGCATAGTTCGCACCAATAGCCATTGTACAAGCTGCAATTTCGTCTTCTGTTTGAATGACTGTACCACCAAATTGCGGAAGCTTCTTAATTAAGTATTCCATGATCTCTGACGCTGGGGTAATTGGATACGCTGCCATAAAACGAGCGCCACCCGCAAGTGCACCAAGCGCAATCGCATCGTTTCCAATCATAAACATTCTCTTTTTGCCGTCCGCCTTCTCAAGTTGCATGAGTTGAATGTTGTCACCAAGTTGTTCACGCATAAACTGAGCGCCCGCTCTGATCGCTTCCATGTTTTTGGCAACAACCTGCTCGCCTTTGCGACCGAAAATCTCCTGAACGACCCCTTCATATACGCTAATATCGAGACCGAGTACAGCGCTAGAAGCTCCGACTGCCACCATGTTTTTCATTAATGCTGTTCCTAATTCTGTTGCAATATCTGTAAATGGAACCGCATACAGCGTAGCTCTTGACTCATCCGGAATCGTCGGATTAAACTTTGCATCGGCAATGACGATCCCACCTTGACGTAACTCGTGAAAGTTAAAATCAATTGTTTCTTGGTCAAAAGCTACTAATATATCAAGATCATCGGCAATCGAACGAACTTGCGTTGTGCTAACACGAATTTTATTGTTCGTATGACCACCTTTAATACGAGATGAAAAGTGGCGATAACCGTATAAGTAGTAGCCTAGTCGGTTGAGCGCAATGGAGAATATTTCTCCCGTACTTTCAATACCTTCCCCTTGTTGTCCTCCAACTTTCCATGAAAGTTGACTAATCATGTCTTACACCCCTTTAAAGTTCCATCAATTGTAACGTAACATTGTACGATTATAAGTGTAGCACTTTTCCAGAAAAAGCTCTACCATTTCGCTTAATAAATTTTTTGAAAAATTTCATTTACTAAACGCTTTCATTCTAGCCCTATTGAAAAAAAATTGCAACATATTTGTTACAAAAATGTGAATTTTTCTTCCGAATTTTTTATTGCGGGATTCGCTCATAAAAATTACAAAACAAAAATTTTCTCACTTGTTCCTCTTTAAAATGCTTCAGCAATTCATTAATGAAATGGGTATAATGCGAAACATTAGCTAATTGGTCAACCGTTTCAAAAATGCCATCGAAGTCAGATCCAAACCCGATATGGTTTTCCCCGCCTAACGAGCAAATATAGTCGACATGACGCAACACATCTGTCACTGTTGTCGTTTGCGTATCATGACGTAAAAACTGCGGAACGAATGTCACACCGATCACCCCATTTTTCTTAATCAAAGCTTGAATCTGGTCATCGCGCAAATTGCGTGGGTGCGGGCAAAGCGTATACGCATTTGAATGTGAAGCAATCGGATAATGAGCCAATTCAATGACATCCCAAAACGCTCGTTCACTTAAATGTGACACGTCTGTCCAACATTGTTGTTCGTTCAATAAGTGGACAACTTCTTTCCCGAATTTCGTTAAACCTCCTCCTCGTTGCTCTAGTGCTCCATCCGCTACCATATTGGCGTCATTCCATGTTAAACCAACAGAACGAACACCAAGGCGAAGAAGTGTGCGCAGTTGCGTTAAACTTTCGCCAATGGCTTCACACCCTTCTAACGTAAGCATCGCTCCAATTTCACTCGGTTGTAGTTGATCGATTTCTTTTTTTGAACGAACCACTTTCATATTTGGCTGTGACACAACTTTCTCATAAAAATAATCAATCATCTCTAAAGCTACAAAAAAGCGCGATTCTGGCCTTACGTGTTTTGGGATGTAAATAGCAAATCCTTGTACTGTTACACCCGCCTGCTGCAATCCATCGTACGTGACATGTAGCGATGAGCTTCGCTCAAACGATACATCTTGGTCACAAAATAGTTGATATAAAACGTCACAATGAGCGTCAAATATACGCACAACGACCCCTCCATACGAAAATTCGCTCTGTAGCATATGATAAAAATAACCTGTTTGCTATACAAGCAAACAGGTTTATGTGCATTAACGCGGTTCAACAATAAGTTTGATTGCTGTCCGCTCTTCTCCATCAATTTGAATGTCTGTAAACGCAGGAATACAAATGAGATCGACTCCGCTCGGTGCTACGAATCCTCGCGCGATCGCTACTGCCTTCACGGCTTGATTTAATGCACCTGCACCGATCGCCTGAATTTCAGCTGCACCGCGTTCTCTTAGCACGCCAGCAAGTGCACCAGCTACAGAATTAGGATTAGACTTTGCTGAAACTTTTAATATTTCCATTTCTAGCTCCTCCTTGTTTCTAACAATTGCTTGTAAAAAATTCGTACTGTTTACTATATATTCACCTCTGTTCACTCGTATTCCTGCTATTTATATGTATTTTTTAGAAAAATCTAAAAAGAGAGACTAGTCGAAATATGGGTGGTCATCATTAATCATAATTCGTTGAATTGATTTCGTTCTCCCGCTTTTTTCATCTATATCGATAAGCACAGCATTCAACTGCGCGCGCCCCGTCGTCACTTCGAAACGAACCGGCAAGCCCGTTAAAAATTTACGTAATACTGCCTCACGATCCACACCCAAAATGCCATCGTAAGGACCTGTCATACCGACATCAGTAATATAACCGGTGCCGTTTGGCAAAATACGAGAGTCCGCTGTTTGAACGTGTGTATGCGTACCAACGACAGCGCTTACTCGCCCATCTAAATACCATCCCATCGCTTGTTTTTCACTCGTTGCTTCCGCATGAAAATCTACAAGAATGACAGGGGTTCGTGAGACCGCCATCTCTACTAATTCATCTGCTTTTTTAAACGGGCAATCAATCGCTGGCAAAAACGTTCTTCCTTGCAAACTGATGACCGCAACCTCATATCCCTCTACTTGAATAAATACAATTCCTTTTCCAGGTGTACCTGCTGGAAAATTCCCTGGACGAACAAGTACTTTCGCTTGATCAATAAACTCAAATATTTCACGATTATCCCATGCATGATTCCCAAGGGTTACTGCATGCACCCCTATCTCTAAAAAGCGCCGATATATTTTTTCTGTTATCCCTTTCCCACCAGCAGCATTTTCACCGTTGACAACAATCACATGCGGCTTATATTTTGCTTTTAGCTTCGGTACGTATTCATCAACCATTTTTCTTCCCGGTTGTCCTACGACATCACCGATAAATAATAGTTTCATCATATTACCCTTTCTATACCCATGATTTCTATTTTTCAGTTTCGCACAAAACGAAGCGTTTATCAATACGAAAAGCTACTCCAAACGAGGAGTAGCTTTATTTTGCATATTCAACAGCTCGCGTTTCGCGGATTACTGTAACTTTAATATGACCTGGATAATCAAGCTCTTCTTCAATGCGCTTGCGAATGTCACGCGCCAAACGATGCGCTTCCAAGTCATCGATCATATCTGGCTTTACCATAATGCGAATTTCGCGTCCAGCCTGAATCGCATACGACTTTTCAACACCTTCATATGATTCAGCGATTTCTTCAAGTTTTTCAAGTCGACGAATATAGTTTTCTAACGTTTCGCTACGGGCACCTGGCCGAGCAGCAGATAATGCGTCTGCAGCAGCAACAAGCACAGCGATAATAGACGTCGGCTCCGTATCACCATGATGGGAAGCAATGCTATTGATAACGACCGGGTGTTCTTTATATTTCGTTGCGAGCTCTACACCAATTTCAACATGGCTTCCTTCTACTTCATGGTCAACAGCTTTTCCGATGTCGTGAAGAAGACCTGCTCGTCTTGCAAGCATTTCATCTTCCCCTAACTCAGCTGCCATCAAACCAGCTAAGTACGCAACTTCCATCGAATGTTTAAGAACATTTTGTCCATAGCTTGTACGGAATTTCAATCGGCCTAAAATTTTAATTAAATCCGGGTGCAACCCGTGAACACCCACTTCGAACGTTGTTTGTTCTCCCACTTCACGAATGTGTTCATCCACTTCTCTTCGCGCTTTTTCAACCATCTCTTCAATTCGCGCCGGATGAATACGCCCGTCTTGAACAAGTTTATCTAACGCAATTCGTGCCGTTTCACGACGGATCGGATCAAAGCCTGATAAAATGACTGCTTCCGGCGTGTCGTCAATGATGAGATCAATACCTGTTAACGTTTCCAACGTGCGAATGTTACGTCCTTCGCGTCCAATAATCCGACCTTTCATTTCGTCATTCGGCAAGTTTACAACAGATACGGTCGTTTCGGCAACATGATCAGCAGCACAGCGTTGAATGGCAAGCGATAAAATTTCTTTTGCTTTTTTATCGGCTTCTTCCTTCACTTTCGTTTCTGCTTCTTTAACCATGAGCGCGATTTCATGAGAAAGCTCTTTTTCTACACGATCTAAAATGATTTGTCGTGCTTCTTCACGAGTCAAGCTAGAAATACGCTCAAGCTCTGCTTGTTCCTTTCGAACGAGTTCTTCCACTTTGCTTTCCATCTCTTCAATATGCTGTTGTCTTTCATTGAGAGAATTCTCTTTTTTCTCAAGCAACGCTTCCCGTTTGTTTAAAGATTCGTCCTTTCGATCGAGATTCTCCTCCTTTTGTAACAAGCGGTTTTCCTGTTTTTGTAATTCACTTCTTCGTTCGCGAATTTCTCGTTCTGCTTCCACGCGAAGTTTGTGAATCTCATCCTTTGCTTCAAGGAGCGCCTCTTTTTTCAATGCGTCTGCTTCTCTTTTCGCTTCTTCAATCATTTGCTTGGCAGCTGCTTGTGCACCGCCAATTTTTGCCTCGGCAATGGATTTACGAACAAAAAAGCCAACAACTGCACCGACGACTAGGGCAAGCAAAGCGGAGATGATCGTTTCACCCATTATCCTCACCTCCTCTTGCTATAAATTCGTTACTTCATCAATGTCGGCATGTACATTGCACCCATTCAACATACACTTCAAAATTGTCAAATATACATGTACATTTTAAAGGTGACCTTCCATATTGTCAAGGCTTGTCATTGCGGGAAAGCGCTTCATATGGTTGAATCTTCTAAAATAAAGAAAAAAGAGACACAACGTGCCTCTTTTTACTCTAAGAAGTCTAAATCATCTTCACGTACAGGTGTCGCTGATGCACCTGTCGTAATGCCATAATGTTGGCGAATTTCACGTGCAATTTCTTCCATGATATGTGGATTTTCTTTTAAAAATTGTTTCGCGTTTTCTCGTCCTTGTCCCAGTCTCTCATCTTTGTATGAATACCAAGCACCGCTTTTTTGGATGATATCGAGTTCAGCACCCATATCAATAATTTCGCCTTCTTTTGAAATCCCTTCCCCATACATAATATCTACATCTGCAGTTTTAAATGGTGGCGCCACTTTATTTTTAACGACTTTAATTTTCGTTTTATTTCCAACCATATCATTGCCTTGTTTAATTTGCTCAGCACGACGCACTTCTAAACGAACAGACGCATAAAACTTCAATGCGCGACCACCAGGAGTTGTCTCGGGGTTCCCGAACATAACCCCCACTTTTTCCCTTATTTGGTTAATAAAGATAGCGATCGTTTTCGATTTGTTGATAGCGCCTGATAATTTACGTAGCGCTTGGGACATGAGCCGTGCTTGTAGTCCAACGTGAGCATCGCCCATTTCCCCTTCAATTTCTGCTTTCGGAACAAGGGCTGCAACGGAGTCAATAACAATAATGTCAACCGCTCCACTGCGCACAAGCGCTTCAGCAATTTCTAACGCTTGCTCTCCTGTATCAGGCTGTGAAAGCAACAATTCATCAATATTAACACCTAACTTTTCAGCGTAAACAGGATCTAAAGCGTGTTCTGCATCAATGAACGCCGCTTGACCACCTTGCTTTTGTACTTCAGCAATCGCATGAAGGGCAACTGTCGTTTTACCCGAAGATTCTGGACCATAAATTTCAATAATACGCCCGCGCGGATATCCTCCTACTCCAAGCGCAATATCAAGTGCAAGAGAGCCGCTTGATACAGTCGAAATTTGACGATCTGTTTGCTCTCCTAGCTTCATAATAGAACCTTTTCCAAACTGTTTCTCAATTTGCTTTAACGCCTGTTCTAATGCTGCTTGACGATCGTTCAAAGAAACTCCTCCTTTATACTTACAAAAAATAAAGCAGTGACTGCTACTTATTACTATACATGTTTTCTGTTTATTTGCCAAGAAAAAAACGAATAGATGTTCGTAAATCAATGCAACAATTGTAGTAAATAATAACAACCATATTTTGCAGTACGCATCCGAACGGCTTGACGATCACCGGATAATGTAAGTGCAAACGTTTTTGTCCCTCGTTCTGTGGCAATCCCTATCCATACTGTTCCTACTGGCTTCCCTTCCAAATCGTCCGGTCCTGCGACGCCTGTAAAGCTTATACCGATATCACTTCGACAAAGTTTTCGAACATTTTCCGCCAACGATTGTGCACATCGCCCGCTCACTGCCCCCTCTGTTTGTAATATTTCTTTCGGCACATGAAGCACATTTTCCTTTATTTCATTTGTATAACATACAACCCCTCCTGCTATGACAGAAGAAGCTGTCGGAAGAGCAGTCATTTCCTTTAAAAACAACCCCCCCGTTAAGCTTTCAGCAACAGCAAGTGTCTTATCCTTTTCTTTTAACGTAGCTAACAGTTTGCTAAACAACGTTTCATCATTGTAACCGTAAAAATAAGGGCGAACACGCGCTAAAATATTTTCCTCTACCTCGTCAATCAGCCGCTTCGCTTCTTCTTCACGTTCATGCTTTGCTGTCAAGCGGAGAGTCACTTCACCGTCAGACGCAAGTGGAGCAATCGTCGGATTCGTTTGCGCATCGATCAAATCTTCAATTTCTGTTTCTAGCTGTGATTCCCCGATATGAAAGAAGCGAAGAACACGTGAAACAATTTTTTCGCGAACGTGACGCTTTTGCAATAAAAAAGGACGTCCATATTTCATGAACATCGGTTGCATTTCTTTTGGCGGCCCCGGAAGAAGCATATACGTCACATGATCAACAACAAGTGCCATTCCAGGAGCCATCCCATGTTCATTTTTTAACACGTGACTTCCTTCTAATACAAGCGCCTGTTTTCGATTGTTTGGGGACATCGGACGATTTGTTTTTGAAAAATAATCACAAATGGATTGCCATGCTTCTTCGTCTAAAACGAGCGATTTATTTAACATCTTTGCAATCGTTTCTTTTGTTAAATCATCTTTCGTCGGTCCAAGTCCCCCCGTAAAAATAATCAAATTCGAGCGTTGCTTTGCTACTTCAATCGCATGTGTAAGCCTTTGAGGATTATCTCCAACAACCGTATGGTAATATACATCTATCCCTATTTCAGCTAATTGTCGAGATAAAAATTGAGCATTTGTATTTGCAATTTGGCCAAGTAAAAGCTCCGAGCCAACGGCGATAATTTCTGCTTTCATCCTTCTC
The DNA here is from genome assembly GCF_013096965.1 of Anoxybacillus sp. CHMUD. NCBI lineage: Bacteria > Bacillati > Bacillota > Bacilli > Caryophanales > Anoxybacillaceae > Anoxybacillus > Anoxybacillus sp. CHMUD. Next base: position 99,206 of record NZ_SDLG01000005.1, read on the forward strand.
CCATCCCCTTTTTATTTACTTCGAATGACGAAATGCGTGTTTATTTTTAACAAAGTAATCCCATCCTGACCAGATTGTGAAAATGAGTGCAATCCATAAAGAAATGTCCGCAAACGGAAACGACAGCAGGGAGAAAGGAAGATTGTGCAAAAGAAGGGCGGCGATCGCTACAATTTGCGTCCACGTTTTAATTTTTCCAAGCATGTTCGCTGCCACCACTTCCCCTTCCCCTGCTAACACAAGCCTCAATCCGGTTACCGCAAATTCACGACTAATAATAACAATGACCATCCACGCTGGCGCCAAATCCAATTGAACGAGCGCAATGAGCGCAGCCGATACAAGCAATTTATCTGCAAGCGGGTCAAGAAATTTTCCTAAATTCGTTACTAACCCATATTTTCGTGCATAGTATCCATCAATCCAGTCTGTTGTTGATGCAATAATAAAAATAAGCGCAGCAACAGCGTGTGTCATCGGCAATTGCTCTGTTCCGATTTGAATCATACCTAAGTCAATCGGTGCCAAGAGGAAAATTAGGAAAAAAGGAATAAGTAGCATTCGGGCAATTGTAATTTGATTCGGTATATTCACAGTACTAACCTCCAACACGTCATACAACATCATTGTTTTTTATAAACAATCGTAATATCTTGACGCACGTGATCACTTGGATTAACAGGGTATTGAAGTGTTTGTCCATTTATTTTCACTTCTGTATTTAATGTTTGACCGATGACTAATAAAACTTCTGTTTCGTTCGTCAAATCGAACGTTTCAGCTTGATTAGCATACATCATTTTGCGCGTGAATGCTTTTCCCTTCCCGTTTTTCACTTCAATCCACGCATCACCCTTTGTTGCAATGTCAATGATCAACTGTTCCCCTGTGACTTCAAGTGTCGATTTTCGACCATTCGTGTCTACTACTTTAATCATTGCTGTCGATGGTTGCTCTTGCTCTTTTTCTAGTTGTTGTTCGTTCTGTTTTTCAGATTGTTGTTCATTTTGTTTTTCAGATTGTTGTTCATTTTGTTTTTCAGGCTGTTGTTCGTTCACCTGCTCAGATTGCTCAAATTCTGTCTCCTCATTTATCACTTGCTCTTGCGGTTGTTCATCCATCGTTCGGTTTTGAAAGAAAAACCATAGAACAACTGCTACTCCAACAGCTAACATACCGATTAAAATTTTGGGGAGGATATTCAGTACTTTTTCACCTTGTTCTGATAATTGTCGCGATTTAACACGCGATAATTCGCCAGGAAGTTCTTCTTGCTGGGCATTTGGAATTTCGTTTGCGTATTGTTCAAACAGCTCTTCGGGATCAAGGCCGACCGCTTCAGCATACTGACGAATAAATGCGCGAACATAAAACTTCCCAGGCATAATCACATAATTTCCTTGTTCAATTGCGATCAAATATCGCTTTTGAATTTTAGTGATTTCTTGTAAATCATCTAAACTCATATTGCGCTGTTCTCTCGCTTCTTTTAAACGCTTCCCTAACTCTGTCAACGGAAACACCTTCCATCTTTAAAAGTCGATATTCGAAAAACCGTCGTTGCCGAAGAAAGAAGATTGGGCAACAAGATCGTACGTAATTTCCTCATCTGCATCATGACGCAATTCAATAATATAATCAAAATCATCAAGTTTATATTCCGTATGCCTTACAAAAATATCGGGATGTTCAATCACTTTTGTTGCTGGTAATCGCATCAACTCACGAATCAGTTGCCAATGCCGCTCATTTGAGCGACGTGTTGATACAATCCCATCAACAATAAATACATTATTTTCGTTATACTCATCTTCAATTAATTGGCTACGGACTGTTTGCTTAATTAACGTAGATGAGACAAATAGCCAACGTTTATTCGCACATACGCTCGCAGCTACGATGGATTCCGTTTTTCCAACACGCGGCATACCACGAATGCCAATTAACTTGTGGCCTTCTTGCTTAAATAACTCAGCCATAAAATCGACAAGCAATCCTAATTCGTCACGAACGAACCGAAACGTTTTTTTATCGTCGGCATCACGCTGAATATAACGTCCATGCCGAACGGCGAGACGGTCGCGTAGCTTCGGTTCGCGCAACTTCGTCACCGTGATATCTTCCATCGTTGCCAAAATGGATTGTAGCCGTTCAATTTGCTCATGGCTTTTGCACAACAAAAGCATCCCTCGACGTGAATCGTCCACCCCGTTAATTGTGACGATGTTAATGGACAACATACCAAGTAGCGATGCAATATCCCCTAACAATCCCGGACGATTGATATGTATTTCATATTCTAAATACCATTCTTTTTTTTCCATATACCCCTTCTCCCCTTTACGTTACACGATACGATCCTAAAGGAACGCTTTGTCGAAACACGCATGTATGTTTATTTTACCATCTGAATGCGAGAATGAAAAGGACAGACAACCGTTTTTTGTGAACAGATAAACATAGTAAAACAAGCTGGCGAATGTCACCAGCTTGCCCATATTACTTACTTATTTTGTACAAGTTTAATCATCATGTTGGCTATTGCATGTTGCTCTTGCTCATTTGCTACGTGCCACAAATCAGCAAGTACACGCTCTTCCGGGTTTTTCGGATCGACTTGTTTTGCCAAGTAGTCGCCAATCTGATAAGCGATATCCGAAATGACTTGTTGGTTCATCCCTTGCGCTTCCGCTTGATGAAGACGATCAGCTAAAAAGCTTTTCCATTGCTCAAAATTATCAAGAACAGACATATGCAAACCTCCTTGAAATTCGTTTCAAGAACAGTTTGCCTTATGAAACAAAAAATTATGCTTGCTTAACAATACCAACCGCCATTGACGGATAAAATTTGTCCTGTAATATACGATGCATCGTCAGAAATTAAAAACGATACCGCTTTAGCTACATCTTCTGGTTTCCCGATTCTCCCGAGTGGAATCTCGTTCGCTAACGCTTCTAACTCCTCTGCAGTAAACTCCTGAAGCATCGGTGTATCAATGGCTCCTGGAGCAATGGCATTTACTCGTATGTGGCTTGGCGCAACTTCTTTCGCTAACGCTTTGACGAACGTATTTTGCGCGCCCTTCACCATCGAATACAATACTTCGCATGACGCCCCTGTGAGTCCCCAGATCGATGAAATGACAACAATTTGTCCGCGACGTCGCTGAATCATAGAGGGCAACAACCGTTTCGTCAATAAAAACGGACTTGTCACATGCAACTGTACCATGCGCTCGACTTGTTCGTCAGTCATGTCCGTCACCAGCCCATATGTACTCATTCCACTATTATGAACGAGCACGTCAATTGGATGAAAAAGAGACGACACTAACGTATCGACCCCAGAAGGATGAGATAAATCGGCCTGAATGGCATATATGTCTGTTGATAATTGCTTCATTAAAGATTGAACAGATTGTTCATTTTTGTAGTAATGTAAATACAATCCATACCCATCTTTTGCGAGCTGTCTGGCAATTTCCTGTCCAATTCCTCCACTCGCTCCTGTAACTAAAGCATATTTCATCACATTTCACCTTTTCGGAACAACTTGGCATACCGTAAACTGTTCGGGTACAAAACATTCACGGGCTACCGCTTTTATATCATCCGATGTCAATGATTGTAACGCCTCTACAACATCGAATAAACTCATTTGGTCGAATGCGTAACGAGTAAATTGATTCGCAATATACTCAAGCGAATTCAACGATCGTAAAAACGAGCCGATTTTTTTTCTTTTCATCCGCTCCACTTGTTCATCACCAATATCGGAAAACTGCACAAGAATGCGTTGAATTTCTTCTGCTAATTGATCAGGGTATAATGTGTCGCCACCAATTAAACCAAACCCAAAATCACTTTCTTCTGTATAATCAACCATAAATGTTTCATCAATTAATCCTTGTTGATATAGCCGCTCATAGTGCGATGAACTTTTTCCAAACAAATGATCAAGCAATAATCCCATCGCGCATTCATGCTTTAATTTTTCTTTTCCTTTTGTATATACATTTTTCGCCTTTATACCAACGAGACATTTAGATGTCTGTACATTCATTTCAATGACATGTTTTTCACGGGCGACATGGGATGGTTCTTCATAGTGAAATCGCTCAATGTCTGTTGGCGAACGGAACGTTTTTTTTGCTTGATTTGTGCGAATTTGTTCGAGTATAGTCAATGGATCAACTGGACCGGTAACAAACAACAACATATTACTCGGGTGATAAAACGTTGCATAGCATTCATACAATAAGTCTTTCGTAATATGTGAAATCGACTCCACTGTTCCTGCAATATCAATTTTTACAGGATGATTGTGATACATGCTTTCAATTGTTCCGAAATATAGACGCCAATCCGGGTTATCGTCATACATACGAATTTCTTGAGCGATAATCCCTTTTTCCTTTTCGACTGTTTGCTCTGTAAAGTATGGTTCTTGAACAAAATCAAGTAAAGTTTCTAAGTTTTTTTCTACATTTGTCGTACTCGAAAATAAATAGGCGGTGCGTGTGAAAGATGTAAAAGCGTTCGCTGATGCCCCTTGCTTACTAAATATTTGAAATACATCGCCATCTTCTTTTTCGAACAATTTATGCTCTAAAAAATGAGCGATGCCATCCGGCACTTTTTTCATACTCGTTTTTCCATATGGAGTAAAATAGTTATCCACCGAACCGTATTTTGTCGTAAACGTTGCATATGTTTTATTGAATTCTTTTTTCGGTAAAATGTAAACATCTAATCCGTTGTTTAATCGCTCATAAAATAATTGTTCTTGCAACTGATCGTAGCGAATAATCTTCATTTTTTCTCACCTTCCTTCTCTGTTAAAAAATAAATTGTATCTAATTCAATTTTTTCACCTATACGAACAATATCCTCATACGTCACTTTTTCAATCGCTTCTAACCACTCATCTAATGGACGTTGCCGCGTCGCGATGACGTTATGATAAGAAATTTCAATCATTCCACGCGCTGTATCAACCGTTTCTAATAATTGATTACGAATGACTGCTTTTGTTTGAATAATTTCCTCATCGCTAAATTGCCCGTTACGCATCGCCTCTGCCTGAGCATGAATAATTTCAAGTGCACGCTCATAATTGCTCGGTTCAATTCCTGCCATGACCATCATCATTCCTTGGTGACTTTCGATACGCGAAGCTGCATAATAAGCTAAACTTGCCTTTTCGCGCACATTCATAAACAATTTTGAATGTGCAAACCCACCGAAGATCCCATTCCATACTTGTAACGCATCGTAATCTGCATCGTTGTATGTCGTATTTGTTCGATAACCAAGATGTAGCTTTCCTTGTTTCACATGTTGTTTTTCTATAACTTCTTGCACGCTTGTTCGTTTTGGTAACGTTGTCGTTTCAGTTGAACGTAAAGAACGAGCTTCTAACGGAAAACGTTCCACAACATCATGTTCTACGTCCGTTAACGCCACATCTCCGACAATGTATAAGTCTATTTCATCGTGTTTCAGCATGTGTTCGTAATGTTTATATAAACGTTTAGCATCAATTGTATCAATATCGCTCAGTTTACCGTGAACATCGAGTGCATAAGGCGAACCTTTATACATCTCTTCGATGAGTCGATGTTGAGCATATCGCATTTTATCATCAAACAACGATTGTATTTTTTGTTTCAATGCCCGTTTTTCTTGCTCAACAATCGCAACAGAAAATCCACCTTGTTCAGTAAGTGGGCGAAATAGTATGTCGCTAAAGAGGGTCAACGCTTCCCGTAATAGTGGAGATGTGGTGCCTAAAAATTTTTCGTTTGCCACATCCATTCGAATCGTAATAATATGATTTTCTCCTTTTTTCGCTAAATCGACTTGTAACGTAGCACCATATAGTTCGTCTAAATATGTACGTAACGCTTTCATCGACGGATGTCGCTCGGTAGCGTTTTGTAACACATACGGAATAAGAGCTCGCATCGTTACATCTCGTTCACATAACGGTGCTTTCATCTTTAATACGAGCGTATTCGTCTTATATTTTTTCGTCGGAATGACATGAAGACGAAGGCCTCCTATTGTTTTTACTTCTTCTCGAAACATACAATCACTCCTTTTTATTTCATAGCCTCGACAATTTTTCTCTCTCTTATCCGTTAAATAAATCGGAGGACAAATATCGCTCTCCTGTATCTGGTGCCATACAAAGCACACGTGCGTCTTTCGGGAGAGTTCGCGCCACTTGAACCGCACAAAAGGCAGCTGCCCCAGCTGAAGCCCCCACTAAAATCCCCTCTTCTGCAGCTAATCGCCGCGCCATCATCTGTGCTTCTTCATCTTTGACAAGCAAAATATCATCATACACCTTGCGATTTAAAATAGGCGGAATAAAACCTGGTCCAGTACCTGGAATTTTATGCGGCCCCGGTTGCCCACCCGAAAGGACGGGAGACCCATATGGTTCCACAACATAAATGCGTAAATGAGGGAATGTTTTCTTCAACTCCTCCCCTGTTCCTGTTACCGTCCCCCCTGTTCCTGCTGTAAGCACGAACGCGTCAATTCCTTCTGGAAATGCCTCTACAATTTCAACTGCTGTACTTATTCGGTGAGCATCTGGATTTGCTTTATTTTCAAACTGCATGGGTATAAAGCTGTTTGGAATACTCTCCGCAAGCCGATATGCTTCATCAATCGCCCCTTGCATGCGCAAAGCTGCAGGGGTTAAGTGAACTTCCGCACCATATGCTTTTAATAAATTCACCCGTTCCTTTGTCGCATTATCTGGCATCGTGATGATGCAACGATAACCTTTCGCTGCGCATACCATCGCTAACCCAATTCCTGTATTCCCTGATGTTGGTTCAATAATCGTGCTTCGAAAAGGGACAATTTTTCCCTCTCGCTCGGCCTGCTCAATCATTCGTTTAGCTGCACGATCTTTTACACTTCCACCTGGATTGAACGACTCAAGCTTTATATATACACTTGCTCCCTCCCGAAAAACAACCCGATTGAGCTTAACAACGGGCGTATTTCCAATCAAGTCGATGATAGATCCGCACATGCTCTCTCCTTCTTTCCATGTAAACCTTTCTTCCTATTGTACTACATATAGACATAACAATGGTGTCGAAACGTTTGAAGAAATCGAAAAAATAAGCTAGAATACACATATGGGTATTTGATTATATGCGGAGGCGATAATTTCATGCAAAAATGGTTTTCTTTTTTATTTACATTTCTTTTCATCATAAGCGGATGTGCACAAAACCGTTATACAAACATTTCTGTCGATGAAGCTGCACAAATGATGCAAAAAGAGGACGTTGTTGTGCTCGATGTCCGTACAGAAGAGGAATATGCTTCCGGTCATATTCCTGGAGCTATTTTATTACCTTTACAACATCTTCCAGATCGTGTAGATGAACTGAACAAAAACAAGACGTATATTGTCGTTTGTCGTTCCGGTAATCGCTCAGCGCAAGCAAGCGAATTGCTAGTAAAAGAAGGCTTCTCAAGTATATATAATATGACCGGCGGTATGAATGAGTGGAAAGGCGAAGTTGAAAAATAGGAGGGAAGCCTCCTATTTTTCAAACGAAAACGATATACGTTTTTCTTTTTCATCCCATATAACCGCAGCATTAAATGTGTTTTCTCCCTTTTTAAACCCTTTGATAACACTCGTTTTTCCTTCTGCTAATAATTTTTTGACGTTTGCTTGTGAGATCGATTTGCCCAATATCGTTTTTGAAATAGTAAATGAGCACTTTGTTTTTGCATAGTTGACACAACCGTAAAACGAACCATTATCAATGACCGAGCCCCCACAAAGCTTGCAAACCCCGACATGTTTTCCGATCGTTGTTTTTTTCTTCTGCTGAATCGAAGTGGTATCTAGTCCTTCAAATGACCAATGATTTGCCACTTGTACCGCATCGGCCACAATTTTCGCTGCCAATTTTTTCACTTGTTCCATAAATGCTGTGGCCGATGCTTTTTCTTCGCCAATTTCACTTAATCGTTGTTCCCATTTTGCTGTCATTTCAGGAGACGCCAAAAGGTGCGGGCCGATTGCGTCAATCAATACTTTTCCTTTATCAGTTACATATACTTGATTATTTTTTATCTCAATATAATTTCTCTGTTTTAGCGTTGTAATAATGGAGGCGCGGGTAGCTTCCGTCCCAAGTCCTTCTGTTTTCGCTAATACTTTCTCCAGTTGTTCGTCATCTAAAAACTTCCCTGCTGTCTTCATTAACGTGATCAGTTCGCCTTCTGTATATCGCTTTGGCGGCTGTGTTTTTCCTTCTTTCACATACACATCATATACCATTCCTTTTTCTCCACTTTGTACATTCGGTAAAAGTTGTACATCATCATCTTGTGACATAAGGACGTCCCGCCATCCTGCTTGTATTTGTTTCTTTCCTTTTGAAATAAAGCGAGCACGTCCATCGACAACGGTTACAATCGTTGTATAATCAAATATAGCTTCTTCACTATGAGCAGCAATTAATCTCCGAACGACAAGGTCGTAAATATTTCGCTCATCCTGACTTAACTTTGTCAAATTCGGCACTTGTTCAGTTGGAATAATGGCATAATGATCTGTTACCTTCTTTTCGTTTACATAACGTTTATTATGTAAAATCGATTCGTGAACGAGTGGAAAATAAGGAGCATACTCTTCCTTTTGTGAAAGTTGTTTTAAGATATGTGGAAATGTTTCCGCTTCTCCTTTAGTTACATATTGTGAATCGGAGCGTGGATACGATACATACCCCTTTTGATATAGTTTTTGTAGTATATCTAATGTTTTTTGCGGCGAATATTTAAACCGCTTGTTTGCCGCTGCCTGCAATGTTGATAAATTAAACAAAAGCGGTGGTAAAAATGTTTTTCGCTCACATGTAACTTCTGCTACCTCTACTTGTTTTTGTCTGCAAAACGCGCTCACTTTCTCAGCAAGCTCTCGATCGTATGTGCGCGTCTCATTTTCGTGCCACCACTTTCCTTCGTATCGTTTTCCGTCCACATCAAATGTAGCAACAACTTCCCAAAACGGCTCCGAGCGAAACTGTTCAATTTCTTTTTCTCTTCTCACAATTAGAGCAAGCGTTGGCGTTTGTACACGTCCAACGGAAAAGACATCGTTCATTCCCTTTTGTTTCAATAAAATCGTATACACCCTCGAGGCGTTTATACCGACAAGCCAATCTGCACATGTTCGCGCATACGCTTCCTCGTATAAAGGACGTGTCTGTTTTTCATCCAACAACTGACGAAATCCTTGTTCAATAGCTTTCGGTGTTAAAGATGAGATCCAAAGCCGTTTGATCGGTTTTTTTACACCACTCATGTAAATAATGTTTCGAATGATTAATTCTCCTTCTCTCCCTGCATCACCAGCATGAATAATCTCAATCACTTCTGGCTTACGAAGCAATTGTTTAATGATCGCAAACTGTTTCGCCTTTTTTCGATCAATCTCGTACTGAAAACGATCTGGAATGATTGGTAACGTATCAAGTGTCCACCGCTTCCAACTTGCTTCATACGTTTCCGGAGGAGCTAATTCAAATAAATGTCCAACTGCCCATGTCATATAAGCACCTTTCGGAAACATCTCATTCGGTAAAATTTCAATATATCCTTCTCGTTTTTTTGTTTGAAAAATCGATGCAAGCGTCTTCCCTTGATCAGGTTTTTCAGCAATAATAACTTTCATTTTTTCACCCCTTGACGAAAAGAAACCTGCTCAGCTAGCGAGCAGGTTATTTGGCAGTTTCTACTTGATGCTTCTTCCATTGCGCACGCATCACAAGCGACTGAATAATCGAAAAACATCCACCAACGACCCAATATAGCGATAAAGCGGAAGGGACAGAACTTGCCCCCATAAAAATCATCACAGGCATAATATATGACATGATTTTCATTTGTGTCGCTACTTCTGTTGTTGTGGCAGATGGAGATAAACGCATTGAAATAAATGTCGTTAAGTATGTGTAATGGCGTATATGTGTATGCATCGCTCATCTTTTTGCAACCGTTCATATCGTATGTGACGAAGCGTTGAATAGTGACGGGGTAATTCGCTTGTCGCTTCACATAGCACGTCATCGCCACAACGAACATACTGAAGAGCGATACATACGTAAATACATCGAATGAAAACTCCATAAACATGACCATTCCCCTTCCACCATCAATTATAACATGGAAAAGAGAAAATTACATGCGAGAACGAAAATGAGCGTTGATTTGTCCTTTTCTCATCGTTTCACGAATTTCTTTCATCATTTCATAGCGAATTTCCCGTGTTTGCACTCCTTCCTCTCGTTTGTTTGCAATCTCAACGAGCCATTCAACATCTGCGAAAGAATACTTTCTCGTCCCTTTTGACCGATCAGGAAAAATAAGTTGGCGCTCCTCATAATACCGAATTTGTCTCGGTGACAAACCTGTTAACTCACTAACAATACCAATTGAAATAACTTTTTTATGTTTATACGACTCCATCCTCATCCCCCTCATGCACGTTATATTTTATAACATTAATATACTGTATTTTATGAATATTGAAATGAATTTTGTTATAAAAAGTAACAAAACTTATTATTTATGTTATGAAAAGTAACAAAAGTGCTGTTTACAACATAGAGAAGCGATATAATGATTATCAAATAAATGACGGAAGGAGGAAAGGAAATGGGAACCCTTCTGCAAATAACGATGAAACAAAAACAATTTTATATCGACAAACTGCATGAAGAAGGAGAAATACATCATTGGACACTAACAGAACTGCGAAAAAAATATGAACAACTTCGAAAGGAGATTGCCGATGGAAAAGAAAGCTATAGATTTAGCAAAACAAATTATTGAGCTTGATCTGCAGCGAGATGCAATATTCGAGCAACTACTTGCACTGTTTGGCGATCACGCCTATGAAATATTGCGGCATATACAAAACAAGTATTAAAGGCTCTTAGCGACAACAAGAGCCTTTCACTATTTTTTTCTTATGCGGGCTACTTCAGTACACGTATTTGTTTGTTTGCTGAAATCGTAATCTCACCTTCCCCAATTTGCTCGCCGTCTGCATGGAGAGGAAGAGACGTGTTGCTGCAAATATGAATATATTTCCCTCGAAACGTATGTACTTCTATCTTTTCCCTTGACATAACTTTCAAACCTTTATAAAATAAAAAACAAATTGTTGCACCGAACGATTGATAGCAAGCTCGTTTTATTGTTTTGCCTTAGCGTTTTCGACATGGCCACATGGCGAAAACGAAAGGGTTAACATTGAGGCGAGTTAAGCTAAAAATACATCGGTATGTTTCACTTCATCTATACGTGAGGCATGCCGTTTTTTGTTTCTAAAGGGGGATCAACGTGAAAACAAAAGGAGAACTAGAAGATCAAATTAGTCGCGCGCTCACCCAATGGGAAAAAGAATATTTAGGCCGCGGTCCACTCTCTGTGAAAACAGATATTTTACGAAATATGGTGATCGTGCAATTAAGAGGCATTTTAACTCCTGCCGAAAAAGTATTGTGCGAAACAAAAGAAGGGATGTTGTCGATTAAACGCATTCGCGCAGATTTAATTGAATCAGGTAGCGAGCAACTAAAAGAAATGATCTATACACTAACAGGTAAGCAAGTAACAAGCATGCATACAGACATTAGCACAAAAACAGGAGAACGAATGATTGTCTTTTTACTACAAGAACCAATTGACATACAAGGTTGATCTTTTAAAGGCCCTTATGGTCAGTAAAAGATAAGCCGGAAATATTTTTCGATCCGATCGAAAAATGTTTCCGGCTTTTTTGTTGAATATAAAAAAGAAACATAAAGGAGAGGATTACGATGCAAGAAATGGTTATCAACAATTTAACATCGCCCGCCATTTTATTTTTTATTCTCGGCATTATTGCTGCTCTCGTCAAATCAGATTTAAAATTGCCAACAGGATTAAATGAATCGTTAAGCATCTATTTGTTAATCGCAATCGGAATGAAAGGTGGCATTGAACTTGCGGAACATTCTTTTCATGAACTCGTTCGCCCGTTAGTTGGAACATTATCACTTGGTATCATCATCCCAATTATTACGTTTGCTGTTTGTCGTCGTCTTGGCATTGATCGTAAAAACGCAACAGGTATTGCCGCAACATATGGTTCAGTTAGCATCGTTACATTCGGTGCTGCACTCGCTTTTGTCGAACAAGCAAATATTGCGTACGAAAGTTACATGAGTGCATTTGTCGTTCTGTTAGAGAGCCCGGCAATTATCGTATCGCTTGTCATATTGAAATTGTTAGAAAGTCGCTCATATAAACAAGAAATGGTATATCGCTTCTCAGCTACATCGGTATACGGACCGATCATTAAAGAAGGGCTATTCGGAAAAAGCGTCTTTTTAATGGTCGGTAGCCTTCTTGTTGGGCTAATCGGTGGAGATCGTGCGCTTACGGTTGTGAAACCGTTGTTCATTGATTTATATCCAAGCGTTCTTGTCCTCTTTCTACTCGGCATGGGCCTAACAGCAGGAAAACAACTTGCAGCTGTACGCAAATATGGGGTCAAACTGCTCGCATTAGGGATTCTTTTACCTCCTGTATACGGCTTTTTAGGAGTGGTAATCGGTTATTATTCAGGATTATCTTTCGGGGGAACGATTTTACTTAGCGTACTCGCCGCAAGCGCCTCATATATTGCAGCTCCAGCTGCGATGCGCGCATCGGTGCCAGAAGCGAATCCGGCTATCTATCTTGGCATGGCGCTCGGGCTTACATTTCCGTTCAACTTAACAATCGGCATGCCGCTATATTATGAAATGGCGAAGTGGTTCTATTAAAAAAGCAAGGGGCTCCCTTGCTTTTTTATCGTCTTATGTTATTGTAATGGTACAAAACAACAAAAGAAAAGGTGTGAACAATGAATCGTTATATCGTCATTGGCGCTGGAATTGTTGGCGCTTCTGTTGCTTTTCATCTCGCAAAAGAAAAGGTAGAGGTTGTGATTATCGACCGTGAAGATCACGGACAAGCAACCAATGCAGCAGCAGGAATCATTTGCCCGTGGACGTCACAACGGCGAAATAAAAAATGGTACGCACTTGCGAAAGGTGGTGCCGCATTTTACCCTTGCCTCATTGAACAATTGCAAACATACGGTTACGAAACGGGATATGAACGTGTCGGAGCGATTTGTTTACATCATGATCTCGATAAATTGAGAAGTATGGAAGAACGCGTACTCAAGCGGCGTGAGGAAGCTCCTGAAATAGGAGAAGTCACTCGGCTGTCTTCAAAAGAAGTAAAAACTCGATTTCCTGTGTTACGTGATGAATACGAAGCGCTATATGTCAGTGGAGCTGCCCGTGTAGACGGACGTGCCTTGAGACGCGCTCTCATTCATGCTGCCACTCACTTAGGGGCAACATATATAAAAGGTGATGCAACACTTTTGCATGAAAATGGCCGAGTCATTGGTGCCTCAGTAGCGAATGAACGTTACGAGGCGGATGCGGTCGTTGTCACAGCAGGTGTTTGGGCAAAATCGTTACTTTTGCCACTAGGTATTGAATTTCTCATCACGCCACAGCGAGCACAGATCGTGCATCTACAACATCTTGAACAACATACGGATCATTGGCCTGTCGTCATGCCTCCAAACAATCAATATTTACTTGCCTTTCCAAACGGGAAAATAGTTGTTGGCGCGACGCATGAAGACGGTGTTGGCATTGACTGCCGTGTGACTGCTGGTGGATTATACGAAGTGTTACATAAAGCATTAACTATTGCCCCTCACTTAGCGGATTGGACCCATGTGGAAACACGTGTTGGCTTCCGTCCCCACGCACCGAACTTTTTACCTATATTTGGTGCCGTCCCACAAATCGAAGGCCTTTACGTGGCGAATGGGCTTGGCGCATCCGGCCTGACTGCAGGACCGTATGTTGGAGCAGAGCTTGCGAAAATGATTCTTGGGCAGCCTACTTCATTACAACAAAGCGACTACGATGTTGCCCAAGCGATTCAATTTCTTTGATGAATGCATATACAAAAAAAAAACGAAGGTTATCTCATGAACAAATGGGCTTTTGTTTCTGATTTTGACGGAACGATTTCGCATAAAGACTTTTACTGGATTGTTATTGAAAAATATTTTCCTGAAGGGAAACGATTATTCGAACAATGGCGTGCTGGAAAAATAAAAGATATCGACTTTTTAAACACTATTTTTACATCCATTCATCAAGATGAAGAAAAAATCATTGAAGATATTCATCACATCCCGATTGATGAAACAGTTTTACCTTTTATTAAACACGTTCAACAGAGCGAAGGCGATTTTTATGTATTAAGCGCCGGAACTGATTACTATATCCGACACATTTTCAAAAAATATGATATACGTGGCGTCGATATTTTTTCTAACGAAGGATATTATCATGATAAAAATATTCATATGCGCATTAATCCAAATCATATTCATTATTCCGAACGGTATGGCATCGATAAATCTAGCGTCATTCGTACATTGAAACAAACGTATAAAACCGTTTACTTTATTGGCGATAGTGAACCAGACGTTCATGCAGCGAAAGTAGCCGACGTGACATTTGCCAAAGGAGCTTTACAATCATTGTTGCGTGAAAAACAAATTCCATTTGTTCCTGTGGACACATTTGCGGATGTTGAACGTTATTTACAAGAAAAAGGGGTATTGACATGAACATCCCAATTCCATCTATTCTTGAAATTGGCGAAGGTGTCATTTGGCGCATAGACGAACTGATAAAAACGTATCGTTTTTCCAAAGCTGTTATCTTATTTGATGATTTCACTTATCAAACGTACGAGCAAGAGATGAAACGAGCCATTTCATCTGCTGTTGTTCATACCGTTTGCTTACCACCACAGCTTGATATCGTAGACATTATGAAAAGGGCGTTTGAACTCCCCCACTGCGATGTGATGATAGCAATGGGCGGCGGGGCAGTCATTGACTGCGGCAAATATATGGCATTTTTACGACAAGTGCCGTTTCTTAGCATACCAACATCTGCGTCAAATGACGGTTTTGCAAGCACAAACTGCTCGTTACTTGTCAATGGTAAAAAACAACCGTTCCCGCTAAAGTACCGTTCGGCATTTTGGCTGATTTACATATCATTCAGCAAGCTCCTGATCGTTTTATTTTAGCAGGAGTAGGCGATTTAATGTCGAACATTACAGCGTTATATGACTGGGAATTTGAACAAAATCACGGCGTCAGTCGGGTAAACGCTTTTGCAGCGATGATTAGCAAAAAAACAGTCAACAGCTTTATCCGTACACCAATGCAAAATATTAAACATCCTATTTTTCTAAAAGAATTAATTAGTTCGTTAACAATGGGCGGCATTTCTACTGTGATTAGCGGAAATAGTGCACCGATTAGCGGATCTGAACACCTAATCTCCCATGCACTTGACAAAATCAGCCCGTCGCCACATATGCATGGCATTCAAGTAGGAATCGCCACATATATCATGGCACATGTTCAACAACATCGGGCTGAACGTATCACAAAAGTGTTTACACGTACTGGATTTTTCGATTACGTCAAAACATTACAGTTGAACAAAGAGGAATATCGTCAAGCAATCCACATGGCACCAACCATAAAACCAAACCGCTATACGTACATTCACGACGAAACATATCGAAAACGAGCCGTTCAACTGCTTGATGAAGACCCTATTTTACAAGAGATTTTCGCATAGCGACACATATTTCATGACAAAATCGCCCACCCTACTGTTAAGGAGGTGGGCGAGTTGAATCAAACGTTAGCTTATTTACGCGAAGCGTTAGCAAACTACGCTGACCGTCATCACACGGTAGCCATGCATTTATATAAAAAACTAATAAGTAAACCATACAAAAGTGAAGAACAATTCGTCCGCGACTTATCACCAAAAGAAGTCGCCTTTTTAGATCGCATGCTACGTCAAGAAATGAAGTATGCAAAGGAAGAACAAGACAATATTCGTGTTTATCATTTAAATGAAGTGTATGAACAATTAATTTGAGTAACAATGCCTAGCGCCTCGATTAGTGCTAGGTTTATTTCTTTTCATCCACGAAAAAACGAAACAAATAGTCCATGTCAAACAAGTCATCTGGATAATCGATCCCAACATCTTCTCCTTCATAAACAAACGTTTGAATGAAATCGTGAAGCGCTTCGATATAAAACTCGTATAAAAATTCATAACTAAATGGCTCATCAGGCAAATATGATTCAGCACATACATTCGGAGAACAGTAGTTTAAATACGTACGACATGGTATTGGCCTTACTTCATAAATCAAACATGTATTTGTTTGGCGATTTAAAAATATACATGGCAATTGTTCCTTCATATATGTTTCTTTGAAGTGATGATCTTCTGTAAAATCTAACATGTTTACTCGTTTTATTTTTTCAGCATAATGTTCACCATACCATTGAATATGTTCATGAATCCACTCCTGCTCCCGTTTAGGTAGTTCAGCGATTTTCATCATGATCCATTTTGCTTCTGCTCTCGTTGTAATGATTGGAAAATAGCAACAATACGCACACCCTTTTGCGCAAGTTGAACGAATGTTTACCTTTCGCTCAATCTCACGAATATGTTCATCAACAAGAAAAAGCAATTGTTTAAAGGCTAGGAACATGAATTGTTTCCCGTTCTCCCCGGTATATCGTTCTAACCACATATCAACTGCATCAACAAATGCTTGGCCATTGGGCATATGTTTGTCATTTATTTTCTTGCAAATTTGGACAATTTGATCGTATGTTAAAGGCATTCACTGCTCTCCTTTCAAATGGGTTTGCTTTCATTCCAATCATACAAACGGAGCCGCTTTTTGTCGATCTGTTTAACATAAAAAAGGATGACCTAAAAGTCACCCTCCTTTTTCTCTTTTAAAAACTGTAAAATAAACCACGCCGCTAGTCGGCTTGTCATTTGGCGAAAATCAATTGTCGGGTCGATTTCGACAATGTCCATTGCCTGCACCTTATCATAGCGAGCAAGTAGCAAAATGGCTTGCAACAGCGTGCGGCTATCCATCCCACCTGGCCCAATCGCTGGACACCCAGGGGCAAATGCTTGGTCAAGCACATCCATATCGACCGATACATATACCGCGTCCACGTC
The DNA here is from genome assembly GCF_013096965.1 of Anoxybacillus sp. CHMUD. Classification (NCBI taxonomy): domain Bacteria; kingdom Bacillati; phylum Bacillota; class Bacilli; order Caryophanales; family Anoxybacillaceae; genus Anoxybacillus; species Anoxybacillus sp. CHMUD. Next base: position 116,418 of record NZ_SDLG01000005.1, read on the forward strand.
CGATAACATCTGCATACTTTTTTCGATAATCGTTTGAATGCCGAGGCGATACACCTCTTCGACCGTATACATCGTCACCCCACGTTGTTTTCCGTATTCCGTATACGCGCGGCTATTCGCAAAGTCACGCAACCCAATTTGTACAAGTTGACTGCCATCAATAACACCCGCTTCGATTAACCGACGAAATGGCGTACCGTTTGTTGGTCCCCCGTCTTCTAAGTTGCGTAAATCGTGATGGGCATCGAACTGGATCATGCCAATTTTTCCTTTTTGCTTTTGCCAGCCGCTAACAACTGGAAACGTGATAGAGTGGTCGCCACCGAGGGCAATCCACTTCGACTCGGGATATAAAGCAACGACTTGTTCGACCGTTTCAGCAATGCGTCTTTGTGATTCAACGATATCGGTCGGATGCATCACAATATCGCCATAATCAGTAACCGTGATGTCCGCTAAATCAATTCCCGCTTCAATCGAGTATGTGCTATAAAACGACAACGCTTGCCGAATCGCCTGTGGAGCAAATGCCGCACCCGAATGGCTAATCGACGATTTAGACAGCGGCACACCAATTACACCGATGTTACCCGCCTGTTTTCCATCCCACGGAACGAGCAATTCGTTCGCTTTTTTCACATAGCGGTCTTGAAAAGTTGCTTTTCCTGCTTCTTTAAGATACGGAAACATCACCTTTTCCCCTTTCGCTCACCACTTTCCCTTCTTTTAGAACCATTCGGACATGATTGATTCCGTAATGGTATGGTACGTACATATAATTCGGCGCATCCCATAGAACGATGTCCGCTTTTCTTCCGATCATAATTCGCCCTGCGTCTTGTCCGCGATTGACCGCATATGCCGCATTGACGGTTACCGCATGCCAAATTTCTTCTGAAGTCATTCGTAAATATAGTGCAGCAAGCGTCATAATGAATTGCAAATTTTCTGTTGGCGAGCTACCTGGGTTAAAGTCTGTCGCAAGCGCCACTGCTGCCCCTTCGTCGATCATTTGCCGTGCGTTTGCATACTTTCCTTTCCCTAAATAAAAAGACGTCCCAGGAAGCAATACAGCGATGGTGTTTGAATGGGCAAGTTGATGAATCCCTGCGCTAGATGCCCCAACAAGATGATCGGCACTTACCGCTCCAACTTCAACCGCTAGCTCCGTCCCACCTAGCGAATCAATTTCATCAGCATGAATTTTAACAGCAAACCCTTTTTCTTTTGCTTTTTGTAAAAAGAGGCGTGACTGTTCGACCGTAAATACACCTGTTTCACAAAAAATGTCGGCAAACTCGGCAAGCTGCTCTTGTTTAATGACATCCATGAAGTCGACCATTTGCTGTAAAAAATCATCCGGATGGTTTTGATGTTCTGTAGGAATCGCGTGTGCGCCTAAAAATGTTGACACAACTTCTACGGGGTGCGTTTGGTGTAGGCGCTTCGCCACACGCAATTGTTTCCATTCTGTTTCCTCGTCTAATCCGTAGCCACTTTTTGCTTCGACCGTTGTCACCCCGTACGAAAGCATGCGATCCAAATGAACGCGTGCTTTTTCGTACAGCTCTTCTTCGCTTGCTGCTCGCGTCGCGCGTACGGTCGACAAAATACCACCACCACGCTTTAAAATCTCTAAATACGGAACACCTTGCTGCTTTAGCGGTAGTTCATGTTCGCGCGAGCCAGCAAATACAAGGTGTGTATGCGGATCAACAAGCCCTGGTGTCACAAGCTTCCCTTCTGCGTCAATGATATGTTTGGCAGAAATTGTTTTCGTTTCTTCATTGCTGCCAATCCACGCCACACGCCCATCTTTTATTCCGATCGCTGCCTGTTCCATCAAAGGGAGCGTCTTCATCTGCTCCCCCTTTACCGGTCCGTCCCCTTCCATTGTTAACAATTGCCCGATATTCACAATCAGTGTGTCCATCAAATTACCCCCTTAACATCGGGATATGGATGTTCATTTCTTGTGCTACTTCAATCGCTCGTTCATAGCCTGCATCCGCATGGCGAATAATCCCCATGCCCGGGTCAGTCGTTAACACTCGTTCGAGCCGTTCTTTCGCTAAATCCGTTCCATCGGCAACAACGACCATTCCTGCATGTAGCGAATAGCCCATGCCAACCCCGCCGCCATGATGAAACGAAATCCATGACCCTCCAGCGGCCGTGTTAATGAGTGCATTGAGCACTGCCCAATCCCCAACGGCATCGCTACCGTCTTTCATCGCTTCTGTTTCGCGGTTTGGCGAGGCGACGGAACCGCAATCTAAATGGTCGCGCCCGATGACGATTGGTGCTTTCAACTCGCCTTTACGTACTAATTCGTTGATTGCTAGCCCCATTTTTACCCGCTCGCCATAACCTAGCCAGCAAATGCGGGCAGGAAGCCCTTGAAACGCCACTTTCTTTTGCGCCATGTCAATCCAGCGTAACAGTGCCTCGTTTTCTGGGAATAGCTCTTTAATGAGCGCATCGGTGCGATAAATATCTTCTGGGTCGCCGGATAGCGCTGCCCAACGAAACGGTCCTTTTCCTTCGCAAAATAGCGGACGAATATAGGCAGGAACAAACCCTGGGAACGAAAACGCATTTTCGACTCCTTCGTCTTTGGCAACTTGGCGAATATTGTTGCCGTAGTCAAATACAATCGCCCCACGTTTTTGGAATTGTAGCATTGCTTCCACATGTTTTGCGATGCTTTGTTTCGAGCGGCGGACGTATTCGTTTGGATTGTTTTTTCGTAATTCCGTTGCTTCTTGTAATGACAATCCTTCTGGCACATAACCGTTTAACGGATCATGGGCAGACGTTTGGTCAGTCACGATATCAATAGGCACACCACGTTTTAGCAATTCGTGATGCACTTCAGCGGCATTGCCAACAAGCCCAATCGATAGCGCTTCCCCACTTTCTTTTGCTTCTCGTGCCCAATGAAGCGCCTCGTCAAGCGAGTGCGTCATTCGGTCGCAATATTTCGTGTCGATTCGTTTTTGAATTCGGCTTGGATCGACTTCTACCGCAATGACTACTCCTTCATTCATCGTTACCGCTAACGGCTGTGCTCCGCCCATGCCGCCTAGCCCAGCAGTAAGCGTAATCGTTCCTTTTAGCGTTCCGCCAAAATGTTGCTTCGCCACCGCGGCAAACGTTTCGTACGTTCCTTGTAAAATGCCTTGGGTGCCGATATAAATCCAGCTTCCCGCTGTCATTTGCCCGTACATGATTAGCCCTTTTCTGTCGAGCTCATGAAAATGTTCCCACGTCGCCCATTTCGGCACAAGGACAGAGTTGGATAAAAGCACGCGCGGCGCCCGTTCATGCGTTTTAAACACACCGACTGGTTTTCCGGATTGAATTAATAGCGTTTCGTCATTTTCTAACGTGCGCAACGTCCGAACAATCGCATCAAACGCTTCCCAATTTCGTGCTGCTTTCCCAATGCCCCCATATACAATTAGCTCTTCTGGTTTTTCCGCCACCTCTGGGTCTAGATTGTTGTATAACATGCGCAATACTGCTTCTTGTTCCCACCCTTTGCATTCAAGTTGCAATCCTTTTTTCGCTTGAATCTGTTTCATCGTACGATCCCCTTTCATCTATTAATTACCGTTTCCATCGTTTGCGAAAAAAAATCCCATTCCACATCCTTCAGCCATTTTGCTGCTGCTTCAATATCTTTCGCAAAAATGCGATCTTTTGTAATCGATGGGACGATTTTTCGCGCTGCTTCATAAAAAGCTCGCGTCTTTGGCGCCATGTGTTCCACGCCACGGTATTCGACAGCCTGCAACGCACAAATTAATTCGATTGCCAATACACGCCTTGCGTTTTGGATGATCGTATAGGCGTGGCGGGAAGCGATCGTTCCCATGCTAACGTGGTCTTCTTGGTTTGCAGAGGACGGAATCGAATCGACGCTGGCTGGATGCGCTAACGTTTTATTTTCGGACACAAGCGACGCTGCCGCATATTGCATAATCATCGCCCCTGACTGCAATCCTGGCGCTGGGCTTAGAAACGGTGGCAAATCGTTTAATTGCGGATTGACAAGCCGCTCAATGCGCCGTTCCGAAATATTGGCCAATTCCGCTACCGCAATTTTCATAAAATCCATCGCTAAAGCAATTGGTTGACCATGGAAGTTCCCACCAGAAATGACGGTCGCACCATCATCGAAAATAAGCGGGTTGTCGGTTGCCGCGTTCATCTCAATTTCGAGCTTTTCTTTCACATAATCAAGTGCTTGCCAAGACGCACCATGCACTTGTGGAATGCAGCGAAGCGAGTAGGCATCTTGAACGCGCAATTCTCCTTGTGCCGTTGTCAGCTTGCTTCCCGCTAAATATGAGCGGATACGTTTCGCTACTTCTGTTTGTTGGCGGTAGCCGCGCACAAGATGCACGCGCTCATCGAATGCATCAACAATCCCACGCAACCCTTCCATCGTTACTGCGGCAATTAGTTCACTTTCATACGCAAGCTGTTCCGCTTCTAAATAACCGACAACCCCCATTGCCGTCATTGCTTGTGTACCGTTAATAAGAGCTAATCCTTCTTTCGCTTTTAATGAAAGTGGCGCAATACCTGCCTGTGTCAACGCAGCGAGTGCTGGCATACGTCGACCGCAATAAAACACTTCCCCTTCACCAAGTAAAACAAGTGTTAAATGTGATAGGGACGCTAAGTCACCGCTCGCACCGAGAGAACCTTGTTGCGGAATGACTGGATGAATATGCGCATTTAATAAATCAACCAACCGCTGAATGACAACGGGGCGAACACCCGAATAGCCTTTTAAAAGCGCATTTGCCCGCAACAATAACATCGCTCGCGATACGATTTCGGGAAACGGCTCACCGACTCCGCAAGCGTGCGAATGAATTAAGTTCCACTGTAGCTCTTCGACATCGTCTGCTTCAATAAACACATCGCTAAACTTTCCAAAACCTGTTGTAATCCCGTACACAATTTTCTTATTAGCAACGATATCCTCAACTGCTTTTCTACTTTTTTTGACTACGTCTATACTGTCTTTGGATAAAACGACTGCTTCCTTTTGATACAACACGCGCTTAACTTGTTCTAACGTCAACGTATGACCTGTTAAAATGACCACGCTCACACCCCATCCCTTTAATAAAATAAAGAAGGAGGCTACACCACCATTTAGTGGGATAGCCTCCTTCTGAACTAAATACCTATAGGCTACATATGATTGATTCCTAATCCGATTGTTTCATGCTCTAACCCGCGAATCGGCGCCCCGATCGTTCCGTACAAAGCAACGGCAATCCATTCGCCTTCTGCTTCGTTTTCATATGGCATGCCGCGCACTACCGCAAAGCGAAGACCGACCGTTCGCATGAAATCACCTAATTCTACTTGACCTCTTGTAACCCCTTGCATCGCTTCGACAACCGCGTGATATAAAGCATGCATTTCACGGTACAACTCTCCGTTTACGACACCGTTTCGTTTTGCTGCTGTTTCGATGGCGGCTACAATTTTTTGCAGTTCCATGGCTCCAACTTTTCCTTTGCAGTAGCGCCATTGCAATAACGATAAGTGCTCAAGCACCGCTTGTTCCTCTTCCTCTTCCATTAACGCGAGCAAAATCGCATTGCGACCGATTCTTCCTCCTGCCTGCTTTAGCAACACACATCAACACCTGTTTTTCAAATTTTCTAAAAATCTAATCGTCTATTATCATTGTAAGAGTCTAATCGAAGACTGTCAATTATTTTTTACCACTTTTTAACAAATTAATATAGCACCTTATTATTAAACTAAAGTTTAACTACGTGGAGCTAATAACATTACCCCAACCCCTATTAAACAAATCGCCCCACCAATCCAATCATACATATCGGGCGTTTTTTTATCTATCCACCATCCCCATAGTAGTGATAAAACAATAAAAATCCCACCATATGCAGCGTACACTCGCCCGAACGATGGAAATGACTGAAACGTTGCAATAACACCATATAATGTTAAACATATTCCCCCAAAAATTCCATACATCGTTGGTTTCCCTTCTCGCAACCAAAGCCATACAAGATACCCTCCGCCGATTTCGGCAAAACCAGCTAGTAAAAATAACATAATCGCACTCATATACCCGCTCCTCTTTTTTGTTGTGGATAGTTGAATTTTATAATGGCTGAGCAAGTATCACAAGCCCGTGGTGCTACAAACGTTTACCCACTTATCATCCCTTGGATTAGCCGATTACACGAGCCTGAATTTGAACATTTCGCTCCACAAGAGATCCGTTTACACGTGTGCGAGTTATAAGCCGACGAAAGAACAACAAAATGCTGTAATGAGCGTAAAAAATTTTTTAACCTCCTTTTATATGGAAATAAAAAAGGTGCCCGTAACGGACACCTCTTTCTACCGTCGAACGGGTAACTTAATAACAAACGTCGTTCCTTTCTCTGAACTGTCGTGAAGTGCAATCGTTCCACCATGGTTTTCAATAATTCGTTTCACGATCGTCAGCCCCAAGCCTGTCCCCGATGACTTTGTCGTGATGAATGGTTCGAAAATCGTCTCCTGCATATCTTTCGGAATTCCGCTTCCAGAGTCGTATACGTACATGTTGTATGTTTCACCTACATCAGAATATAGGCAAATTGTGCCATCTTCTCCGACGGCTTCGATGCTGTTATAGAGTAAATTATACAACACTTGCATCATTTGTTTCGAATCAAGCTGTAACGGCACGTGATCAAGGCGCACGTGCACACGTATGTTTTTGCTTCTAACGTTTGTTGTAACAATGAAGTAAACAAAAACGATAGGCAAGAAGAGAAATTTTGCATCGCTCTACTAAACAACATAAACGGTGCGGTATAATAAAAAATAACAAAGGAGTGACAGCGATAATGAAACTTCCTAATAGTGGATCGAAACAGTGGTACGGCGTTGGCACTTTTTTATTTTTTCTCTTTTTTTGTGTGTTGATTGCATCTCGTTTATTGCTTAGTGTAGAGTTGGGCTTGAAGTAATTCATTGGCCTCGGAATCACTGCCTTTATTTTATCATGTATTATCGGATTAAGTGGGTTTTTCGGTAAAAAAACGTTTGTCATCATATGTTCCTCTTTCTCTACTATCGGATTCGCTTATGCCTTGTTTATTTCGTTTACCTGTATGAACGTGGGATGGAGCGATGTGACAAGCATTATTTCCTTTCTTGTTATTTCAACGTTCGGTATCATTGTAGGAGTCATCGCCGAAATCGTTCGCACTCTTTTGAAAAAAAGTCCAAGTAAAAAGAGCCATCTATAAAGATGGCCCCTACATATAAAGCATTTGTTTTTTCACTTCTACAACAATCGGATGATTAGACGGGAGCTTCGCATATTTTTCGAGCGCCCCCTCTACTCCGCTTTCTTTGATCGTTTGTTGAAGTTGTACTGCTTCAGCATCCCCTTCATAATCAAATAGCAACAACGCCGCAATTCCTTTTGTTAAAGATGCAGGAACTTCTCCAAAGCATTCGTAATATTTCAGCGCTGGTCGAATGAGTCGATCGTTCGGTCCGAGTTTACGGATTGGCGAACGAGCCACTCGTGTCACTTCATCTGTCATAGAAGGATTGATGAACCGTTGAACAATTTTTTCAATATATGCTTGATGCTCGGCTTCATTCCAACCGTATTGATGAACAAGCACTCGCCCTGATTCACGTAACGCGTTGGTCACGTCTGCGAGAATATCTTGATCTTCCATCGCTTGACGAATCGTCTCATATTTTTTCCGGTATCCTAAATAAGCAACGAGCGCATGGCCTGTATTGACAGTAAACAGCTTTCTTTCGATGTATGGTTGTAAATCATCAACAAAATGCGCCCCAATAATGTGTGGAATATTTCCAATCACTTCTTTCGTCTCGATCACCCATTCAAAAAACGGTTCAACAACAACGGTTAACGGATCTTCATGAGTTTGGTTTGGAACGATGCGATCAACCGCACAGTTTAAAAATCCACATTTATCTTCTAAAGATGTTTGTTCTTGTTCTGATAGATGCTCCCAGACGTATGTCTTTAAATGTTCGCTACCACCGATCATATTTTCGCAAGCGATGATATGAACAGGTCGATCTGTTAATCGTTTTTTTAATCCTTCCGCAATCGTCTGTGAAATAAGAGGTAAAATATTTGGTCCAACAGCTGTCGTCACTAAATCTGCACGCGCAATTTGATCAATAATTTCATTTTGCTGGTGCTGACTATGCAACGCGGATACGCTGCGAACAACTTGTGTTTCTGTCGTCTCTCCTGCGATGATCACTTCATATTGACCTTTTTGTTGAAGTGCTTGTACAATTTTTTCATTTACATCAACAAATACAACATTATACCCTGATTGCGACAACAAACTGCCAATAAATCCTCTCCCAATATTCCCAGCACCAAAATGAACAGCTAGCATATTATTTCACCTCGTTTAATAGTTGCAAAATTTCTTCTTCTGTCGTTGCGGAAATCATCTTTTGAATGTTTTCTTCTTCCGAACATACGATCGCAACTTTCGACAAAATTTCTAAATGCTCATTATCTTTCCCTGCGATGCCGATTAAAATTTTCGCAACATTTCCTTCTCCAAAGTCCACTCCATTCGGCACTTGAACAATTGATAAACCCGCTTGCTTCACAAGTTTTTTTGCATCTTCCGTACCGTGCGGAATCGCTACAAAATTCCCCATATATGTTGAGGTTAGCGCTTCTCGCTCAAACATTTTGTCAATATAAAATTCCTCTACGTATCCTTGCTCAACTAAAATACGTCCTGCTAATCGAATCGCTTCTTCTTTCGTTTTTACGTCTGCACCTAGTACAATATTTTCTTTTTTCAATACTGTCACGATCATTCACTCCTTGTGCTGTTGAATTTGTTCGTAAAAAAATTTTTCTAATTGTGCACTGAAAAACGCATAAATTTGTTCTTTACTTCCTTTTGAAAACAATTCCATACTTTCTTCATCTTTAATGATGAGCGAGCTAACATGACTAAGCACTTGCAGCATATCATCTGGTGCATTTTTTGGCGCTAACAACAACAAAAGACGGTTCAGCACCATCGGCTGTTGATCCATACCGATGATCGTTTGTGGGTGTGTTAGTGTATACATCGTAAAAGATGGTTGTAACACATCTTCACTTCGTGTGTGATACAGCGCTAAAGTCGTATTTGGAATTCCTAATCCACCGACTTGCTCGCGTTGTAGCAATTCTTCAACGACTCGCTCTTTGCTGCGAATCACGCCATGTTGCTCAAGATGTGCGCACGCATGCATCAATGCGTCTTGAAGCGAGTAAGAAGATAGCTCCCGCATAGAAAAGCCGTTTAATAACTGAACAATCGTCTCACTCACGACATGAATCGAACGAATGTTTTCAATCCCTTTCTTCGATGAATTTACTTTTTGGGAACGGATAGAAAACGCTTTCGTTTTTAAAAACTGGCGAATCGTAGCAACGTCTTCTTCTGGCAACATCGGATTAACTAGAAAATATGGCTGCGACGTATGAATCGGGACTGTCGATACGATTAAATCATACTCATGCACATCTACACGTTGAACATCAAAAAAAGACTTTTGTTCAATATGCGAAATATCTGGAATTTCTTTTTTTAAACGAGTGGCTAATATTTTCGCGGTTCCGATTCCGCTTGAACAAATAACGAGCGCACGAATTCCTTGCTTGTCACGTAGTAGCGCCGATGCAAAATGAAGAACTAAATATCCAACTTCTTCCTCAGGCACTGTCATGTCCGAGAATACGTAGCGCACACCTCGTTGCACAACATGAAACAATTCACTATAATCTTCCATAATTTTATGAAGCAATGGATTTGTAATGCCCATATGATGCTGGATGCGATATAAAGCTGGCTTTAAATGAACGATTAAATCTTCGTACAACGGATAGTCGTCTGTTAAATCGACTCCTATTTGCTCGCTCACAAAACGTATGAGTTCTTGCGTCTTCATTGCAATTTCTAAACTCGCTTCCTCTAACATATATCCGCGACGAGTCCGTAATTTTGCACCCATTAAATGCATCGTAATGTAACCAATTTCTTCTTTAGGAATGACAAGATGAAACACTTCCTCTAGTCTTTTGGCGATTTTTTCTGCCGTTTCATACTCTTTTGTCATGCTAATGGTTTGCAAATGTTGGGCATCAAAATGAATCGCTTCCCCTTGCATAATGCGCTCAATCGCCAGCGCAAGGTGAATGACGAGCGCAATATACGAACTATCAGCAATCGTAAATGGGAGATCATCTTTCATCGCTTCAATTTGTCGTTCAATCATAAACAGTTTTTTCTTGTCAACAAGTCCGAGTAGCTTTTCCGTTACTGTATTGACCAAATCCGTTGATTTTTTTTGAATCGATTCTTTCATGAAAGAGAAAAACTGCGACTCATCGAAATGATCAAATAACAGTTCACTCATCATTTTACGCTTTGCCGCCTCAGAGCCGCAAATTTCTACTCCATACCCTCTTTTTCGAACGAGGGAAAGACTATGTTTTTTCACTTTTTCTTCAATTTTGTCTAAATCGTTGCTGATCGTGGCGACAGTGACGTTTAAATCATTTGCAAGAGAAATTAATTTCACAGGCTCACCTGATTCTAACAAAGCAATTAAAATCATCGTTTGCCGCTCTTCTGGCGTATATTCCGTATGTGATAAACGGAACAAATACATTTGCAATTGATGCTTTTTGTCTTCGTCACCGACAATTTGAATTCCAACACCTGCTTTTTTGATTAGTTGTAAGTCGTACGCTTCAATGACTTGTTCAACACCTTTTAAATCGCGATGAACGGTTCGTTCACTAACATCTAATTGCTTAGCTATTTCCCCCACTGTAACTCCTTTTGGATGCAACAATAAAAAATCCAATATTTTTCTTTCTCTTGCTGATATATACATACACCCACCTCCTTGGCCAGCAACGATTGTTGACAAATTTTAAAAAGTATATGTTTTTTCAAGAAAATTTTATCGCTAATTTTTTTGTATCACAACAAATAGAAAGTGCTTTTTCGTCGTACGGAATGTTGACATTTTTTAAATATGAAACAAAAAGGTAAGCTAGTCACTTACCTTTTTGTTTATTTGTTATTCACTTTTTAACATTTCGATTAACTCATCGTATTTTGGACTATTTAAGAAGTTTTCTACAGATACGTGATATGCATTTGGTAGCTTTTCTTTTGCACGATCTGTCAAGTTTTGATGTGTTATTACAACATCTGCATCCGCTGGCAATTGATTAATTGCTGTATTTGTTACTTCAATATCAAGTCCAGCTTTTTGCACTTTGTTTCTCATAATGGAAGCACCCATTGCACTCGATCCCATTCCTGCATCACAAGCAAAAACAATTTTTTTCACTTGTTTTGGTGCTGCTGTATTTAATGCCGAAGCAACACTGCTTTTCTTCCCTTTCAGCTGTTGCATTTGTTCTGTTGCTTGTTCTAAATCACCTTCTTCTTGTTTCGATGTTTTTAAGAAGAAAGATGCGACTAAGAAAGAAACAGCAGCCGCAACGACTACCCCAGCAAGCACGCCTAAGTAATGACCACGCGGTGTCATAGCAAGTAATGCGAAAATACTTCCTGGCGATGGCACAGCCACAAGACCTGCATTAAATAATGTAAATGTAAATACTCCGCTCACACCACCGGCAATTGCCGCCAAAATTAATACTGGACGCATTAAAATGTAAGGGAAATAAATTTCGTGAATTCCTCCAAGGAAATGAATGATGACTGCACCTGGTGCTGATTGTTTCGCCATTCCTTTTCCGAATAACCAGTACGCAAGTAAAATACCAAGACCTGGACCTGGGTTTGTTTCAAGTAGGAATAAAATCGATTTTCCTGTTTTCGCTGCTTGCTCAATACCGAGAGGACTTAAAATACCGTGATTAATCGCATTGTTTAAAAACAATACTTTTGCTGGCTCAATAAAAATGTTTGCTAAAGGTAACAACTTTGCGTTAACAATTGTTTCTACACCTGCTGCTAACGTTTTGTTCAATCCTAAAACAATTGGACCAATCCCTTTAAAAGCGACTAATGTGAGCAATCCACCAATAATACCTGCTGAAAAGTTGTTCACTAACATTTCAAAACCTTGTTTGACTTTTCCGTGGAATAGCTTGTCAAACTGTTTGATTGCATATCCTCCAAGTGGACCCATGATCATGGCCCCTAAAAACATTGGAATGTCTGAACCGACAATAACCCCCATCGTTGCGGTTGCACCGACGACACCACCGCGAACGTCATAAATCATTTTTCCGCCTGTATAACCGATTAATAATGGCAATAAATACGTAATCATTGGGCCAACTAATTTAGCGAATGTTTCATTTGGCAACCAACCTGTTGGGATGAATAATGCAGTAATAATTCCCCACGCAATAAATGCCCCAATGTTTGGCATAATCATTCCGCTTAAATAACTGCCAAAACGTTGCACTTTCACACGAAAACCTGTTTGATCTTCCATGTTTTCTCCTCCTTTGTTTATTTGGTCTTACTATAGCTTTATATTAAAGCGCTTACAGATTGTGTTCAATTTAAAGTAAATATCATTTTGTCTGTCACAATCTTGTCATTTTTAAAAAACAAAAAGAGGAAAAAACATTTCTCAACCATTCCCATCTTTAGTTTGCCTCATCACTGTAAAAACTAACGGTGCATGACGATGAAATATGCCAAGGAGGGATGAGCAAATGATAGCAAAGTTGACAAAATCTATTGCCGCCTTAAGTTTACTTGCCATTGTTGGCTGTAACAACGCAATGGATATGAACAATCGTTCAAACATTTCTGCTTTGCATACAACGCTGTCTAGCGATCAATATCCTCATACAAAAGCGATATTGATTCAAGAAGCTCGTTATAAATTTGTTCCAATCGATCCGAAAGACGCAGCCAATCTGCGCACACAAATTGAACGATCGTTGATGGAACAGCAAAGAATGTATATGCAACCAAGACCTTATACGCCAGCACCAAACGCGTATCAACGTCCGAATCAGGTAACGCCGGCACAACCGAACAGACAAACACAACAACCAGCTCAGCAGCAACCAAGACAGACAACACCGACAACAAGTATTAGCCAATATGCACAACAAGTCATTGATTTGACAAATAGAGAACGTGCTCGGGCAGGACTTCCAGCCTTACGTGCTGATGCCCAACTTAGCTCTGTCGCTCAGAAAAAATCGGAAGATATGCGAAAAAATAATTATTTCTCGCATACAAGCCCAACATATGGCTCCCCATTTGATATGATGCGCGATTTTGGCGTTTCTTATCGGACAGCAGGGGAAAACATCGCAAAAGGGCAACGGACACCACAAGAGGTTGTCAACGCATGGATGAACAGCGCAGGACACCGCGCCAACATTTTAAATCGAAACTTTACACATATCGGTGTTGGATTTGATGGAAATGGGAATTACTGGACACAAATGTTTATCGGGAAGTAAAATTTCCTTGCTGCTTTGAAGCGAACTATCAAAAACACCGCCGTCTTCATACGAGGCGGCGGTGTTATGCTCATTGTTCAGACACTTTCTCTAACAACGCATCTCCTGTCTTACTCACGCGTACATATGCAAAGTGAGCGCGCTGTTGTATGTCTCCCCCTGTTTTTTCAGGGACAAAATACGTTTCAATTCCATAAATGATCGTATCTCCATATATATTTCCGTTTACTAATACATCCCCTTCTTGATACATATCCCCATTTCGTTTTTTTCCATTTAATGAATAAATGCCAACTAATCGATGAATTCCCGCTTCATCCTTTCGTAAAATGACTTGCACTTTTCCCCACTCATTCACTCCTTCAATCGTCGAAATATTGTATTGAAGGCGTACATAATCCCCTTGGATAAGCGAACGTGGATCAATTGGTTCAAGCTGTAATTTAATTTGTTGACCATATTGAAGATGTTGTTCTTTATCAAACGTCACATAGATGATAAAAGCACTTTGCAAAATCATGACAACAAAAAGCGGCAACCATTTTTGCTTTGTAAAAGAAAACGAAATCGCTTTTCTTTTTTGTACGACCGAAGCAACGATCAATAAACATACCCCAACAATCGCTAACGTCATGGATTTATGCAATAAACTGCAAACCCACTCATAATACTTTAGAATCAAAAACAAAAAAGTATATAACCAAGCAATCGATTGTTCCTTTTCATTTGTACGGAAAAAGAGAACAAAGGCAACAAAGCAAAGAAACAGTACGTTCCATACAACATACATCCAATCCATCTCAACTAAATCAGCACTCGTCAATAACAGAAACGAAGTGAATGAAAAAATGAGGAACACGAGTCGCTCATACGTATGTTTTGTAACCCAATAAATAATGCCGTAAAAAACAAATACAGCAAATAACGTGAAACGAATGTCGCTCCATTCATCAAGCATCATCATGGCGAAATAAAGCGAAACAGCGATATTCGTCATCGTTCGCACACCTGCTGGCATACGCCATGAAACAATAAATAATCCAGCGATATATACACTGATTACGATAAAGGAAATCTCTGTTACGCTAAACGCACCGAGCATATATCCAATCGCAAGCAACGTGTAACGAACAACATCGTTCCATCTTTTCCATAACAGCCCAGGAACAACAAATAAAAAAACAGATATACTAAACAACCAATAAGGAGAAAACACATCAAACCAAAACGATAATAACTGCATAATACTTCCAATCGCAATGACTGAAGCAACCCCTGTGACAATAATTTGAAAAGCGACAAGGAAAACTTTTTCTACTTTTCCGTTGCTTCGCCTTTTCATCGAGCGAAGTACATAAATGCCTATATAAACGATGATAGCAGCTAATACAAGCCCAAATATATACCAATTACCCCCAAAATGTCGCTCAACAAAGCGAAAATATTGCACGATCCAAAACATACCTGTGAACAACACAGTACATATAAAATACGGTTGTTTTTTTACATATATTAAAAACAACACAAACATAAAAGCATGTACGTATGGCCAAAAATGAAACCGATCCATGGAAATTCCTTGAACAAATACAACAAATAGCCAACTATGCATCGCGAAATACGATAGAACAGACAAGATGGATGAGCGCCCAAGAAGTGCAATCATTCCATTTATTACAGCAAAAAGCAATAAAATAAAAAACGACTGCCATTCTCCACGTTCAATTTGATACGAAGACGGAAAATAGTAAAACCAAAATGTAAGCTGCAGCAATCCGAAGCTGAATATAGAGAGAAATCGACCGCGAGTAAGCCATGCCAAAATAGCAGTAGGAATAAACCAAATAAAAAACAACAAAAAGCTATCAGCGTGTGAATTATACACTTGCCCAATTAATGCAACACAAATCCCGAACGTAATCGCCCCAAAAATAAGCAACCATTTACTAAAAAAATGATGGCGAAAAACCGTGGCGCTCAGGCTATAAAACAAAATCATAAACCCAGCACCAATCCCGACTTTCGTCAACCGTCCAAGCTCCGGCCAATTCGAAGCAAAAAAATAAACAAGTGCTGAAACGAGAAACAAAAGCCCAAGCAAGTAGGTTGTTTTCACAACACGTTGTGCCATAAAGTGGCCTCCTTAAACTTCGCTTTCTTACTATTATACTATAGTTGGAGACCGCACGTATACGTCATTTATCAATATACCCAAGCCGCTCAGAAATTTGTTTTCCAATCGCTTTCATTTGTATGCGAAGTTGTTCTAGTCGTTCATCCGTCATACGAATCGTCGGCCCAGACACACTGACTGCTGCAACAACTTGCTTTGTGTGATCAAAAATAGGCACAGCTATACAACGGATGCCGTACTCGTTTTCCTCTAAATCAAGCGCATAACCGCGTTTTCGAACACATTCAAGTTCATGAAACAACACCTCTCGCTCTGTAATCGTATAATCTGTATGTGGCGGTAATCCTTTTCTTTCTAAAATGTCCATGACAACGTGCTTTGGTAAGTGCGCTAAAATCGCTTTCCCGACAGCCGTACAATGCATCGGTGCTCGCTTTCCAACTTTCGAATGCATGCGCAACGTTTCATTTCCGTCCAATTTTTCAATATAAATCACCTCACCTTGATCGTACACAACAAGATGCACCACTTCGTTCGTCATTTGTTCTAACTCACGTAAATACGGCTTTGCTTCTTTACGCAAATCAATCGATTCCAACAACTTCGAGCTCATTTCTAAAAATTTATAGCCAAGTTTATAACGCTCTGTTTCTTCATCTTGTTCGATATACCCATGCTCAACAAGCGTTGATAATAACCGATACACCGAGCTTTTATGAATGCCAATTTGCTTAGCAATTTCCGTTACCCCTACGCCATGACGATAGTTGCTTACCATATCGACAATTTGCAATGCTCGGCTGACTGATTTCACAAACGAATCTTCCCTCATTACGTTTCCCACCTTTAACATAATAACGAGGGCACTCGTATAGAATGCCCTCCATCTTACTATTGTTTTACATGTGCATATTTTGCTTTTGCTTCTAAACGACGACGATGTAAGATTGGCTCCGTATAGCCGTTTGGTTGCTCATAGCCTTTAAAAACAAGATCGCACGCAGCTTGGAAAGCAACTGAATTGTCATAATCAACCGACATTGGCCGATATGCTGGGTCGTCTGCATTTTGTTCATCAACAACTTTCGCCATTCGCTTTAGCGTTTCAAGTACTTGTTCTTTCGTACAAATGCCATGATGCAACCAGTTGGCAATATGTTGACTTGAAATGCGCAACGTTGCACGATCTTCCATGAGACCGATGTTATGAATATCCGGTACTTTCGAACATCCAATCCCTTGATCAATCCAACGAACGACGTAACCAAGAATACCTTGTGCGTTGTTATCCAACTCTTGTTGAATTTCCTCTGGTGTCCATCGTGGATGAATCGCGACAGGAATTTGTAATATGTCGTCACGATAATTTTTCATATGTTTTCTCAACTCATCTTGCACTGCAAATACGTCGACCTTATGATAATGGAGTGCATGTAACGTCGCTGCTGTTGGGGACGGCACCCACGCTGTATTCGCTCCTGCTTGCGGATGAGCAATTTTTTGTTTTAACATTTCGGCCATCATATCAGGCATTGCCCACATGCCTTTACCAATTTGAGCGCGTCCTTGAAAGCCTGTCGCCAATCCCACACTAACGTTTGATTTTTCATAGCTTTGCAGCCATGTCGATGATTTCATTTCGTTTTTCCGAATCATCGGACCCGCTTCCATGGACGTATGAATTTCATCTCCTGTGCGATCTAAAAAGCCTGTATTAATAAAAACAATTCGATCTCTTACTTGATAAATACAATTTTTTAAATTCAACGTTGTCCGTCGTTCTTCATCCATTACACCAATTTTAATCGTGTTTCGTTCAAGACCGAGCATATCTTCCACACGATCAAATAATTCGTTCGCAAATGCTACTTCTTCTGAACCGTGCATTTTCGGCTTTACAATATAAATGGAACCTTTTCTTGAATTGACGTATTTTCCATTACCAAGAAGCGAATGCTTCATAATTAACGTCGTCACAACCGCATCTAAAATGCCTTCATACACTTCTTCTCCGTTTTCAAGCAAAATTGTATTGTTTGTCATTAAATGTCCGACGTTGCGTACAAACATAAGTGAGCGTCCTGGCAAGTTGAGCGTTTCGCCGCTTGGCGTTGTATATACACGATCTGGATTTAATTCGCGCGTAACGGTTTTGTTTCCTTTTGTAAAGCTCGCCGTTAAGTCACCACGAACTAAGCCGAGCAAATTGCGATATACAAGCACTTTATCTTCCGCGTCTACTGCGGCAACGGAATCTTCACAATCCATAATCGTTGTTAAAGCTGACTCTAAATAAACGTCCTTAATACCTGCTGGATCCGTCTGTCCAATTGGATGAGTACGATCAATTTGTATTTCAATATGTAGACCGTTGTTTTTTAATAAAATAGCGGATGGTTGTGTTGGCGAACCTTGATATCCGACAAATTTTTCCTCATGTTGTAACGTTGTCGTTTGTCCATCTTTTACGGTGACAGTTAATGTACCATTTACGACAGCGTATTGCACAGCATCTTTATGCGAATACCCACGAAGCGGTACCGTTTCATCTAAAAATTCACGCACATAAGCAATGACTTTCTCACCGCGCACCGGATTGTATCCCTTTATGCGCTCTGCACCATCTTCTTCACTAATGACATCTGTTCCATACAACGCATCGTACAAACTTCCCCAACGGGCATTGGCTGCATTGAGCGCGTAACGTGCGTTTGTAACCGGAACAACAAGTTGTGGCCCCGCTTGTTTAGTAATTTCATCATCGACATTTTCTGTCGTAATTTCAAAGTCCTCGACTTCCGGCTCTAAATAGCCGATTTCCTGTAAAAACGATTTATATTGTTCAAAATCAAACTGTCCGCGATGTTGCTTATGCCATTCATTGATCTTTTCTTGTAATTCATCGCGCTTCGCAAGCAACGCTTTATTTTTCGGCGTTAATTCGACGATAAGCTGTTCAAAATCGCCCCAAAACTTATTTGTATCTACCCCACTATTCGGCAACACTTCATTTGTCATAAAATCATAAAAAATATCAGCTACCTGTAGACGACCTATTTTCACATATTCCCCCATCATCATTCCCCTTTCTTTTGTTGCGTATTACGAAACATGGTTTCAAATTCCTTGAGAATATCATATCATATAAAAACAGAAAATTTCAATAATTTTCTTACAAATAAATGAGGCGGGAAAAGCCCCGCCTTTACTTGTAAATTCCATATTTTATAATATTCACATATTCCTCTAACTCCCGTACAAGCAAATCCCCTTGCCGAATGGGATCATATTGTTTGCGTTTATACAGTTGCATGTACTTATTTAATAATTGTTCCACGATCAACATTGTCATGCGCACGACAGTTTCAGCACATACATTATTACGCAATGCTTCTTTCTGCAGTTTCAATCCTCACCCAGCTTTTATGCTGGGTGCAACACAAGCCTAAACGCAAGTGCACAATACGGAAAAATTTTCAATCTCAAGATATAGACTTAAATCACCAGAAATAAAAAAGGCTGAAAAAGTTCACAGTTCTCGTGAACTTTTTCAGCGCTCTCCACCTACATAGAAAAAAACTATTTCGCAAATACATGGTTTCCAATCACAACTGTCACTTGGCGCGAGCGGATCCATTCGCTTTTCGCCGTCTTTGGATTGTAAAAGTACAATGAACCACTTCCTAAACCGCGAAAAGCAATGGCTTCTTCAACCGCTCGATATGCTTCTCGATCCGCTGGTTTGTTAATCTCGCCGTTTTGTACAGGAGTGAACGCATAATATCCCCCTGAACGCTCATAAATGACTTGGCGAATTGTATTTGGAAAATTCGGATGATCGACACGATTCAACACGACTGTAGCAACCGCCACCTTCCCTGCAAACGGCTCTCCTTTTGCTTCCGCATGAACGAGGCGAGCTAACAAATCTTTATCGGCTTGAGAAATAGGTTGCGGAATACGCAACGCTTCACCAACGAATAAAATATCGGATTGTTTTTGATTGATTCGTTGAAGCTCTAGCAATGAAACATTGTAAGTTTTTGCAATCGTCCAAAACGTTTCCCCTTGTTTTACATAATGAACTGTCGTTTGTGCAGCTACTTCAGTTGTTGAAAAACAAAAAGCTGCTACAAAGACAGAAGCAAGTGCTAGCAATTTCCTCATATTATCCCTCCTAGTCCGTTGCTCGCTTATAAGACTAGCAGGGATTTAGCAATCTATCATTATCTAATTTATGGAAAACACCCGGATCATATGGCGCTCAAAGCCCGAGAAGGTATATGGAAATTTATTCATAAACTATTATACTTTCAATATGAACAGTTTATTTGTCAAAGTTTTTTCCAAAATCACAAGAATTATGTGATGAGCATCACAACAAACAGACAAAAAAGAAGATATGATTACATTGTAAATATCAATACATTTCGGAGGAGAAAATTATGGAAAATATATTCAATGCACAATCGACGGTCGGTGAAATTGTGGTGATGTTCCCAAAAGCGAGCGATTTGTTTAAAGCATATAAAATTGATTTTTGTTGTGGTGGAAATCGTTCCTTATCTGAAGTGCTCGCTGAAAAACAATTAGATATAGAAACAATTTTAAGCGAGCTACAATCACTGTATGAAAAATCGCTCGAAAAGGTAGAAAAAAACTGGATGGAGGCTTCCTATACAAATTTAATCGAGCATATTGTTCAAAAACATCATCATTTTTTAATGGAAGAATTACCACAACTTAGCCCATATGTAACAAAAGTGGCACGCGTTCATGGTCCCACACAACCACACTTAGTTGAAGTGCATAAGCTGTTCAATGAGCTAAAAACCGAACTAGAACAACATTTAATGAAAGAAGAAACAAAAGCATTTCCATTAATCATCCAATTCGAACAATATCCGACAAAAGAAAATGAACAAGCGATGAGAGAAGTTATTGAAGAACTTGTTACCGAACACGATACGGCAGGAGATATCATTAAAGAAATTCGCAAAATCACGAACGATTTTACACCACCTTTTGATGCATGTGGAACGTATCGACTAGTTTACAATCGGCTTGAAACGCTAGAGGAAGATCTATTCACTCATATTCATCTTGAGAATAATATTTTATTTCCGCGCATTCTTGACGAAAGTAAATAAGGAATCATCGGTGCTAGTCGAAAGCGTATGGCTGAACTAGCACCTTATACGATATCCATAAAAACAACTATATTGACAACTTACTTTTCGTAAGTTTATAATTATCTTGAAATCAAGATAAAGGTTGATGCACATGAGCCAAAACGATCAAACATTATCATTAAAACTATTCATTGTCCTTTCTAGAGCACATAAAGCGGTGTCGGAACATGTAAAACATGACATTCAACGTTACGGACTAAACCCAACGGAGTTTGGTGTGCTCGATTTGCTGTATCATAAAGGAGCGCAGCCGATCCAGCAAATCGGTGATAAAATTTTGCTTACAAGTGGAAGCATGACATACGTCATCGACAAACTCGAAGAAAAAGGATATATCGTCCGGCAACGTTGTGAAAAGGACCGCCGCATTACGTACGCTGTTATTACTGAAGAAGGAAAAGCACTAATGGATCACATTTTCCCGCAGCACGCACAAAAAATGTTGGAGATTTTCCAATCTTTGTCCACAGATGAAAAAGAAATGGCGATTCACTTGCTCAAAAAGATAGGTCTTTCATTGTCGCCTTTCTAAAGGCCTATCGCACAACTTTTATCTTGAAATCAAGATATATGAAAGGAGAGATCATCATGATGCACATTGGTATTTTACTTATCCGTCTCGCTGTCGGTTTAACGTTTGTCGGTCATGGCGCGCAAAAGTTGTTTGGATGGTTCGGGGGATACGGCTTAAAAGGAACGGGAGGATGGTTTGAATCGATCGGACTAAAACCTGGAGTGACTATGGCTTTAATCGCTGGATTAGCTGAATTCGTCGGTGGATTATTGTTTGCCCTAGGGTTGTTCACCCCATTTGCAGCTTTGTTGATCGCTGCTACAATGGTCGTCGCTATTGTAAAAGTGCACGCTCCGAACGGATTTTGGGTCACTCAAAATGGCTTTGAGTACAACTTTATTTTGATTGTTGTTGTGATCGGCATTGCTCTTATCGGCGCAGGCGACTACTCAATTGATGCACTTATAAAATAAGGAGGCACACCATGATTCACGTATATCCTGCACATGAACGATTTGAATCAAACCACGGTTGGTTGCAAAGTTATTTTAGTTTTTCATTTGCTGAATATTTTGATCGAAACAATATGAACTTTGGCCCATTGCGCGTATTTAACGATGATATCATCGCGCCACAACGTGGTTTTGGAGCTCACCCTCATCAAGAAATGGAGATTGTGACAGTCGTCTTAAAGGGACAGCTCGAACATCGCGATAATCTAGGCAATCATCGCATCATTTCGTTCGGTGAAGTACAACGAATGACAGCTGGAACAGGTATTGTACATTCAGAAATGAATCCATCTGCTACAGAAGAAGTCAATCTGCTACAACTTTGGTTTCTACCTGAAGCACGCGGTCTTACCCCGTCATATGAACAAGTTTCATATGATATTGAAAAAATGAAAAATCGTTTATTACCTATTGTTTCGAAAACACAAACAGGTGATCAAGTTGCTTACATTCATCAAGATATAACGATGTATTTATCCGATTTAGAAAATAATCGGCACATAACATTCCATCAACAAGAAGGACGTCGCATATACCTGTTTGTTATTGAAGGAGAACTCGTATTAAATGATGATACAATGTTACAACGTCGCGATGCTGCGCGTATAACAGATATAACAACATTACACATCACATCGAAAACAGATAGCCGATTTATGCTGATTGATTTACCATAGTTGCCAGCTTGCCCGCTTAAGTGGGCAAGCTAAATTTAACATTATTCTCCATTTTAATGTTCCGCTTCCATCATGACAATCCACGTAAATAAATCCATATCGTTTTGAAAACTCACCTGTTGAAAAAATATGAAACTTTTTACAAACTCACAAAAAAAGGAGTAAAATATGACATATATGTGATCAAAAAAGCAGGTGAAAGTATGGCAAATATTCGTGAAATCGCAAAACGGGCAGGTGTTTCTGTATCAACCGTATCTCGTGTGCTCAATGGCTATCCATATGTCAAAGAAGAAAAACGAAAAGCTGTATGGGATGTCGTTCATGAATTAAACTACAAAAAAAATATTAATGCCGTTCACTTATCAAAAGGAAAAACAAATATTATCGGGGTTATGTTACCGACCATCAATCACCCCTATTTTAGCATGATTGTAGAAGGAATTGCGGAAGAAGCATTGCGATATGGATACCATCTTCTCTTTTTTCAAACAAACTATGACATACATAAAGAATTAGAAGCGCTCGAAATGTTACGTGTCAAGCAAATGGATGGTCTCATTATTTGTTCGCATACCATTCGTCTCGAAACCATTGCATCCTATGCAGATGATGGTCCAATCGTTTTATGTGAAGATACATCAGAGCCGCATCTGTTTTCCGTATACATCGACCATTACCATGCCTTTGCGCTTGGAATGGATTACTTAATAAAAAAAGGACATTCAAAAATCGGATATTGTCTTAGTCGGCCAACGAGCATCAATAGCCAAAAGCGGATGGCAGCCTACAAAGATGCGCTTCAACGCATACATGCCCCGATTCGTCCCGATTGGATGTTTCATCATTGTTTGCATATGAATGACGGGAAGCGAATTGTATCTACTATTCTTTCTCTCGAGAAAAAGCCAACCGCTCTACTCGTCGCTAGCGATCAAGTTGCTGCAGGAATTGTTTTATGGGGAAAAACGTATGGATTACATGTTCCAAACGATTTAGCTATCGTTAGTTTTGATAACCATCCTATTTCAGAAGCGTTGCATATCACGACAATTGAGCTACCTCTTTCGCTCATGGGAAAAAAAGCTTTCCAGATGATATACAACCATTTCATAAACGAAAAGACAGAACCGAAAAAAGAAAAAATGCCCGTTCGTTTGATTGAACGAGCATCAGTATAGTGGCAAGCTTCCCGCTTGCCACTATGCTTCTTTCGGCAACCAAAATGTCAACACGCCAAACAAAGGAAGAAAGCTACACATAACCATAAGTGTTTTTAGCGTATACACGTCTGCAATTTTTCCGAGTGCAACCGCTCCAAGCGCCCCCATCCCAAACGCAAGACCAACAATTAATCCTGAAGCCATCCCAACATTTCCTGGAAGCAATTCTTGTGCATAGACGACAAACGTAGCAAAACTAGACGATAAAATAAAGCCTGTAACAAAAACAATTGGCAAAACAAAATGAAGTGGCACATATGGCAAAATGAGCGCAAACGGTGCCGTACCGAGCGTGGATGCAAAAATTAAATTTCGTCTCCCAAATCGATCAGCAAGCGGACCGCCAAAAACGGTACCGATCGCTCCAGCAATCATAAAAACAAACAAATAAAGTTGCGCTTGACGAATAGAAATACCGTAATACTTCATTAAGTAAAACTGATAGTAATTCGAAATTCCTGCATAATACCATGAGCGTGCAAATACTAAAAGAACTAGGAGAATAAGTGCAAATATAATCTTTTGACTTATTTGTTTCTTTTCTTCCATCGTTTCCTTTCGGCGTTCGTTCACTTGATGCAATTGAACAGCATACCACTTCGACACCCAAAATAAAACAACCATCCCAAGCGCCGCAACAATGACAAACCAACTTGCCCCTTTTTGACCGAACGGAACG
The DNA here is from genome assembly GCF_013096965.1 of Anoxybacillus sp. CHMUD. Taxonomy (NCBI): domain Bacteria; kingdom Bacillati; phylum Bacillota; class Bacilli; order Caryophanales; family Anoxybacillaceae; genus Anoxybacillus; species Anoxybacillus sp. CHMUD. The sequence continues at coordinate 140,895 of NZ_SDLG01000005.1, forward strand.
AAAATGAGGGCGGTGAATAGCGGAGCAAGGGCATTCCCTGTATTGCCACCGAGTTGGTAAATGGATTGAGCGAATCCTCTTTTCGCCTGTGCAGCAAAATAAACGACACGTGAACCTTCTGGGTGAAATACAGCTGAGCCTAATCCGATAAATAAAACGGATAATAGAACAAAGAAAAAATTAGGCGCGAACGCCAACCCGATCATCCCTAACATGCTCGCTCCCATGCCGAGCGGCAAAAAACTCGGCGATGGATAGCGGTCGGAAAACAATCCGACAACCGGCTGTAAAATAGAAGAAGTCATGTTCAGGGTAAATGCAATCCAACCAATTTGTGTATAGGACAATTTCATTGACGACTCTAAAATCGGAAATAAAGCCGGAACAACAGCTTGCATCGCATCATTTAGCAAATGACCAATGCTAATAGCAATTAAAATCGGATACACGACAGTTTGCATATTTGCACGTTGTTCAACACTTGCTTGCATTTTCCTCTCTCCCTATAAAACAAATGGAATACTTACATTATAATACCTTCTGCCAACATTTCAATTTTTTTGCTTACTCATAAAAAGCGCCTCATCACACAGATGAGACGCTACCTCATTGCTCACTTAGAAAAGTCCGCGTGCGTTTCCATGTTCGTCGATATCCATTTGAAGCGCTGCTGGTTGTTTCGGCAAGCCTGGCATCGTCATGACATCCCCTGTTAAGGCAATGAGGAAACCTGCGCCAATCGATGGTTTTAATTCGCGCACCGTAATCGTGAAATCAATTGGTCGCCCGAGTTTTGATGGGTCATCGGAAAGCGAATATTGCGTTTTCGCCATGCAAATCGGGAGCTTGTCCCACCCAAACGATGTAAATTGTTCGATTTGCTTTTTCGCCTTGTCAGAAAAAGAAACGTCGCTTGCACCATAAACATCGCGCGCGATTTTTTGAATTTTATCCGTAATCGGTTCATCTAATTCGTATAACGGAGTGTACGTGCTTTTTGTATTTTCGATTACTTCTAATACTTTATGAGCTAAATCAATTCCGCCATCCCCACCTTTTTCCCATACTTCCGTTAACGATACAGGATATTCTTTTTCTTCACAAAATGTCGTTAATGCTTGAATTTCTTTATTTGTATCCGTAATAAAACGGTTAATAGCAACGACAAACGGCAAACCAAACGCTTGAATCGTTTCAATATGTTTCTCTAAATTGGCTAGTCCGTTACAGAAAACTTACAAGACTTTATAAGAAACTTATAAAAGTCTATGTTTCCTTCCTTGTTCATCGCGCCCGATTTCGCGAAACGCTACTCTCGTTTCTTTGACGCTCCGAAGGCTTCACTTCCCCACTAACGTATGGGTACATGTTGCGCTTTACTTGGCATAGTTTTTCAAGTTGATGCTTGCGTTGAGGTCGCGATCCATTTCTATCCCGCAAGCTTCACAGCGGTACGTCCGTTCGGATAAAGAAAGCTTCTCTTTTACATGACCGCAACGGCTACACTTTTTGCTTGACGGATAAAACCGATCCGCCACGATCAACTCGATCCCATGCCATGCACATTTGTACATCATTTGCCGCTTGAACTCGTGGAATGTTTGTTGTTGAATCGATTTCGATAGCTTCCGATTTTTTAACATGCCACTTGTATTCAAGTCTTCCATCACGACATACGCTGGCTTGGTTTTCACCAACGTCGTGGTGATGTGGTGGGTATAGTTTAGCTGGGTATTTTTTATCCTTCGGCGTTTTTTCAAAACAAGGAATTCTAGTTTCTTAATGTTTTCCGTTTTTCTGTAACGGAATTCCCCCCTTTCTGTTTGGATTTTGTTCATTTCATATTTTCGCGATATTTTTCTTTGCATCCGCTTCATTTGTTTTTCAAGCTTTTTCACTTGAGGCATGTGATGGATGTTAGGAAACGTCATCCCATTGCTGACGGTAGCGAACGATTTTACTCCCAAATCAATACCAATGCCTTCGTTGTACGTTTCATGTTTCACTTCCGCTTCCTCTACACCGACCGTTAAAAACCAATGAAGCCCGTCAAACACGATGCGCGGATTGACATACTTTATATGTGCACCGTGAGGAATACGACCTCTTTCAGCAAGACGGATCCAATTGAATTTCTGTCTATTTTTCTTTTTCGAAGGCGTCAGTTTCTCTAGTTTCACATGCGTGTCGGTGATTTTGATTTTGGCGGTGTCTTGATAAAAACTTGGGCGTGTTCGCTTTTTTGTTTTAAACTTCGGAAACTTCGCCCGTCCTTCAAAAAAGTTTTTGTAAGCTTGACACGCATCTTTGATCGCTTGTTTTGTGATGTTGTTTGAGAATTGATTGAGCCAACTGTACTCTTTCGTTTGTTTGAGCTGCGTTAATCTTTTTCTTAGTTCGCCATCACTTAAAAATTTGCCACCTTGTTTATCATTTTCTTGTTGTTGCGCTAATGCAAAGTTATACGCCCATCTGGCAACACCTGCGCATTGAAAAAGCTTCGTCTTTTGCTTATTGTTGGGCAGAAGCATGACTTTGTACGTGCGAATCATCTTCTCCCAGCCCCTTTTTGACTTTTTTCATATAAAATGATCATCAGATTTTTATAAAATTTTTATAAATATTTATACATTTATCATGAACAGTCAAAAGCCTTCTCCCGCTGGCGTTGGATTAATGGAAGTCACTAAGATGACTTTACCATCTTGTTTCGTCGCCAGTCGTCTCATCGCCTGAAGCGAAATTTTTGCTTTGTAATGTCCATACGGCTCGAGCTCTTCTTCTAACAAATCAAGTTCACTTGCAATATCTTTAATGCGCTTTAAATTCGTTTCTTGGGCAATTTCAATGTCCGTCTTTACTTTCGTCGTCGTTGTCATCGTTCAGTCCCCCAGTATGAAAATAATCCTCCCTTATTTTAGCACGGTGGTATGAAAAGATGACAGAACTTAAGCAATGAAAAAAACACTTTTTCGGCAACTGCCAAAAAAGTGTTTTCGTCATTACGGCAACCGATGACCTGCCGCACGATAAATCTCGTACCACTCTTGTCGAGAGAGTTGCACATGGCTTGCTTGGCAAATGTCTTTTAAGCGAGCGGAGTTTGTTGTGCCAACGATCACTTGCATGTTCGCTGGATGGCGCAAAATCCAAGCAACGGCAATGGCTGACTTGCTTACTCCTTTTTCCTCCGCTAGCCGTCCAAGTACTTCGTCAACTTCCGGAAATTTCTCGTTGTCAATAAACACTCCTTCAAAAAAGCCGTATTGGAACGGGGACCACGCCTGTATCGTAATATGTTTGAGACGGCAATATTCTAAAATATGTCCGTCGCGGTTAATCGCCCCGTCAAATAGCGTATTCGCTTGAATGCCACTTGTCACTAAATTCGCATGCATAATACTAAACTGCATTTGGTTCGCGATAATCGGCTGGTTGACATGTGCTTGCAATAACTCGATTTGCATACTATTGAAGTTGCTCACCCCGAAATGATGGACTTTTCCACTCGCATGTAGACGATCAAACGCCTCTGCTACTTCTTCTGGCTCCATCAGTGTATCCGGCCGGTGTAAAAGCAACATGTCTAAATAATCGGTTTGAAGTCGTTTCAATATGCCATCGACCGATGCCAAAATATGCTCTTTTGATAAGTCATAATAACCATCACGAATCGAACATTTGCTTTGAATGCGGATGCGTTCGCGCAAATGCGGGCGGGAAGCAAGCACTTCACCAAACAGTTCTTCACAACGCCCTTTTCCATAAATATCTGCATGGTCAAACATCGTAATTCCTGCTTCAATCGCTTCGTCTATATACCGCGATAGCTCAGAAACAGACATTCCCGAAATTCGCATGCACCCTAACACAATTTCTGAGGCTATTAGCCCAGAGTTACCAATGTTTATTTGTTTCATTTGTCCATCCTCCCTTTTTACTTTCGCTTTGAAGCTGCTTCTATGGCGAACTGTGCTCCGATTAACTCAATAACACATAAAATAAAAATATACAATATACCCATAAAATTCTCCTCCCTTATGCCTTTGACACGAGCATAAGGTATGAAACGCGTTTCGATGCAATATGTTTTTAAAATTTTTCTGCTATACGTCGAATGAAGACAAGTGAAGCGATTGCGAAAAAAGCAAAGATTGTTTCGATCACCCAAACATTCGAAATGATTTTCACTTGATATAACGCAGGGACTACATCAATTAACGTATGAATCAAAATCGCATACACCACATAACGGAATTGTCCTTTCCGAACCCCGTATAAAACAAGAAGAGAGAGCGCCACATGGATAGCGATTGCAAAGATCCGCTCTATACCACCTAATACATACATCCAATCCGGCTGATTCAACATCGATTGAATCATGTCGATTTGCGTAGCTGGAAGCGAGGCAGCAACTTGCTCAAAATCACCTGTTTGAACGAGATGAGAAATGACCATCATGTTCACAGCGCTAAAAGCACCAATTAGCACAGCTTCCATTCCTCCATGTCCTAAGCCAAATGATAGCCCGTCCCCATACGATCGATTGTTTTTTAACATGAAACGAAATCCAACATATCTCCCTATCTCTTCAAATACTCCGGCTGCTAAAGCTCCGTAAGCGACAAACGCCCAAACGCTACTTGTTCCTTTTAGTGATGTGCCGCTCGGATCAATTACGAGAAAGTGAAGCATCTTCTCTAACACTTGTGAAAATAAAACAAAAATAAGCAAACCGACACCGAACGCTTTCCAAGAAAGCCATCCTTTTTTTCGTCCATATATGATAAGTGCGAAAGGAACAATCAAAGAAAGAAACAACTGAATAGACATCCCAACCAAATCGATCTCCCCTTTCATTTACGCGAAAATAAATACGACTGGATAAACAAATACATCGTGCCACCAAATACGATGATCATAAGAAAAATAAAGCGCCACACACTTGTTACAAATATCGTGAACATAATCAATACACCCATGATAACAAACACTTTTCCACCGACACGGTGCGTTTTTTGCCAAACTACTTCATTTTCTAACGTCCAAGGGGTGCGAATGCCGATAAAATAGTTTGGTTTGATTTTTGGCATATAATTGCCAAGGACAATAAATAAAACACCCACCCCGATAGGCACAACAATATCAACTTGCACAGGAAACCCGAGATTATATGCGAGCGTCACCACATGTATGCTAAATAAAAACAAAATAAATACATGTAAAAAAATACGATATACTTTTTCAAATTTCTCGTAGTTTTCTTTGCGTGGATCCACTTTCGGCAAAAAGACGATGAGAGCAACAATTCCTGTTAACAAAATCGGTAATAATAACGCGCCCCACCATTTGTTTGTAAAGCCGTCAGCTTCCCCTGCAGCATTCCAATGAATCGCTACTTCACTTGGCAAAAAAGGGATCGCTAATAAGCTCAATACATAGCTGCATGCAATGAGAATAATAATAAATAAGTGCTTTTTCATGATTCATCACCTTCTTTTTGTAATATGTCATAAAACCAGCTCATTAAATCTTGGAACACCGTTGTGTTTAATGAATAATAAATATGCTGACCAACTCGGCGAGCTTCCACTAAGTCGGCTTGCTTTAATATTTTTAAATGATGGGAAACGCTCGGCTTTTGCATATCGAAATGTTCAGCAATTTCCCCTGCTGTTAAATCTCCTTTTTTTAATAGTGATAAAATTTTCCTACGATTCGGATCAGCAATCGCTTTAAACGCCTCGTTAAATGACATTTTTTCACCCACTTTCTTTTAGATATTTAGACAAATTTCTAAATATCATCCAAAAAAATAGACATTTAGATAAATTTCTAATTACATAATATACAAATTCACACTTGAAATCAAGTAAAAAGAAGAAGCTGCTCGAGCTTCTTCTTACATCCCTACTATTCCTTCAACTTCACCGCTGTACCTGTCGCAATGCACATCATCATTCCGTCGCGCAACGTTTCAAAATCAAGATCGACGCCGATCACTGCATTTGCTCCCATATTGCGCGCCTTTTTTACCATTTCTTGCACGGCCATCTCCCGTCCCTCAGCTAACTTACTTTCATATGTCCCACTTCGACCGCCAATAATGTCGGTAATGCTCGCCAAAAAATCGCGGACAACGTTAGCTCCTAAAATGACCTCACCAGACACTAAGCCGAGATATTGCTCAATTTGTTTTCCTTCAATGCTATTTGTTGTTGTAACGATCATGTCGATTACCCCTTTCTGTAAATAAAATGAGCCCCTTTATTATATTCTCCACCGTTCAAAATCATCCTTTTTTACAAACAAATCGGCTCTCCCAACGGAAAGACGATTTGTTTAATCATGAAAGTTCGTTCCATCTGTTACTTCTTTTACGATACCGACGCGAATGACAAAGTCGCCAAAACGTTCACCATCAAAGCGTTCTTTTGCATAACGAGAAAGAAGCATACGAAGTTCGGATAAAATTTCTTTTTCTCCGATATTTTCACGATATAATTTTCCAAGGCGACTGCCGTCAAACGCTGCTCCGAGATACATATTATATTTACCAACGGATTTGCCGATAAATGCAATTTCTCCAAGCACATGACGTGCACAGCCGTTCGGACAGCCGGTCATGCGAATCGTGATTTCTTCGTCGTGAAGCCCGTTTTCTTCGACAATTTCCTCAATTTTATCAATGAGTGTCGGCAAGTATCTCTCCGCTTCTGCCATCGCTAATCCGCATGTTGGCAACGCCACACAGGCGAGCGAGTTACGGCGAAGCGCACTATAATGTTTCCCATCTGTTAATTTGTATTGCTTAATAAGCGTATCAATTTCTTCTTTTTTCTCACTTGGCACATTGGCGATGACTAAGTTTTGGTTCGCAGTCAAGCGAAAATCGCCCGTATGAACTTTCGCAATTTCTCGCAAGCCTGTCATTAACAAATAATCATCCGTATCTTTCACTCGACCACCTTCGACAAATAGGGTAAAATGCCATGTTCCGTTTACCCCTTCAACCCAGCCGTAGCGATCGCCATTATGTTCAAAATGATACGGGCGCGCTTCTTCTAGCTCAAAGCCGAGCCGGCGCTCTAATTCTGCTTTGACAGCTTCAAGACCTAACCGATCAATCGTATATTTAAAACGGGCGTGTTTTCGTACGGAGCGATTGCCGTAATCGCGCTGAATCGTGACAACTTTTTCGGCGACATCAATAACTTGTTCAGGTTTACAAAAACCGATCACCTTTGCTAGCTGTGGATATGTCGTACGGTCGCCATGCGTCATTCCCATTCCACCGCCGATCGCCACGTTAAAACCAACGAGCTTTCCTTGTTCAACAATAGCGATAAAACCAAGGTCTTGCGAAAACACGTCGACATCGTTTGACGGTGGAACAGCGATACCAATTTTAAATTTTCGAGGTAAATAAAGCGCCCCGTAAATTGGTTCTTGCTCGACTTCCGGCGTTCCTGCCACTTTTTCTTCATCGAGCCAAATTTCGTAATATGCTCTTGTTTGTGGTAATAAATGGTCACTTAACATTTTTGCCCATTCATACACTTCCGCATGTATTTCTGACTGATACGGATTCGGGTTACACATGACGTTTCGGTTCACGTCACCACATGCCGCTAACGTTGTCAATAGCGCATCATTAATCGCTTGGAGCGTTTTTTTCATATTCCATTTCAATACGCCATGAAACTGAAACGCTTGCCGTGTTGTAAGCTTTAATGTCCCGTTGGCGTATTTTCTTGCTAGTTCATCCATCACAAGCCACTGTTCTGGTGTTGCTACTCCACCTGGCGTACGAACGCGAATCATAAATTGATATGCAGGTTCTAACTTCTGTTTTTGCCGCTCTGCTCGTAAGTCGCGGTCATCTTGTAAATAACTTCCATGAAATTTCATTAGTCGATTGTCGTCTTCCGGAATACCAGCAGTAATACGGTCTTCCATCGTTTCTTTTAACGTGCCGCGCAAATAGTTGCTCTCCCGTTTAATGCGCTCAACATCGCTTGGCGGTCCATCTGGTGGTGTTAATACAAACTTTTCCATTCATATCCCCCCTAATATACATCGCGCTGATATCGTTTTTGTTTTTGCATCTCAGCTATATACGCTTCTGCTTGTTCGCTTGTCATGTTTCCTTCTTTTTCAATCACATGAATAAGCGTTTGATGTACATCGCGCGCCATATGCTGCTTATCACCACAAACGTAAACGACAGCTCCATCTTCAAGCCAGCGGAACAGCTCCTTGCTTCGTTCTAGCATGCGATGCTGCACGTACACTTTTTGATCTGTATCGCGCGAAAAGGCGACGTCCATTTTCGTCAGTATGCCATTTTTTAACCACGCTTGCCACTCTGTTTGATAGAGGAAATCCGTCACAAAATGTTGATCGCCAAAAAATAGCCACGACTTCCCTTTAGCCCCTATTGCCTCGCGCTCTTGCAAGAAACTACGAAACGGCGCAACCCCTGTACCTGGTCCAATCATAATAATTGGTGTATTCGCATCTTTCGGCAGTTTAAAGTTCGGATTGTGATGAACGAACACCGGAAGTTGATCACCAACGTGTAAACGTTCCGCACAAAACGTCGAACAAACACCTTTACGTAAACGTCCGTGCGCTTCGTAACGCACTGCACCAACGGTGATATGCACTTCTTCTGGATACGCCGCTAAACTGCTTGCGATTGAATAGAAACGGGGTTGAAGCTTCCGTAGAGAAGACACAAACTGATCTGGCGACATATCCCACGGACCGAAATCGCGAAGAACATCGAGCACATCGCGCCCTTTCATATATTCCTTTCTTTTCACTTCTTGCTCAGAAGAAAGGAGCACATGAAAATCTGGATGGCGTGAGAACGAAACAAGCGATTGCAATAATTGCTCAGTTAAGACGGTAATTTCTAATCGGGAAAGCAGCACTTCGCGTAACGGTTCTTCTTTTCCTTCAACAGAAACCGGTGTGTCTGGATTCCATTTCATTTCTTGAATAATGAGATCGACAAGTTCTGGATCGTTTTTCGGGAAAACACCAAGCGCATCGCCTGGTTCAAACACAATACCTGATCCTTCAAGCGATAATTCAATATGGCGTGTTTCTTTGTTCGAGCCGCGTCCATTTAAATTGATATTTTCTAATACTTCCGCTTGAAACGGATGCTTGCGCGAGTAGTTAGAAACAGGTTTCACTTGCGACTGCTGGGGAAGGATGGTGACGGAACCCCCACCTTGCTTATTCAACTCACTAAGCACCCCATCAAGCCACTTCGCCGCTGCTTCCTCATAATCGACATCACAATCAACGCGTTCGTATAACCGCTCTCCTCCGAGTTCTTTTAGCCGTTGATCGAAGTCTTTTCCTGTTTTACAAAAATGTTCATACGACGTATCGCCAAGCGCCAATACCGAGAAGCGCAGATGGTTAAGTTTTGGTGCGCGCTTGCTATGGAGAAATTCGTAAAATGATAAAGCATTATCTGGCGGTTCCCCTTCACCATACGTGCTAACGACAACAAGCAACGTGTCGATTTTTTTTAAGTCGTTTGGTTTGAAATCAAGCATCGATAAAACATGAACATGAAACCCATGGCTTTTGAGTACTTCTCCAGTTTTTTCCGCCAATTTTTGTGCATTTCCTGTTTGTGAGCCGTAAAGGATCGTTATTTCTTTCGATACGTGGGCTTCTTGCTGTACCGCTGTGCTCGCAAATTCGGTAGCAGCTAAATATCCGCTTAACCAAAGCTTTTGCGCTGGCGTTAATGTCGGCCAAAGTCGGTTGAGCAAGTCAACTTGTTGTTCGTTAAATGGGCTATTCGTCACTTGAAACGGCAACATCTTTCACCTCTCGTTTTTCTACTATTCCTATAAATCAAGTATGTTTTATTTGACTTTACCGCAAAAAATAAAATTAGTAAAATAAATATAAATTATCAGAACTATTTATTTTTTTAATGATTAAGGGGCGATAGCTGTGTACGACGAATTAAAAACATTTATGACTTTAGTAGAGGTGAAAAACTTCACAAAAACTGCGGAAATTCTCCATCTATCCCAACCAAGCGTCAGTTTGCACATTAAAAATTTAGAAAAAGAATTTCAAACGAAACTATTTATTCGTTCGCCAAAAAAACTACAAGTGACAGCGACTGGCGAATTACTTTACGATCGAGCTAAAAAAATGATTGCCTTGTACGAACAAACAAAACAAGATATTTTAGAATACCACGATTGTGTGAAAGGAACGTTGAAAATCGGGGCTAGTTTTACGATCGGGGAATATGTGCTTCCTTCTTTTTTACTTTCTTTACAAGACGATTATCCAGAACTACACTTCGAAGTGATGATTGGCAACACGAAGGAGATCGTCGAGCTTGTCCGTTCATATGAAACCGATATTGGCTTAATTGAAGGGCAAACGAACGAAAAAGAATTGGCTGTTTATCCATTCATGCAAGATGAGCTTGTCATCGTGGCTTCAAACGATCACCCGCTCGTTCACAAACAAGAAGTATGTATAAGCGATCTACAAAATCAAATATGGATTACGCGCGAATTAGGCTCTGGCACACGTGAATACTTTAACCATTTTATTCGTTCAAATGGATTAAAAATTAAATCGCTCATGATCATCAGCAGCAATCAAGGAATTAAAGAAACGCTAATGCGTGGAAATGGATTAGCCTTTCTTTCGCGCCATGTAATTGAGCGCGAATTAAAACAAGGTCACTTATCGATCGTCTGTTTAAAGCACCCCCCTTTTTACCGAACGTTTTCTTATCTTTATGCACCGACAATGAAAAGCAAAAAAATTGTTCATTTATTTATTGATTTTCTCGAACGAAAAAAGATGTAACGAGCACGGCTATCCTGCTCTGTTACACCCTTTTCGTCTTAATGCTCTGCTAGCTGTGACACTGGAACACGCTGTTGATTTTCCGGATTGTCTAAAAAATGGATTGTTGCCGTTTCCGTTTGCTCATCGACATGTTCGATATATACCGATTTTCCATTATACGTTACATTTTTCATCATCTTTGGCGAGGAGACCCCGACTTCTAAGCGAGAGCGAAAGTCGGGGAGGAATCGCCCTTCCTCCTTTCTTTTGTATATGATAGAATAAGAATGTGGAGAAAACCGTTGAATCAAGGCACTCCAATCCCCGTTACTCGATGTAGGGAGTTGGTTGCAGGAAACGTTGCAACCGTAAAACATCGAGCGTACATCCGTCTGTTGTGCGTGGAAGTCAAGTACTGCCTACAGACATGCCGAGCCACTCGGTAGCGATATAGGCATGACCTATGTCGTTGGGTAGTCGTCAACCTGCCCCTGATGCAACCCCAAGTCAAGGAAGGAGGACGAAGTCCGTTCGCACTTCCGGGGAGTTGCAAGCCCCCGCTTCAAGCGTTAGCTAAGTGGGGGTAGTTGACGTTGTTTCCCTCCCTTCAAACGATTATTATCATCTACGTTTCACGTTAAAAATATACAAAAAAAAGAGCACCACAAGGCGCCCTTATAACAACTCAAGCAACTTCTTTTTATTTTGTTGTACTTTTTCTTCTAACATTTTCACTTTCTCTTTTAACGCTTGCATGTTGGCGTCATTTGCAGACACCTTCTTTTCTAATGCCCGCATCTCATTTTTGACTGCTTTTAATTGATTAGAGGTAGAAATAAGTTTTCCCATCCATTTGTCTAGTTCTTCTTGTTTTTGCGCTTCGTCGTCTTCATTCACTTGTACAGAAGCTGATTGTTCAGTTGTCGTCACATGAGTGCTATCTTGCTCATTGACTACTTCCGTTGCTTGTTCGTTTTCCGTTAGTACTTCACTCGGAACTGGTTGTTCTTTCGATGTAACTAGTGCTTCAATCGCTGTTGTCACTTCATTTAAACGCACATCGATCTTGCTTAACTTTTTATTTAATTCCGCAAGTTTATTTTTTAACATTTGTTGTTCTTTTTTCTTTTTCGCCAACTCTTGTTTTTTCTTTGCTTCTTCCTTTTTCTGTTTAGCTATCTCTTTCTTTTTATTTGCTTCTTCTTTTTTTGCAACAACTTGACTTTTCTGTACATGTTTTGCTCCATCATGCTTTGCTGCAAAAGCTGGAGAAGCAACGAGCATCGATGCTAGTAAAATTGGTAATCCTTTTTTAAACATTACCTTTTCCTCCTTCTCATATGTACGTTTTTGGTAATGGCAGCTGGCTAGCATAGGTTTCCCGTTAGCCCCTATAGCTTTGCGACGCTAAGTTTCCCTAGCTGTGCCCTTACTTTTATTATACTGCTCTTATTTTTATACACATGAATCGAAAGTCCTTATTTTTCTCATAAACATATGTGAAAATAAAGGAAGAACAGGGCGAACATAGAAGTAATTGTTGATCTATAGAGGAGGGAGATAATGCTAGAAAAGTGGTTGAAAAAGTCTTCGTATACAGTCGTATTTACTGGGGCGGGAATGTCTACAGAGAGCGGACTTCCCGATTTTCGTTCGACAAAATCAGGACTTTGGCGCACGAAAAATCCACAACAATTGGCAAGTACGTATGCTATGCAACATAATCGAGACGAGTTTATCGCGTTTTACCAATATCGCATTCGCGCTCTTCTTGAATGCCAACCACATATCGGACATACAATTTTAGCAAATTGGCAAACACGAGGGCTTATTCATCAAATTATCACACAAAATGTCGATGGATTTCATCAACGAGCAGGTAGTACAAATGTCATTGAATTACATGGAACGTTGCGAACCGTTCATTGCTCGCGCTGCAAACAAACATATGATGCAAAACGGTATGTAGACGAACAGTTGAAGTGCACGTGCGGTGGTTTTTTGCGCCCTTCCGTTGTTTTATTTGGCGAACCATTGCCGCATGATGCGTTTGAACAAGCATGGACAGCAGCCGAACGAGCAGATTTGTGGATTGTACTCGGCTCTTCTTTACAAGTATCGCCAGCTAACGAACTTCCTGTCGCCGCTAAACGTGGAGGTGCAAAACTCGTGATCGTAAATATGGAACCGACTCCATTAGATGATTGGGCAGATTTACTCATACATGACCGTAAAATTGGGGAAATGCTGCAGGAAATTGACGAATTACTTTAAAAATAACTGTGTCCCAAAAGCGTGCTCTTTTGGGACACTTGAAATATTTCTTTTTCATACCTTATTTCCCAAAAACGATTCGTATATTGCTTGTGCCTCATGTTCGCCCACATCAACGACTTTTTTGCATATACCTGGCATGACCGTCGCATGTACGGTACATAATCCGAGTCGTTGTTGCATACGAGATTGAGAGATTGTTAACGATTGAATACGATGCTTTAACCGCTTGGTTATGTAAATAACAATCGCAATCGGATGTAACCGTTTCTCGCTTCATTCATCATGTTCATCTTCCTTTACTAAAGAAGAAATGTGTAACGCAACTTCTCTGCTTCTTGTTCATCAAGGAACGGAATTTCATGTGCCATTGCTGCTGTATATATATAAAGCGAAGCAAGTTTATACTTTCTTGCTAATGGACCTTGCTTTACATCAACATGTTGCACGCAGCGAAGCGGAATAAGCGTACGCTTACGAATCCACACCCCATGCTCAAGCTCGATTTCCTGATCGCGTAATCATATACCGCCAACGTTCCCATTTCCAGCGTGGAACGAAGAAAACGAATAACATGCCATCTACAATCGACAAACAGACAAACATCAAAACGACCCATGTTGAAACGAAAAAACTAACAATTACGTACAAAAGGAAAAAATAATGAAACGAATAGCTCCATATATGCGCCATATAGACACAGCACGTTTCGATAGAACATTCCCCGTTTTCTTACACACCACTTTTTCACGCTTCTATCACTGCACTTCTAACATACGAACTCCATCCCGAAATCATCGGTTCGTACGTCCACTATGCCTCCATTTTAACAAGTTTTTCATTTATAACTTTACAACATTTTTATCATATGTTAGACTATTTTTAAAGTTCATAATTTCTCATCTACTAGGGGAGTCCAATAGCTTGGACTGAGAGAAGAACGCGCAAAAGTTCTTTGACCCTTTGAACCTGATCTGGGTGATGCCAGCGTAGGGAAGTAGATGGCGCGAGTGTTCTTTACTTGTGCTATTTGCGGACAAAATCAGGTTCTCGTTATGGAGCCTGATTTTTTTACGTATTGGCGTTGCTCCAACTAAAAAATGAAAAGGAGCGATTAAAAATGAAAGACTTATTTTCATCAATGCCATTTCCCTCGAGTAAAAAAGTGTATGTGCCCGGAACGCGTGAAGATGTTCGTGTGCCAATGCGAGAAATTCAACTTTCTCCAACCAAAACAGGTACAACGATGCTAGAAAATGAGCCTATTCGAGTCTATGACACGAGTGGACCATACACCGACCCACTTTTCGCGCCGAATATTGATAAAGGATTGCCAAAATTAAGAGAAAAATGGATAACGGAGCGTGGCGATGTAGAAGAATGTAGCCCTTCATTAGTGAGAACAAACATTCCTTTTTCACCTAGACGTTTTCGTGCGAAAAAAGGGAAAGTTGTGACCCAAATGCATTATGCAAAACGAGGAATCATTACACCTGAAATGGAGTTTGTTGCTATTCGCGAACAGATGGATCCAGAGTTTGTTCGACAGGAAGTGGCAGCAGGAAGAGCAATTATCCCAGCTAATATCAATCACCCTGAGAGTGAACCAATGATCATCGGAAGCAAGTTCCATGTAAAAATTAATGCGAATATTGGAAACTCTTCTGTTACATCCTCGATGGATGAAGAAGTTGAAAAAATGCTTTGGGCTGTTCGTTGGGGTGCCGATACAGTCATGGACTTATCGACAGGAAAACATATACATGAGACGCGAGAATATATTATTCGAAACTCCCCTGTGCCGATTGGAACTGTACCTATTTACCAGGCGTTAGAGAAAGTGAACGGCATTGTCGAAAACTTATCATGGGACATTTACCGAGAAACATTAATTGAACAAGCCGAACAAGGCGTAGACTATTTTACTATTCATGCAGGTGTCTTACTTCGCTATATCCCACTAACAGTCAATCGAACAACTGGTATTGTCTCTCGGGGTGGCTCAATTATGGCACAATGGTGTTTAGCACACCATGAAGAAAACTTTTTATACACCCACTTCGAAGAAATTTGCGAAATTTTAAAAACTTACGATATTGCTATTTCACTTGGGGATGGATTACGTCCAGGCTCAATTGCAGATGCAAACGATGAGGCGCAATTCGCCGAGTTACAAACACTTGGAGAGTTGACAAAAATCGCTTGGGAACATGATGTCCAAGTGATGATCGAAGGTCCAGGGCATATTCCAATGCATAAAATTAAAGAAAATGTCGATAAACAAATTGAAATTTGTCACGGGGCACCTTTTTATACGCTAGGTCCTATCACTACCGACATTGCACCAGGTTACGACCATATCACCTCAGCTATCGGTGCAGCGCTTATCGGCTGGCACGGTACGGCCATGCTTTGCTATGTGACACCAAAAGAACATCTCGGCCTACCGAATAAAGAAGACGTCCGCCAAGGAGTCATCGCCTACAAAATTGCTGCCCACGCTGCTGACTTAGCAAAAGGACACCCTGGCGCACAAACGCGTGATGATGCATTATCAAAGGCGAGATTTGAGTTCCGTTGGCAAGATCAATTCAACTTGTCACTAGATCCTGAGCGCGCACGTGAATATCACGATGAAACGCTACCGGCCGAAGGAGCAAAGCTTGCTCATTTTTGTTCGATGTGCGGTCCAAAATTTTGTTCAATGAATATTTCTCATGAATTACAAAAAACACTACAAAGCGAAGGAATGAAAGAAAAGGCAAAACAATTTGTTGAATATACAAACATCATGCAAGCTGAGAGATAGCGCTCAGCTTGCACTTTTATTACAAAAAATGTTATTTAAGTCATATTCGTTGACACTCCACTTACTATAGCTTAAATTTAAGTCGTAACTTTAAGTAGAAAGTATGGAAAGAGGTGACTTGCTTGCTCACAGATTTCATCATTTTTCTGTTAGGATTACTTCTAATCATCGGTGTATTAACAACGAAGTTTTCTTCTTGGCTAGGCGTGCCATCACTTGTATTTTACATACTCGTCGGAATGATTTTATCCAAATTTATATATTATGATAACGCTTTTCTCACCCAGATTGTTGGCATTTTTGCGTTAATCATTATTTTGTTTGAAGGTGGGATGAACACAAAGTGGAATACATTAAAAAAAGTTTTAGTTCCCGCTTCCTCCCTTGCAACGTTTGGAGTGCTAATTACTGCCATTTGCGTAGGCATATTTGCCAAATACATTTTACACGTTTCATGGGCCGAGGGATTTCTATTAGGCGCTATCGTTTCTTCAACTGACGCTGCAGCAATATTTGCTACGCTAGGAAGCGTCAATATAAAACGCCGTCTCTCAACAACACTAGAAGCTGAGTCGGGGATGAACGATCCGATGGCCGTTATTTTAACCCTCTCCTTGATTACATTTATCCAACAGCCAGAACTAACTATTTCCCACGCCTTTCTCAGCTTTATTTGGCAGATCGTTATCGGTATTCTTGTCGGGCTTGGATTAGGAAAATTAACTGTGTGGTGTTTGAATAAAATAAATCTTGATTCCTCGGGATTATACCCCACTCTATCTTTATCATTTGCGATACTCTCTTATAGTATAGCAGCCCTGCTAAAAGGTAGTGGGTTTCTTTCGGTATATATTATGGGCGTTTTTGTCGGCAATGCACAACTCGTTTATCGCCATTCTATTTTTCGTTTTAACGAAGGGCTAGCATGGATGATGCAAATATTTATGTTCATTTTACTCGGACTACTCGTTTTTCCAAATGAACTAGTAAAAGTAGCATGGGAAGGTGTCGCCCTAGCTATCCTACTTATTGTTGTGGCAAGGCCGATTAGCGTCATGATAAGTACAATAAACATGAATTTCTCTATTAAGGAAAAGCTATTCCTTTCTTGGGCTGGGCTAAAAGGTGCTGTTCCGATCGTCTTGGCAACTTACCCACTTATCTCGAACATTGAAAATAGTCAGCTCATTTTTAATATTGTTTTCTTTATTGTGCTCATTTCCGCCCTTATTCAAGGATCAACAACTCCTTTTTTAGCCAAGCATCTAGGACTGCTACTCGGAGAAAAGAGGGAAGTGGCTCACTCCCTCGAACTGATGTCAACGACGAAAGCAAATAAGGAAATTGTTGAAGTCCATATCAGTAATAAGCAGTCACATTTACTAAATATGACGATTAGTCAACTTCCATTGCCAAAGGATTGCTTAATTACGGCTATTATTCGTAATGATAAAATTATTACCCCGAAAGGAAACGTGAGATTACGCGAAAATGATGTTGTTTATATATTAATCGAAAAAGGAAGAAGATCAGAGATTTATAAAATATTTTCAATTACCGAAGATACGTCATTCTAATAAAGACAAGAGCAGGACATTCCCCCTGCTCTTGCTTTCCTCTTCAATGCCTGTTTCGATTATTTCTACTGAAAGATCCCTATATGTTGCCTAGACAATATCCCCAAAAACATTCGTGATTTTCTGCTTCTGAGGAACCCAGTACACTGAAGAGATAGGCGCTGGCTCTACCCAATACAAAAAACATCAATACTAACACTTAAACGTGTACTATTTGATGATATCCAACAATTCGGTTAAAAGGATAACGATGGTTCCTCGCATCAACAACAAACTCGACTCCTGCTTCATCTTGTGGCATCACGAAACAATAACCATTTTATCCCGGAAACTGAACAAGAGCAATAAAAGCTGCTCGTTTGTTTGTACTGTTGCATCACAAGAAGACGAATATTGGATCCGTTTCGGGAGGTGAACAAAGTGTTCCTCCCCTTCTCTACCTCCATCATTTCAAATATATTTATTCCCAATAAAATAACATCACATGAGACTTCTCTAACGTTTCCCCAGCAAACATATCATATTTCACCAAATCGACACATATTTTTATATCAGACTTGGTCACTTATTTTTATTTGAAAACGGATACAAAAGGAGGAATTTACATGATTTACGCGCAACCGGGACAACCTGGTTCACTCATTACATTCAAAAAGAGATATGAAAATTTCATCGGTGGGGAATGGGTTCCGCCAATAGATGGGGAATATTTTGAAAACATTTCACCTGTTACTGGACAAGTATATTGCGAGGTCCCTCGTTCAAAAGCTGCTGATATTGAACTAGCACTCGATGCTGCACATGCAGCGAAAGAAGCATGGGGACGTACATCTGTTGCTGAACGAGCGCGCCTATTAAATAAAATTGCAGACCGAATGGAAGAAAACTTAGACATGCTTGCCGTGGCGGAAACGTGGGAAAATGGAAAGCCGATTCGTGAAACACGTGCGGCTGACATTCCTCTAGCTATTGATCATTTCCGCTATTTTGCCGGCTGCATTCGCGCTGAGGAAGGCACGTTGGCAGAGATTGACGCGGATACCGTCGCTTATCATTTTAAAGAGCCGCTCGGCGTTGTCGGACAAATTATTCCATGGAATTTCCCAATTTTAATGGCGGCTTGGAAACTCGCACCTGCTTTAGCTGCTGGCAACTGCGTTGTACTAAAGCCAGCCGAACAAACACCAACATCCATTCTCGTGCTGATCGAACTCATTCAAGATTTACTACCAAAAGGCGTTGTCAATGTCGTTAACGGATTTGGCCTTGAAGCTGGCAAACCGCTCGCTTCGAACCCACGTATCGCAAAGGTTGCCTTTACAGGCGAAACAACGACTGGACGTCTCATTATGCAATACGCATCTCAAAATTTAATCCCGGTCACACTTGAACTTGGCGGAAAGTCACCAAATATTTTCTTCGCAGACGTCGCTGCGAAAGATGACGAATTTTTCGATAAAGCGCTTGAAGGATTCACGATGTTTGCTTTAAATCAAGGAGAAGTTTGTACATGCCCTTCACGCGCGTTAATCGAAGAATCAATTTACGATATATTTATGGAACGAGCATTAGAGCGAGTAAAACAAATTAAACAAGGCAATCCACTCGACACAACGACAATGATTGGTGCCCAAGCTTCATCCGAACAACTAGAGAAAATTTTGTCATACATTGACATCGGTAAACAAGAAGGGGCTGAACTTCTTATCGGTGGCGAACGCAACATGTTAGAAGGAGATTTACAAGGTGGTTATTATGTCAAACCAACCGTCTTTAAAGGGCATAATCGGATGCGCATTTTCCAAGAAGAAATTTTCGGTCCTGTTGTGTCTGTGACGACATTTAAGGATAAGGACGAAGCATTAGCGATCGCAAATGACACATTATATGGCCTAGGTGCTGGTGTATGGACGCGCGATGTGAATACTGCATATCGCTTCGGACGCGGCATTCAAGCTGGACGTGTGTGGACAAATTGTTATCACGCATATCCTGCGCACGCAGCTTTCGGCGGATATAAAATGTCAGGCATCGGACGTGAAACGCACAAAATGATGCTTGAACATTACCAACAAACGAAAAACTTACTTGTTAGCTATTCACCAAAAAAACTTGGATTCTTCTAATCATTCAGGCAGCGTCTCAAAAGCGCTGCCTTTTTAAAAGGCTTTTTGAAAGGATGGTGCACATGCAACCGAAAGTCATCGCAACCGATGCTGCGCTACAGCTCATCGAAAAACTAAAAGCGAAATATGGTCCGCTTATGTTTCATCAATCAGGCGGGTGTTGTGACGGGAGTTCACCGATGTGCTATCCACAAGGAGAGTTTATCATCGGTGACTCAGACGTATTGCTCGGTGAAATCGGAGGATGCCCGTTTTATATGCACGCTGCGCAATACGAATATTGGAAACATACTCAATTGATTATTGATGTTGTATCTGGGCGCGGTGGTATGTTTTCCCTTGAAGGATCGGAAGGGGTACGTTTTTTAACGAGGTCAAAACTTTTTGATTCATAGAGCTGCTTTAAGGCAGCTTCTTTTTTATTTTTACAAAATAACCCGAAATGAATGAATATTCATTCTTTTTTGTTATAATAAAAACGAGGGGGAGATAACATGTTATTAAAGAAAACGTTTGAACAAAAAACGGTTGCTGGTGTACATATCGCAAAAGGTTCGCTAACGTTTCAGAAGGTACGATTAGCGGTGCATTGCTTTGCTACAGACGGCGTGTTGATTGATACAGGAGCAGCGTCATTAGCAAATGAATTTAAAAATTTTTTTAAGTCATTAGACATCGATCAAGCGGTGATTACTCACTTTCATGAAGATCATACGGGATGTGCTGCGTTTTTACAAAACGAGCGACAACTGCCGATTTATATGAATGAGACCATGATTGATTATTGTCGTAAACGAGCAGATTATCCAATATACCGCAAGTTTTTCTGGGGAAATCGCCCTCCTTTTCAAGCGAAGCCGATTGGAAATACGTTCTCCACCCGCCGTGCGATGTGGGACGTCATCCATACGCCAGGTCATGCGGCTGACCATCTTGCACTTCTCAATCGTGAAACAGGACAACTTTTCACAGGAGACTTATACTGTCTAGAAAAAACAAAACTCATCTTGCGCGAAGAAAGCATTTCTACCTTGATTGACTCATTAAAAAAAGTATTAACGTACGATTTCGACGAAATGTTTTGTACCCACGCTGGTTATATAAAAGACGGACGAACTGCTTTACAACGAAAGCTTCATTATTTACAAGAACTTCAAGGAAAAATTGTTGATTTGTATGAAAAAGGAGCGACATTAAAACAAATACAATCTGCCCTTTTTCCAAAGAAATATCCAATCACTTTTCTATCCCTAGGCGAATGGAGTTCTTTCCATATCGTTCGTTCGGTGGTTGAGGAATATCATACAAAAAAATGAGCGAACAGTAACAACGACTGTTCGCTAAACTATTTCTCTTTTCGTCTTAACCGCTATGATTGTTGTCTGCGGAATGTTCCCTTTCATCTGCTTTAACGTCGCAACGATGAGAAAGCTGACAATGACTAATAAAAACCATGAGCTCACTTTTCCGAGATGAACAATACTCCATGTATCCACTTGGTTCGGGTATTGCCAAGCACCAAAAAACGTAGCAATATTTTCCGCAATCCAAATAAAAAACCCGATGAGAAGAAATGAAACAACAAGCGGCATGCGGTAACGCGTTCCATTCACCTCGTATATGACGGATGACGACCAAAAAACGAACATAACAAGTCCGATTAACCACCAACGGACGTCAAACCAATAATGGTGGGTAAAAAAATTTAAATAAATCGCCGCAGCTAGTGGAACAACGATTGAAAATGGCGGCCATTTGACGAGCTCCACTTTTAATCGCCGCCATGCTTGGCAAAGATAGCTAGCGACACTCGCATACATAAACCCGCTATATAAAGGCACACCGAAAATTTTCGTATATCCTGCTTCTGGATACGCCCAAGACCCCATGTGCACTTTAAACAGTTCAAACGCAAGCCCAATGAGGTGAAACAAAGTAATCACCATTAGTTCATCTCTCGTTTCTAATCCAACGCGCACCATCCACCATTGCATGAAAAGACAAATAATGAGCAACCAATCGTACCGCGGCAAAAAAGGAAGCGGCACTATTTTTGTCACGGCTAACGAGGCAAAAATGGCAACTTTTCGAGAAATGCTTTTTTCTGTTACTTTCCCCAGAAACTTGTGCAATCTGCTTTCTCTTGAATATTAAATTCAATGATCTTCTCTAGCAATTCATAATTGACCGGTTCATTCCACGGGATGCGAAACAATCCTTTCGTCGCGCTATAACCAGCTTGGGCAATTTCATCAGCAAAATGAGCCATGCATGCTTCTTCAGGTGACACACTCACATGGTGTTTGGCTGTAGAAAAGCCGATGATAAATGTCCCGTGATCGGTAAACATAGGTGTATTCCATTTGATTTGCGGTTGTAACTGTGGGAACGTATCACAAACCCACCGTAAAATTTCCTCTACTCGGTTGCGATGGTCGACATGATCAATCTTTGCTAAATATTGTTCAAAAACTTCCATAAGTGTTCCTCCTCGCTACATCTCTCATCTTCTGCTATCAACATTATGACACAAAACAATATGTCCATCATCCTAATATTACGCAAATAATTCGTCATAACTTTGCACTTTTTCTCATACACATGAATCGTCCATATGCAACAGGAGGCGATCATCATGGAGCGACAGGCAAAAGTAATTAGTATTATCAACTGGAAAGGCGGAGTGGGCAAGACGACTGTGACCCATCATTTAGCGACAGGACTACAACATTTATCATCCGACGAATTAGAACTGTTTGGTTTTGAACATGCTCAACCAAAAGTGTTGTTAGTAGATGCAGACGCACAATGTAACCTCTCTATTTCATGTTTAACACCCGAACGGTTTGAACAATTAGCCTATCATAAAACACCTCCGATCGGCACATTGAAAGATTTAATCGAACATTACTTGAAAAATGAGCATCCACAAGTAGATGTGGACGACTTTATTTTAAAAGCGTGCGTGCGAAGTAAAAATGAGAAAGTGTATGAACATATTGATTTGCTTCCAGCACACGCTGAACTTATCCATACAGACATGGATATTGCCGTTTACTCAAGGCCATATTTCAAAGAACATTTATTTGGTTCGGACATTTATAAATTTCAAATGCTACACCATATTTTAAACACGATAAAACATGAATATGATTTTATTTTTATCGATTGTCCACCAAATTTAAATTACATTACGCAAAACGCCCTGTACGCAAGCGATTACTATTTAATTCCCGCGATTCCTGATCGTCTTTCTTCATACGGTATCTCAGCCATTAAAAATAAAGTCGATGAGTTAAACGAAAGATTTCAGTCGAGTTCAAAAGAATATAGCCATACAAAACTGATCGGAATCGTCCTCAATTTCATTCGCGAATACGGAAATCAACCAAAACAAACACAGGAAAATATGATCAATACATTGAAACGTACGCTCTCATCTGACATGATATTTAACAGCTATTTACCATATGGTGACGCCATCACGCGTGCATCCATGCTCAGTTATCCTGTGTTTGCTGTTGAAAACCATCAAGGGAAACAAAGTGAATGTGTGAAGAAAATGACGCTCGAATTTTTAAACCGAATTGGTGGGGGAATTGTCGTATGAACGTAAACACATTAACGCATATGTTAGAAAAAATACTCGTTCTTTTAAAACATTATGAGCATTGTACAGTCGAAGAAATGCTCGATGATCTTTCTGCAAAGTTGCAAAATCAAACACGAAAAAAGCAAACCACAAACGTAACGGACTATGCAAACGTCATAAAACAAATGAAAAACATGAACAAAGAAGAGGCAACAACGTTTTTAATGTCTTTCAAAAAAGAACAACTACTTCAGATCGGATTACAAATGAATATGAAATTACAAAAGAGAGACACAAAACAAATATTAATTGAGTCAATTGCATCCCATTGCAGCTTTCCTGAACTATATGCCCAAATGGCAAATAGAAAATCGAAAAAACAAATGAG
This sequence comes from Anoxybacillus sp. CHMUD, assembly GCF_013096965.1. Classification (NCBI taxonomy): domain Bacteria; kingdom Bacillati; phylum Bacillota; class Bacilli; order Caryophanales; family Anoxybacillaceae; genus Anoxybacillus; species Anoxybacillus sp. CHMUD. The sequence continues at coordinate 164,512 of NZ_SDLG01000005.1, forward strand.
CGAACAGATATAATAGCTGTTCGCTCAACATGCGACCTCATTCCGACAAAACGGTTCGTTTCATCATATCATATGAAAGTGGACCGACATGTTTGCTACGAATGACTCCTTGTTCATCAATGATATACGAAGTCGGAATGGTGATCACTTCATATGTTTTACTAACCGTCCCTTGCTCATCAAGCATAATATCGAATGATACTCCTTTTTCGTTAATAAACGTCTCGACAGCCTGATGATTTTTTTCTTTATTCGTCAAATTGACCGCTACAATCGCGACATGTTGTCCATACTGTTCATAAAATCGTTGCATCTCTGGCATTTCCGCACGGCATGGAGGACACCATGATGCCCAAAAGTTTAAAACCACTTTCTTTCCGCGAAATTGAGACAGCTTCATTTTCTTACCCTTTAATGTCATTAACTCGAAATCAGGGGCAATTTCTCCTACATCAATTCCAATGTTCGAAATCGCTTGCTGTGAAGTTGCTTCTTTTGTCATATCCGACATGGATGAGAAGATGAAGACGAGAATATGGAACGAAATAAGCAATTGCCATAACTTTCTTGTCGTTTTCATACGTGAAGAAACGATAAAGAAAACAACAGCGACGACAGCTTGTAGCCAAATGAAGCGATCTTCTGGAAATCCACTTCCCTTCCATAAAAGAAATACAATCCAATATCCAAAATATATCGGGGTAGCTACACGTATATAAGTGTCGAACGAAATATGCTCTTTTTTCAAATGCCAATATGTGTAAAAAACAATAAACACAGCCGCTAAAACAAGTCCAACAACGCCACCGTTAAAATAAAGAAGCGTTAACGGATTTTCCAGCACCATGTTTGGATGTACAATACCGTAACTCAATTTCCATATGACTAAGCCATATATGAAACTGTTAAAAATAACATCCATCATGCGTCGTTCCGCTTTTAAAACGAACACACCATAATAAAAAAATAAATATGTCATAACCAAACTTGCTACAAGCAACAAATTTTCTCCTTGAATCATTTTTCCTCCTTTGCTGACAACAGCTCCTTATAAAAAGCGCTTCTTTATATCCTCTGTCGGAACAAAGCAGCAATCCTTCTTTCCGAACCAACGATACCTATTTTTCGCGATCCAATCATATACTTGATCGCGAATAGGAGAAGGGATAAGAATAAGCCAATATAAGTACTTCCAAAACCCTCGCAAATGTTTGCATACGCGTAACGCTGCAGTAGATTTAACATAGTATGTACATTCATCGATTAATATAAAACTATCGAGTTGTTGGGGAATATGATATTTTTTCAACAACGCTTGCCCTGCTTCACTTTGCAACGAAGCAAAATAAAAATAAGCTTTTTCGTCTCTTTCAATAATAAAACGAACCGTTGCACTACAAAAATGACAAATGCCATCAAATAATATGATGTGCATGATCGACCAATCCTTCCCCTTCCGTTCATCTAACCTCTCCATTATAGCTCACCTATGCAACAAAAGAAAAACGTGAAGCTCGGCAACTTCACGCTTTTCATGTCATAGCTAGAAATTATCCATACATCGTCCACATCCCGATATCATAAAAACCGAGTCTTTTATAAATGCGTCCCGCATTCGGATTGTCATAAAATAAACATAACATTTTTCCAGCGCGAACGTAATCTTCGATAACTCGTTTCATAATTTCGCTTGCATACCCTTTGTGACGATCATTCGGATCTGTGCAAACGCCGACAACCATCGCAGATAGCGTATTTTCTGCAGTTGTTGCGACAGACGACACCATGCGACCATCTTCCTCGATATAGTACACACGCCCTGTATTTGTTTCTAACGATTTGACTAGCATATCTCGCGATGACGGCGGTACCGAAAACTCCGTGATGCGGCGACGCAGTTCAAGTATTCGATCGACATCATCAATCGTTGCCCGCTTAATTTCATAGCGACTTTGCTCTTCTGGAAATGTGATTTCGTTACATTCACAAAAATACGTGACTCGCTTTTTTCCAAGCAGTAAGAGAGGTTCAAATTTTGCGACAAGCTCGGTTTTGCCTGAGAGTCGAACAGGCTGAGCAGCATGTCTCATAATTTTCGCAAATCCTTCTATATCAAACTCCCCCGAAGCATATGGAATATACGAATCATAAAATCGCAACAATACAGCTCGCAACTTGCCATTCTCATCAAAGTCGCCCCACAGCTCTTGAAACTCTTGCTCATATCCAAACGCTTCAATATCACCGATAATAAAAAGATTCAATGAAGGCTCCTGCTTTAAAAAAGAAAACACAACATGATGATCTGCGCTATTCAACTTACGAATCATGTCCATCTCCCTTTACGATCAATATTAATTCTACTATAGCAAATATAAAGACAAAATTTTGTCGGAATTTGTCCAGACAAAACAAATGAAGTGTCGGTTTCGTCGTATGTCAAAAGTACTTTCTCATTATGATATAATGTAGAAAAAAGGATGTGGGAGAGATGGAAAAAGCACAACACGGTCGTATGTATTCATATAAAGATATTCAGCAATGGGAAGGAAATTGGGAGCTGATTGACGGTGTCCCTTATTTGCTTGCATCGCCTTCGTATATTCATCAATATGTCGTCGGCGAACTGCATCTCGCCTTAGCTCCTTACTTCAAAGCACGTGGATGCCACCTCATCTTGTCCCCATTTGACGTGCAATTCGATACAGATAACAATGAAGAAGAAGCGCAAACCGTTGTACAGCCAGACTTATTCGTCATTTGCAACGTAAATCAACTGAAGAAAAACCGAGTACAAGGCGCACCCGATCTCGTGATCGAAGTGTTATCCGCTAGCACAGGAATTAAAGATCGAAATCAAAAATATTATTTATATGAAACAAACGGCGTGAAAGAGTATTGGATGGTCGACCCAAGCAATCGGACGATTGAAGTCATCGGCTTAGAAGACGGGCGGTTTCAAAAACGCGCAGTATTCGGCCCGAAAGATGTTTTAACGTCTTTTTTGTATCCAGATTTAGCAATTTCGCTTAATTCCATCTTGCATATGGATGATGTGGAATAAGATAAAGCCGGTCAGGGTTCGGGGTTCCCTAGCCGGCTTTTCATTTGCTTAAATTTAGTCGATAGCGCAATTTCCGTCCGTGCACGTTTTTCCTTTTTCCGCAAGCAATTGTAGCGATGAGGACTGCTGTTCTTCTGCCCACACTTGCTCTAGCGCCTGCCTGAATACTTCGACAGGCTGGGCACCGGAAATGGCGTATTTTTGATTCAAGACGAAAAACGGAACGCCCCGGACGCCGAGTTGAGCCGCTATCGCTTCTTCGTTTCGCACGTGTTCGGCATAACGTTCGCTATCAAGCACCGCTTCCGCCTCTTTCCGATCAAGCCCTGCCGCTTCAGCAAGCTCCAGTAGCACATTGCGGTCGCTAATTCGCTTCGATTCGGTAAAATAAGCGTAAAACAGCCGTTCTACTACTTCATCAAGCTTCCCTTTTTCCTTCGCATATTGCGCAAGACGGTGGGCATCAAACGTATTGGTCGGTTTCATCGTCTCAAAACGGAACGTAAGACCAAGCGCCTCCGCTTGCTTGCCAATATCGGCGTTTGCCCGCTTCGCTTCTTCTACGGAAATACCGTATTTTTGCGCAATCATTTCGTGAATGCTAAATGGCGTTTCTTTTTTTGCATGCGGATCAAGTTCAAAACTACGGAAGACGACCTTGACATTCTCCCGATGCGGAAAAGACGCAAGCGCCTCTTCTAACCGCCGCTTGCCGATATAACAAAACGGACAAACAAAATCGGACCATACTTCAATTTTCATTGTGACACCTCAGTTTTGTCCCCCAGATCGGAGGAAATTTTCTTCCTTATTGTAACGAACATATCTTTCTCACTTCAAATCATCTGCTTAAAGTGTGACAAGCATCACATCTAAATGTATTTACCTTCTAAAAATAGTTCAATATTTCATGTGGCGCAAAGTTTTTTATTTTCTTCAACTCTTCCTTACTCCACCACTTTAAATCAATAAACGTATCTTTCTCTTTTTCAGTCATATTTTCAATCGATAATATCGTGTCGGATTGAATCGTTATCTTATAATAAAACCCGATTTTATTGTACAGAAAGAGAACGAGAAATGTTGTCGAATACTATCGAAAAGGATGAATAAATTTGAATATTTTCGCCAAATTAAAAAGAGAGTCCCGAATAGAGCTTCCGTGAAAGCATAGATTGGTTATCTCCATAGAAAAAGAAAAGTGTCCTTGTTATCACTATAAGATAAGGACACCCTTTATAAAATGGTTAACTTTATTATGTAAACAAAAATAACGATGCTAACAAACTTCACAACAAAAGATCGAATCGAAACTTTATCCCTTTTCTTTTTTTGAATAAAAGTTCAATAAGGAGAAAAAAAGCCAGAGTGATTGAAAACGAAACTAAAAGAGTATGTTTTCGTTCATTGACGAACACCTCTTGGATGTATATGTGAATGCGATATTTTTTACTATAAATGAATGTTTGGCAACTATCTCTTCTTCGTCATTCATAACTAGTAATAGCCATTCCCCAAAATCTGACAAAACCAGATCCTCTAGCGACTTATAATTAGTATAACATGTGAATACTTTGAATAATTAAGTAACAAAACACTTCATATGACTGTAGCAAATGGTGATCAAAAGAGGCGGCCATCCTTTGGAATAACGTTGTAATCACATAAAAAACTAAGTTTTCTATAGGGACGTGACACACACAACCGAAAATCATATAATTGTAATAGCATGGAAATAAAAGGACGGTGACCAGATGGAACAAATCATTGTGGAAACATTAAAGAATGCGGTCTCCCCTTCTGTCATTTATTTGTTCGGATCAGCAGCAACAGGACATATTCGCCACGATAGCGACATTGATATTGCTTTTTTGAGCGATGAACGATCATTAGACCACTATGAACGCTTTATGCTCGCGCAACAATTGGCAGAGCGATTACAGCGAGACGTCGATCTCATCGATTTAAAAGAAGCGAGCACCGTTTTTCAAGCACAAATCGTCAGTAGCGGTAAGGTCATCTATTGTGCAAGCGAACAAAAAAGGGCAGAATTTGAATGGCTAGTGCTAAAAATGTATGCAAAACTAAACGAGGAACGAGCAGAGATTTTGCGAAACATTGCGGAAAGTGGGTCGGTTTATGATTCATGATGTCATCCTAAATAAAATCAGTGTCATCGAACGGTGTCTGAAACGCATTCACGAAGAATATGAAAACAACCCAAAACATTTGGAGAATTACACAAAGCAAGATTCCATTGTCCTCAACCTCCAACGGGCGTGTGAAGCAAGCATTGACTTAGCGATGCACGTCGTTGCACAAAAAAAGCTCGGACTGCCACAAACAAGCCGAGACGCTTTTACCCTTTTAGAACAACACGGAATCATCTCTTCATCCTTGTCACAGAAAATGAAAGCGATGGTCGGATTTCGTAATATCGCCGTGCATGACTATCAAGAACTGAACTTGACGATTTTACAAAAAATACTCGACACCCATTTGACAGACTTCACCGAGTTTACGAAAGCAATTGTTGGACAAAAATAGGCGGTGCGAATATGCATCGCCTTAGCAACCACTTTCTAATCCTAATCCCAATGCTTCTTCCACTCATCTAAAAAGGCAGGGAGACGCTGTTGATACAATTTCAGACAAGAGATGACATCACTTCAACCCCTCAATCTCTTCCACAGACAACTCCGTTAGTTCATGAATTGTCTGTACGTCGTAGCCTTTTTCCAGCATCTTTTTCGCGATTTGGCGTTTTTCTTGTTGTAACCCTCGTTCCACGCCTTCTTTCAAACCCTTCTCTAGCGCTTTTTTCTCATATGAAATGATTAAATCCAACACTTGTTCTTTTTCTTTCGTCTCCATTTCATTCACCTCGTTTCGCAATTGTTGTTCTTCTTCATCCGACAGCCTAACATATGTTTCGAAAAAGCCGATTAACAATCGTTGCTTTGCTTCGTCTAATTCCATGCGTACGATCATGCGTAAAAACTGTTTTTTCAGTTCTACCCGTTCACTTTCAGTATACCCCATTTTGCTTAACAGCGCAGCGGCGATTGGGGTGTCGTGGCGAATGTAATCACGCCAGTTTTGTTTGCGTAATTCCACAGTAAGAAAGCGGAATTGAAGCACATCGAAAAAAGGAAATTGGAGCGTTGTAAACGATGAAGATTCATGTCGAAGAGAATCATAGCTAAATACGGCAATTGGCAACATTCGCTTTCGGTATTTCTCAAACAAGCGGCTAAAGTAAATAAACATTCGCTCTGGAAACGATGGCTGCACGTAACTTTGATTTTCGATATGGACAATAATGAGGCTATCCTCCCCTTTCAACTTCGTTTCGACAAGCAAATCGACGCGATACTTCTCCCCCGCCGTCACATCGGTGAACAATTCCTCCGACAAAAACGACACGTGCTGAAAATCGATATGCTCATGCACATGCGGGAAAAAGAGAAGAAGAAACTCTTCAAAAAACGTCGTAATCAACTCTTTAAACAACCGATCATGGTCAATGGCCATATATGCACCTCGCTTTCTATTTTGTGGTGTATTTTCGACAAAATTGGTGATGTTCCTTCTTTAGAAATGGAAAAAGCAGAGAGAAAACTATCACTCCCTGCTTCTACAAATCTCGGCATGCTTCGGGGCGGTGGCACCGTATCATGACTTCTTGAAATATGGTATAATGTGTATAAAACCTCAACCAAGGTGGGATACAAATGAGAACTAACAAAAAAGGGAACCGTGGCGCCTATCATATAACAACTGGAACAGCAAAACGACCAATTTTAAAGAGAATCGTGCGTCAGAACCGTCATCATTACCGAATCGAAGTGCCTGTTCTAACAGAAGGGCAAATGAAGGAGGTCATTCAAGTGCGACCTGAAAAGAAAAAACTAACCAAAGAAGAAAAAAAAGCGTTACACAAACGTCTAGCTGGTAGTGGAAAGTTATTTAGCAAAGAAGGCGTGTTGGAATCATTGAGAATTGCAAACAGGGAAGAGTGGGAGGATTAAGCAGTGTCAACAAAAATACTAATTGATACAAATATATATGCGGCACATGAAATGAGTTACCCTGATGCAGTGGAGTTCATCGAACAGCTAATTGAAGATGAGGCAGAGATTATTATGACTACCTTGATTGAGATGGAGATCATGTCTCATTTCGAAATCGAAACAGATCCTGACATAAGAGAAAATAGAAAAGGATATATTCAACTGGCTGATCAAATTTATGACATCACTAGAGAAGATACAGAGCTAGCAGCTGACATAAGAAGGAAAGCAAGAGCCGATCGTACACGCAAAAAGAGTATTAAAGCACCAGACGCTCTTGTTGCAGCTGCAGCTCTTATACATAATGCCACATTAGTTAGTAATAACGATAAAGACTTTCGCTGGATTCGAGAGAACTATACTTATAAAGATCGAAAGTTAAATTATGTAAATCCCATAATGGATAAGAAAGCTTACGGCGAATTTGTCAAAGCCTATATCGAAAGCAGAGGGGTTTAGAAAGAACGTTAGCATTTTTATTCGAACATATTACCCTTTACGTATTACACGACATCTCCATTAACGACATTCGTGACCTCATCACCAAAATATTCTCAAAATACTCCTTCCGCAACAAGATATTTCTCAACCCGCTTGCTGCAATGTGAAAACGCAAAATACACTTTTTCAACAGCGAGAACAAAAACAGCCAACCCTAATCGTATCGCAGGCGTCCCTAAAGGAACAATTTGAATTTCAAAATGTGAAGGCACATTTCCTACAATAAAAAGTAAAGAGAGTCAAAGATCACGGAGGAGTACACGCGCTATGACTCTCTATTTCTACAAATCTCGCCAATCCTCGGGGCGTGACAGGCACCGTACCAAGGAAACTTTTGGGGTAAAAAAATTTGCTCCTACAACTTAGAATTAGATATATGTAAGAGCAAAGAAAATGTTGCCTAAATAAATTGTACATCAGAAAATTTTTTAGTCAAGGAAAACTTTTATCGTTTATTAGTTTAAGTTTGCTAAAATATGAACAATGACTGATCTTGCTCTATATTGATTAATACTTTTCGTTAGATTTTCATGTCCTCGTGATGAATTTGAGAAGTCTCAATTTGAATGGTTGTATGCTGAATTTTAAAGTGTTCCTCAATAAAATGGATCGCTTCTTGTAAAACCTTTTGGCTGTCTTGATGATCTTCAATTAAAATATGGCAACTTAATGAATCCAGCCCTGATGTAATCGTCCAAATATGGAGGTCGTGAACATTAATAACTCCGTCAATACTTTCTAAGACTTTTTTCACTTCATTTAGGTCAATGGTAATGGGCGTTCCTTCCATCAAAATGTGAACCGTATGTTTAACAACTCCCCAAGCGCCTTTCAAGATTAATAAAGCAACCAAAACGGAAATAATGGGATCTGCCACATACCAACCAAAGATCCACATGACAAGCCCAGCAACGATAGCGCCTACGGAACCCAGAGCATCACCGATCACATGAAGATAGGCACTACGAAGATTGACATTATTTTTCACATCCCCTTTTTTCATTAACGCCCAAGCACTTAAAAGATTGGCAAAAAGACCAATGGACGCAATCAGCATCATAGAGCCGCTAGCTACCGTTGGTGGGTTGTAAAAACGTTCAATTGCTTCCCAAATAATAAATCCAGCGATTACAAACAAGGTAACTCCATTAAATAAAGCGGCTAAAATTTCAAAACGATAAAAGCCATACGTTTTATTGGGGGAAGCTGGTTTGGTGGCAAACCAAATAGCAACTAGACTAAGAACAAGTGAACTGGCATCACTAAGCATATGACCAGAGTCAGAAAGAAGAGCTAGACTGTTTGTGATTAAACCTCCAAAAAACTCCAATAACATAATTCCAGTGGTAATGAGAAGTGCAATCGTAAGCCCTTTTTTATTCCCTTCTCTACTGTGACCATGATGGTGTCCGTGGTGATGGTGATGACCATGGTGGTCGTGAGAATGATGGTGGTGATGATGCATGATAAAACGCCTCCTTAATGATGTTCAGCATGGTCAATGGCTTGTTTTAATAATGAAATAACGTGTTCGTCATCGCAGGAGTAAAACAGTGTTTTTCCTTCACGGCGATACTTAACCAGTCTCAGATTTCGCAACATACTAAGTTGGTGGGAAACGGCTGATTGTGACATTTCCAACACTTCTGCAATGTGATTGACATTGCACTCTTCTTGCGATAACAAATAAAGAATTTTGATTCGTATTGGATCGGCTAATACTTTAAATATGCGCGATACATTTTCAATGGTTTCAGATTTTAGGAAAGAATGGTCTTCGGTCTTCATGATGATTTCCCTCACTTTATTTATTATATATGAGCATATATTCATATGTATGTATCATATTTTACATTCAGTTTTTTGTCAAGTTTAGGAAATGTTTTTTCATGAAAATGAGGGATTTAGATAATAAATGAGGGGGGATGATGACAACCGTTCAGGTGGAAAAATCAGACTTGCAACATGCCGATTTAAGGGTATAAAAAGGACAGCAGTGAGCTGTCCTTTAAAATATCAGCACATCTTTTGTAAATTCTTCTTCAAGTTCCCGTATGACGTTATCCTCATTACTTGTTTGTTGTGTTTGTTCCTCTTTTTTCTCAGTTTCTTTCTTGTCTTTATCCCTGTTCATTAGAAACCTCCGTATGAATGCAGTTTATCGATCGATTCAAAATGACCACTTTTTATTGCTCGTTTTCGATTTCATTTTTAGCATCCTTCTTGTTACGTTCTGTATACCATATCATCTTCACATTTTAATTGTGTCACATCCGCTTTCATACTTTTAGCGATGTCTTGAGTTCTGATGAAATAACATCGTTTTTGATAAAAAACTCCCGAAAGAACCATTTTTTGGATTATTTTCTCTACACATCCGCTAGATTATTCTTTGGGATAACATACAAAAAGGCACAATTTAACATAACGGGTTCGGTTGTTGAGTATAAAATTGAAAAAAGTAATACAAAAAGGAGTTCAATTCGCATATGAATTGGACTCCTTTTATTTGTTGATATATCAATGTTTTATTGAATTTATCACCATTAATCGCATTATAATTAGCAAGTGACTGCTGACCAACAGACAGTATTCCAAATATGTGTTAAAATTGATGCTAATTGGACATAAATTCATTGATGACTTCCCTTTATCGTGTATTTGCCAAAGAAATTCACTTATCTAATGCCCACCATTTTCTTTGTCAAACGGATAAAACAAAATCTCGGAAACAAGCTCGTGAGGAATTTATTCAAGCAGGAGTGGATTTAATCAACTGGGGAATTAACTTTGGTTATGATTACAAGTTCTTTGCAGAAATTGGCTTTTCTGAAACTGGAAGAATTATTTCATACACACCAATTTCATAAGAAAGTCATTTCAGGTGGCAGCAGTCATTATGAATACGCTGATAATTCGATTGAACATCCACTTGCGACAATTGACAGAAGATTTCGATGAATTGATTGTACAACCAATCTTTCATCATTCGAACCAAAGGACATTGCTAATCGTGAATGACAACGCCACAAATACCTTTATCCAGCACATTCGAAGACGGCTATCTATTTTAGAAAGACCATTGATAACAGCTCGTGGTGTCAAGGCCGATTATTTTTTCCCCAAAATCGCCGGTTTAAAATTCCCCAGAAGGACCTCATTGATCCTTCTGTTTTTCTTGTTGGAGCCTTTTTTCCCGCAATCGATAGCTTTCCCCCTTTAGGTT